>NZ_JBFTNH010000017.1:0-115831 GCF_056397385.1 Pseudomonas sp. 05N36 | reverse complement strand
GAATACCGGCCTGTCACGCCGGGGGTCGCGGGTTCGAGTCCCGTCCGCTGCGCCATATTCGGTAACCTGGAACACTGAACGCCAGGTCACCACGGAAAGCCCGCTAACGCGGGCTTTTTGCTGTAAGAGTTCCATGCGATGTGCACTGTTTCATTGAAATTCAGCTTTTTTAATATTTTTCTTAATTAAATCAGCACGTTATGAATTTTTGTGGCACAATGCGCCCCGCAACGAAGGTAAAGGGTGATTAGCTCAGCTGGGAGAGCGTCTGCCTTACAAGCAGAATGTCGGCGGTTCGATCCCGTCATCACCCACCACTTACTTTCAACGCTACGCGCAGCGGTAGTTCAGTCGGTTAGAATACCGGCCTGTCACGCCGGGGGTCGCGGGTTCGAGTCCCGTCCGCTGCGCCATATTCGGTAACCTGGAACACTGAACGCCAGGTCACCACGGAAAGCCCGCTTAATGCGGGCTTTTTGCTGTCTAGGGTTTTATCAAGTCATTGCTCCGATGGAAAAGCGACCCTTGGGTCGCTTTTTTCGTGGGTCACTGTTCGGCATTGCGCGCGTGCCGGTAATCACTGACCGCTTCGTACACCGCTTTACGTAGCCGATTGATACCGCCGATAGGGCGATGGGCTTCCAGGCCAAACCAGGGGTTGAAGGACTGGTTATCGCATTGCAGGTTCAGCGCTGGCGTGTCGAAGTCCTGGGCAGGGATCCGGATCCGCGCCACGGTTTCAAACGGCGCATCGCTTTCACGCCATTCGATGCTGGTGTCCTCGATCGGCATGTACCTGGTCGGATCCTGGCGCTGGATCTGCAGGACAAAACACGCGGGCACCCGATCCGTCGACAGCTGTTGATTCAGTGCGCTGCGCAAATAGTTTGGCAGTGCTTGATTCTGCGCAGGCAGGGTGTAGTCGGGGCAGCTGCCAGGGTCTGGTGCAACGCGGAACTTGGCATTGGCCGTACCGAATTTATACGGCGAGACGGAAAAATAAGTGGTCTGGGTCGGGCTGGCCGGTGCTGGCGCCAGCGTCGCCAAGGCAATGAACAGGTGACGAACCTGCCAGCTGCGCGGATCCCAACTCGGAAAGAACGCCATGACCTGTTTGCCATCCGCCTGGGCCGCGACGTTCTGACGGTACTCGGCGACATTGCTGACGAAGAAGTTCGGATGGCTGAACATCACGAAGTCCTGCTCGCTGCGGCTCTGCTGATCCTTGAGTAGCTGCGTTCCCGGTACATCAAGCAATTTGATCGCCATGCCTCGGGCATCGCGGACGCTGTCGAATTGTGGATAGGCGTTACCGTTGGACAGGCGCAAGACAGCTTGCCAGGTCTTGCCGGCTTCGCTAAAGACACCTTGGCGCAGTTCAGGCGCCAGGTCGGCCAGCACTTGAACCTCGGCTTTTACACAGCCATGCGCCTTGGCGTGGGCATCGCGCAGGAAGCGAGTGTTTTCGCGGTGCTGGTCGACGATGCGCACGGCGGTCTGGATGATCTCCTGCGTCATTGCCGCTTCACCGGCCGGAATGCGCTCGTTTGCGGAGACCGGGCCGCTGTGATGCCAGGCGAACCAGGCTGTCGCCACTGCCCAGCCCAGCAAGCCGAGTCCCAACAGGAGCAGCAGGGCTTTGCCTAGTAGTACGCCAATGCGCAGCCAAAGAGTGATCAACATACGCAAGTCCTTTTGGCTGAGGTGATGGTCATGGCAGTTGCGATTCCAAAGGACCGCCAAGCACTTTCAGGTATTCCAGTAGCGCCCAGCGCTCTTGTGCTTGCAGCAGACGGCCGATGACCCCGTTGCCTCGTTCGCCTGCACGAAATTCGTGACCGCCGTTGTGGTTGCCGGTGATTCGCGTGTCGAACTCAAAACCGTTGCTGAAGGCTTCAGTGCGATAACCCAGGTGCTGCGGGTCGTATTCGAACGTGCCTCTATAGAAGGTGGCTGCACGTTCATCCTGCGGCGAGAGCAGTTGGTAGATATTCGGCACCGAACCGTTATGCAGAAACGGTGGCGTCGCCCAGACGCCCGCCAGCGGTCGTGCCTTGTAGGCGCGTAGTTCACGAACGCCAATCGGCAGCCCGAATCCATCCATGGCAGGGCGCTCTTCAGGTGTGACGTTGGCGTCACGGTAAGCGCGGTTTTCGACGAAGGCCGTTACGTAAGCCAACCCTTTGGCAACCGAGAGTTTGCTCAGGTCCAGTGGTCCGGCAGGCGCCGGGTGCAGTTTGACGTCCAGTTTCGCCAGTTCGGCCAGGTCCCATTTGAGCGCGCTCAGGTCGAAACGGTGGTCGGCGATGTTGTTGGCGGCCCCCGGGTCGGTGCCGATGACGTCCACCGGCAACATCTTCAGTTTCTGTTCTGGCCGGCCGTTGGTTACCGTCACGTTCGGTACATGGCAACCGGCGCAGTTCTCGGCGAACAGCGTGCGGCCCTTGGCGGCCAGCGGCTTGTCGATGCTGCCGAGCAATGCTTCGGGCCAGGCCGGAGGTTTGAGTCGCTTCAGGGTTTCTTCGATCAGTTGCAGGTCACGTACTCGCACACTGGAAGGGTAGCGATCGTCGCCCTTGAGCGGCTGGCCGGCGGCATCGAAGAAGCTCAGAGTCGCGCCGACACCCAGGGCTTCGCCGATGTTGCGTGCCATGGGTTGCTGGGCTGAGCCGTTCCATTGCACCCAGTCGAAACTCCAGATATCCCATAGCTGGGGGTAGTCCACGGGCGCATTGGCCACTCGATAATTGTTCGGCGAAATGGCGTCGCCGAAACTGGCATTGGCGATACGACCGAAAGCGTCGGTACGGCCCGGGCCTTCTTCGGTGGGGTAGAGGCCGCGGTGGGTGTCATTCCAGGCAGCGCGCAAGAAGGTATCCAGCGACGTTTTGAAGTCCTGGCGCAGTTGTGAGTGCTGGGCGTCATAGTCCTGACCGAGTACATTGCGTGCGAAGCGTTCGAATTTCCAGGGGTTGTAGTAGGTCGAGGCGAGGCTTGCGACCAATGCCTGACCGAAACTGCCGCCGCGCAGAGTGGGGACACTGGAAGGCAATACGTGCTGGGCCGAGCCACCGTCGATGCGTACTGCCTGGCCTTTAAAGTGCAGCTCGCCGGTATGGCAGGCGGCGCAGGTAACATCCAGAAACTCTTCTTTACTGCCTGGATTCTGATGACGGGCGAAGCCGACGGGCAGGTTGCCGGGGTTGTTCGGCGTGGCTTTCTGGGCGGGATCCACCAGAAAACCAAAACGCGCGAGGTATTCGGGCGTGGCAAAGCGTTGCTCCGAGAACGGCAGTTCARGTGCTGTGAACCAGTTGTAGCGCAGGCCTTTGACCTGCGTACCCTGCGGCGTGAAGTAGTAGGTCTGGCGGTCGGCGGCGTCCCACTGCTCGAGGTAGTTCACCTGCTCGACTGGCGTATAGGCCGGCAGCTTCGGGTTGGCGACGTAATACAGGACCACCGCCAGAGCGACTGCCAGCAGGGTGATTATCAGTAACAGCACACGGATCAAGAGGCGCAAGTTAGACTTCCTTGTCGATTTATAGCGTTGTTATGCCTTAGCTTCGGATGCGCGGCAAGTGGCCATTACGCCGGACGCTGTAGGAACCGACGTTTATTACGCTGAGAAGAAGCTGACAGAAGCTTCATGACCACCCCTCGCAAAATGCGTTAAAAGACCTGAACTTATCGGAGCTTTCCTGCTCTCATGCCGGTAGCCATTGGTCGTGGCGGCCTGATAAGCTCGCGGCTTTATTCGATTGCCCTTTAGGCGCATGAACAAGGAAATAGCATGAAACAGCATCGGTTGGCGGCGGCGGTGGCCCTGGTTAGCCTGGTACTTGCGGGTTGTGACTCGCAGTCCAGCGTCGAGCTGAAAACCCCGGCGCAAAAAGCTTCCTACGGTATTGGCCTGAACATGGGCAAGAGCCTGGCTCAGGAAGGTATGGATGACCTGGATTCCAAAGCCGTAGCCCAAGGCATCGAAGATGCCGTTGGCAAGAAAGAACAGAAACTGAAGGATGACGAACTGGTCGAAGCTTTCGCTGCGCTGCAAAAGCGCGCTGAAGAGCGTCTGGCCAAGATGAGCGAAGAGTCGGCAGCTGCCGGCAAGAAATTCCTCGAAGACAACGCGAAGAAGCCGGGTGTCGTTACCACGGCTTCGGGTCTGCAGTACGAAGTGGTCAAGAAAGCCGACGGCCCACAGCCTAAGCCGACTGACGTAGTGACTGTTCACTACACTGGCAAGCTGACCAACGGCACCGTTTTCGACAGCTCCGTCGAGCGCGGCAGCCCGATCGATCTGCCGGTCAGCGGCGTGATCCCGGGTTGGGTTGAAGGTCTGCAACTGATGCACGTTGGCGAGAAGTACAAACTGTACATCCCTAGCGACCTGGCCTACGGCGCACAAAGCCCTAGCCCGGCAATCCCGGCCAATTCGGTGCTGGTATTCGACCTGGAACTGCTGGCGATCAAAGATCCGGCAAAACAAGACGCCGCCAAGTAATCAGCGTCTGTTATAAAAACAACGCCCCGTTCATGCGGGGCGTTGTTGCATCTGGCGTTCAGTGGTCGACAATTCAAGCGAACGGACGCAGTGGAGTGGAGTCACAGCATTGAGGGTGCCGCAGCTAAACGCAGCAGGTTGCCAAGTCAATGAAATATTGGGGTTTTTTTATGTGAGTAAAAAACGCCCGATCTGAGCCGGGCCCTTGTAAGACGGGGCCTTCAGGCGTGAAAAGCGGCTCTGTTCACAAGGTTATCCACAATTTGTGTGGATAACATTTCAGCGAGAGAGATGATGAAAGCACCCTGGAATTTCGCTCGATTTCTACCCTTGGCGGGAAGGTTGCTCAGTCGTGGGCGATTACCGGCCCTGTTGTTTGCCGTCGCCAGGAAAGGCGCGAGCCAGGGTAACCGTTTGGGCAAGCTTAAAGACGACCTGCGATTGCTGCAGGCATTGTGCCTTGCGTACTGGCGCGGTGAGTATCGGGACATCAGTCGCAAGTCGATGCTGACCGTGGTGGCGGGGCTGATGTACTTTCTCAGCCCGCTCGACGCGATCCCGGATTTCATCCCGGTATTTGGCATGCTCGATGACATCGCCGTGCTGGCCTGGGTGATGAAAACCCTCGATGACGAACTGAACGCTTTCCGTGCCTGGCGCGACCGCCAGAGTCCAGAAAAGCTTGCGGTCGTGGAGCGCTTGCCGGATACGCCGGAGCAATTACAACTGCAAGGCCCGAAAAAAACCTGATTTGAATCAGGTTCATCCATAGATTGATCGCCCCTCGCGACCTTGGCGGCTGTTAGGATTACACTTCTAAGGAAAAGTGCTGACTCGCTAAGTGTTGTTGTCCTACGGGGTAGTCATGGATATTCAGATAATTGCACGTGATGGCGAACCCGAATATGCGGTTCTGCCGTGGGCTCAGTATCAAGCGTTATTGAAAGCAGCAGGCGTCACTGAACAACCACCGCGTGAAGCGACAGTCCGTCACGCGGCCGCAGCAGACCAGGTTCTTCCGGGTCTGGATCAACTACGCAGTTTGCGCGAAGGGAAGGGCATCGCCATCGAGGCGCTGGCCCGCACGGTAGGCATCAGCCCGTCTTACCTGGCCTTGATTGAAAGTGGCGAGCGTCAACCTGACGCAGCGATTCGCCGCAGCCTGGCCTGGGAATTGACGGTGCCGGGATGGAGGGATGAATCGTGAGCGTACGCATCAGTCGTCAACATTGGGACGGATTAATCGGCGAGCTGGATCAGGCCCGCCGCCAGCGTCATCTTCTGACTTATCGCGCTTTGCTTGAACGTTTGCAGTTGCCAAGCCCGGCCATGCAAACCCTGACTGCGGCCCTTGAGCACCTGGCGGCTCTGGATGCACGGGCCGAGCAGCCGCTGCGCAGTTCGCTGGTCATCAGCCAGGGCGCCAGCCGTCTGCCGCGCACCGGGTTCTTCGAATGCGTCGAGCGACTGGGGCGTTTCTCCGGACCTTCCGATGGCGTGGCTGCCGCGTCCTGGCATGCGTCGGAAGTGGTGCGGGTATTTGAGTACGAATACCCCGAATCAGCGGAGGCCTGAATGCTCTGGCGACTCAAGGCTCGTGCCAGTTACTGGCTGGCACGCAGGCTGTTTCATTGGTCATGGTTTGTCCGTCAGCCACGTGGCTGGAGCTGGCTTGAAGGCCAGTTCGCGCGCATGGCGAACCTCGGTGATGTCGGTGCGCAAAGCTTCTACGGCCACATCCTGACGTTTCGTGGCCAAGGCCTCGGTGCCCGTGAAGAGGGCGTACGTTTGTTGCGCCTTGCCGCATTGGCGGGGGACGGTAAAGCGGCTTATCAGGTCGGGGTGATCAGCCTTGCCGGAACACCGGGCAAGGCCCCTGATGCTGCCGAGGCAGCGCGTTGGTGGCAGATGGCGGCCAAGGCCGGACATCCGCTGGCCGAGATCAAGCTCAAGGAGCTGGCGTCACGTGATGCTTGACGGCCACTCTCACGCGGGCTGATCCGGTTTGCCCGCGATCGCGGGTAAACCTCTTTCCTACAGGCGTTTGCGACCTATTCGCCGACCAAGCAGTGCCCGTTCTGCTTGATTGAGCCATTCCCTCCGCTTTAGCGAAATACCCTACATCCTCCTCCGTTTGTCCTGACTTCATTCCCCGCGCAATCCCCGCACAGTCTCGCGTCCCACAGCGACCGCGCGAAGATTGCGAATGCTCGATCCAAAAAAACTGCAGGCCTTGAACACTGCCATTGGCCATCTGGTCATTGCTGCGCTGAACCCGAAAGATCCGGACATTACGGCGGTCTTCAATGACTTTCGGCACTGCCTTAGCGACTACGATTCCTGGGCCGAAAGTTTCTGGACGGGCGCAGCGCTGGATGTCGAACAGGTGTTCAAGGTCGGCAACGACGTCAGCCTCAGCGCCCCGAAAAACTCGACCACACCGATCAGTGCCACCGTTGCGTCCTGTCCGGCTGGCGGATCGTTGACCCTGGTGCACATGTTCGACACTGCGCGTTTCGTGCCGATCGGCAATACCCCGGTGATGCTCGAAGCATTGGTCGACGGGCCGGGAGGAGATGAGGTAGTCGGCGAGCCGGTCCACGCAGTTATCGGCCCTGGCGGCATCCTTGAAGTCCCCGAATGCTGGCGTGGCCAGCGGCACCGAATCACCTTTTACCCCAACGTCTCTCAAGACCACGTCAAGGCGCTCTACGCCTCCTATCAAACCACCATTGCCGAACTAGAGGACTGGCTGCAAAGCGAGTGGACGAACGAGTTTCAACCGCTGTGGGCGAGCTTTTCGCAAAGTGGTTTTCTTGAGCGCTACAACGCGTTGCAGCAGGCTGATCGGCGGGGTGTCGAAAGTGCTTTGCTCGACCTCTGGGACGATGTCCAGCAGCTCTATCAACTGCTGGCCGACCTGCAAGCCAACAGTGAAAAACTTCTCGAGTACCTGACCCAGGCCGAACTCGAAACCCTGCTCAACGCTTCCACAGAAGCGATTGCCAATGGGTTGCTGGTGCTCAGCGATGAACCGTTGCTGTTCATCTATCTGACGGCCGTCACCAGTTGGTTGCGGATGCTGCCGCCGCAGTACGAAGCCGAAGTAATGGCCGAAATTCGTACAGGCGTGTTGGTCGGATTGCTCCTGGCCTGCGTGACCGGACCGATGGGCGTTGGGGCCGGTGTGGGCGCCAAAGTGTTGGGGAAGATCAAGTCACAGCGTGCTCGACAGTGGCTGGCAGCCTTGAGCATCCGGTTGGCGCAAGTGTCGAGCAATCAGCGTTTCAGCAGTCACGCCGATGCGCTCAAGCCGCTGATGGTGAGTGCCCGAAATGCGTCGTTGGCGCCAACACCCCGGGGGCCGCTGAAGATTACCCCTGGCGAAGCGTCGATCCTTTACGTGAAAAACCCTGCGGCCATCGCCCGCGACAAGTCTGGGCCCAAGACCAGCCTGAGCAAGCAGGAGCATCACGACAACGCCCCGGATCAGGCGAAAAACCCCAACGGCGACAGCGCCGATTCGGCAGATAAAACCGCCACCCACAACTGCCCGGTGTCGATGGTTACTGGCGAAGAACTGCTGACCCTCACCGATGGCGAGCTCGATGGTGTGCTGCCGTTCGCCTTCACCCGGTTGTACCGCACCAGTGCAGTCGAAATCGATAGTGGATTGGGTTTTGGCTGGAGCCACTCGTTGGCGCATCGCCTGGAAATCGAAGGCGACAATGTCGTCTGGATCGACCACGAAAACCGCCGCACGCGCTTCCCAAGACCCAGTGCCGAGCGTCCGGCGATCCATAACAGTTTGTCCCGTGCAGCGATTTATCTGGGTGACGAGCCCGAGGAACTGATCCTCGCCCAGGCCGGTGAGGCGACACGGTTCTACCATTTTCGTGACGGTAACCTCACGGCCATCAGCGACCCTTACAACAACCGCCTGCGTATCACCCGCGATCGCCAGGCGCGCATCAAACGTCTGGACAACGGCGCCGGTCGCGCCTTGCTGTTGTGTTACGACCGGCGACATCTGATTGCCGTCGACTATCAAGTCTATCGCGCGGCGGCGAGTGCCGATGATGCCTGGCAAACCGAGCAAACGCTGGTCGCCTATCGCTATGACGACTGCCACCGACTGATCGAAGCCGTCAACGCCGCGGGGGAAAGCGAGCGCTACGACTACGACAATCAGGCGGTGATACTCCAGCGGCAACTGGCCGGCGGCGCGAGTTTTTTCTGGGAGTGGGAGCGCGAAGGCAAAGCCGCCCGATGCGTGCGGCACTGGGCGAGTTTTGCGCAGATGGACGCCCGTTATGCCTGGGACGATAACGGCAGCGTCACGCTGCACAACGCCGATGGCAGCCAAGAGGTTTACGTCCACGACCAGCAGGCACGGCTGGTGCGCAAGGTCGAGCCGGACGGTGCCGAACACCTGAAGGCTTACGACGATAACGGTCAGTTGGTGGCCGAGAAAGATCCTCTCGGTGGTGTCACCCAATACACCTATGACGACGCCGGGCGGCTGCTGGCGGTCATTCCGCCAGAAGACGAACCAACTTACTACGAGTATCACAACGGTTTCGTTCGGGCGATGCGTCGGGGCAAGGCGCGTTGGAAGTACCAGCGAAACATCCAGGGCGATATCACCGAACAGATCGACCCTGATGGGCACATCACCCATTACCAGTACGATGATCAAGGGCGACTGCTGTCGATCCGCTATCCGGATAACAGTTGCCACCTCCTTGTCTGGAACAACCTCGGGCAACTGACCGAAGAGCAACTGCCGGACGGTGGTCGGCGGTGTTTCGCTTACGACGCATTGGGCCGGCTTAGTCGTCGTCAGGACGCACACGGTGCGGTCACCCAGTATCAATGGGACGTTCTCGGCCGGCTGATCCAGACCACTTTGCCTGGAGGTGTCACCCGCGCCTTCAGCTACAACGCCTACGGAAAACTCATCGCCGAACGCGATGAGTCGGGCCAGGTCACGCGCTACGAATACGCCGATGACCTGCATCTGGTCAGCCGTCGCATCAATGCCGACGGCAGCCAGTTGCACTATCGCTACGACAACGCGCGGTTGTTGCTCAGCGAAATCGAAAACGAGGTGGGCGAAAAGTATCAGTTGGCGTACGGCGCCAACGGGCTGATCGAGCAAGAAACCGGTTTTGATGGTCGGCGCACGGCGTACCGCTATGACCTCAACGGCCATCTGCTGGAGAAAACCGAATTTGGCGATGACGGCTCAGCGCTGATCACCGCTTACCAGCGCGATGCGGCGGGGCGCTTGCTGGTCAAGACCTTGCCCGATGGCCAGAAGGTCGACTATCGCTACGACAGCCTTGGTCGTCTGGTCAGCGTCGATGACGGTCGCGACCACCCGCTGGAGTTCGAGTACGACCAGCAGGACCGACTGATCACCGAACATCAGGGTTGGGGCACCCTGCGTTATCGCTACAACGCTTGCGGTCAACTCGATCACCTGCGCCTGCCGGACAACAGCACCCTCGACTACCACCACGCCAAGGGTGGCGCGCTCAGCGCTATCGACCTCAACGGCACGCGGCTGACCACGCACGTCTTTGACGCGGGGCGCGAGCGGCAACGCCAGCAGGGCCAATTGCTCAGTCGGTATCACTACGATGAGCAGGGTCGATTGCACGCCCACGCGGTTTCTCATGCCGAGCAGCCACGCCATCGTCGCGATTACGCCTACAGCGCCAACGGCAACCTCGACTTCATTGCCGACAGTCGTCACGGCCAACGCAACTATCACTACGATCTGCTGAACCGTCTGGTTCGCGTCCGCCACTCTCGCAACCCAGAGCAGGAAAGCTTCGCCCATGACCCTGCCGGCAACCTGCAGATGCACGATCGCCCGGGCCTGGCGACGATCAAAGGCAACCGCCTGCTGCTGCAAGGCGACCGCCATTACGACTACGACGCCTTCGGCAACCTGATCTTTGAGCGCCGCGGCACCGCACAAAAACTCGTCACCGAATACCGCTACGACTGCCAGCACCGGTTGATCGGCATCACGCTGCCGGATGGCAGAACCGCCAGCTACCGCTATGACGCCTTCGGTCGGCGCATCGGCAAAACCGTCGACGGCCACACCACCGAGTTTTTCTGGCAAGGCGACAACCTCGTCGCCGAAAGCAGCAAAAAACACTACCGCAGCTACCTCTACGAACCCGGCAGCTTCCGCCCGCTGGCCATGCTCGATGGCAAAGGCCCACGCAAGGCCTGCCCGTTCTACTACCAACTCGACCACCTCGGCACCCCGCAAGAGCTCACCGACTACAGCGGCGAAATCGTCTGGTCGGCGACCTACAAAGCCTACGGAAAACTCGCCAGCCTGAAGCACTTTGGCGAAGAACAGCTCGAGCAGCCGTTGCGCTTTCAGGGGCAGTACTTCGATGCTGAATCGGGTCTGCACTACAACCGCCATCGCTACTACAATCCGGATATTGGCCGCTACCTGACACCGGATCCGAGCAAGCTGGCGGGTGGGTTAAACGGGTATCAGTACACCCTGAATCCGACGGGGTGGGTTGATCCGCTGGGGTTGAATGACTGCCCGGGGGCGGGTAAGTGCAAGAAACCGGGGGAGGCGGAAAATCCGGCGGGGAAGGCCTCGGTAGACAGAGGCGAGCCAAAACCGCCAAAAGGGGAAGGTGATTATCTATATCGCGGAGACGAACGAGAACCCGATGATGTGTTTGAAAATGGATTCAAGAGCAAAGGGAAAAGCAATGATTTATTTCTTCATTCAATGGATAGCGATTATCCGCCTAGCAACTTTATTAGTACCTCTACCTCAAGGGATGTGGGGAAGAAGTTTGCTACGAATGACCATACACGGGTAGGGTATTTGTATACCCTGCGAAAAATTCCAGGCCATGATTTAAAAAAAGAATTGGGAGCGGATTATCTGTTTGGTGCAGAGAAAGAAATCGCAATACCCTCTAGAATCAAGGGTGAGGATGTTCTTGGTGCAACGTTGATCATAGACAACGGTCGCGAGTTCGGATACTCCATACCTAATCCAAATAGGAAGATAAAAAAATGAGCTCTACAATTATTGTGGATATAGTTGTTGGTGTTAATGGTGGCAAGGAAGGCGCTCAGCTTATCTGCGATAAAAAGAAAGTGACGATAGAGTTCTTAATGCGGAACGGCTATCGCAAGGTCTATTCTGATCATGATTTTTACAAGTGTTTTGCGAGGGTCAGAGAAGGTCATCCTGATTTTATTTTTTACTGCGAGGGGGCGAAAGTTAATGTTCATACGTCGAGTATGTCTTCTCAGATGTCACTTGGTTTGAAAGCCTATGAGCTGACTTTAGGGAAAGCGCCTTCGCTAGATGATGTTGTATATATATTTGATTATGCTGAAGGTGAGCTCACGAATGACTATAGTGTTCAGAGAGAGTTTTATATGCGCTGGATAAAGTCAGAGAAGCCCATTGATGATGAGTGAGCTTGATTTAACGGCTTTATGTTTATGAGTTCGTCGCTTTCATTCGCTGGCTTGTCAGCGGCGAGAGCGTTATGTGTGATGATGTTGTTGGGTAAATAAACGGTCAGTTCATTTCTCTCGCCGCTAAACAGTTTAAGCTTGCTTCGCCAACCCCAAACTATCAATCACATGAATACTCCCCCCCTGCACATTCTTCGCATGATGCTTGGCCTGTGAGGCCATTTCCGCGAGTTGGCTGGCGTCGAGTTGTCCACAGGCCTGCGGGTGTAGATGCACCACGCCAATCGACAGCGACAGCAGCGCAAATTCCTGGCGGACGCCCTGACGATTGGGCGCGATGAAGCAGCCGGCTTCCAGGTGTTCGCTGCGGTAGAAGCGTCGGCATTGGCCGTGGAAGTCCTCGAGCAGCTGGTTCAGGCGCTTGTGCCAGTCTTCCGGGCCGAGGACCAGCAGGAAGTCATCGCCGCCGATATGGCCGACGAAATCGCGGCTGGGGTCGACGCGGTCGTTCAGGCATTGCGCCAGACACAGCAGGACTTCATCACCGCGGCCGTAGCCATAGATATCGTTGAAAGGCTTGAAACTGTCGATGTCGACGTAGCAGATCACCGACTCGCGGCTCTGCTGCAACAAGCGAGTCAGGCACTGCTGGATCGGCACGTTGCCCGGCAACAGGGTCAGCGGGTTGGCGTAGCGGGCCTGTTGGATTTTCAGTTCGGTAATCAGTTTGAGCACATCGATCACCCGACCCAGGCCCAGATAGCCGCCGTTGAGGGTGATGATGAAATCCTCTTCGATGCGCTGCCGGGCGCGGCTGGTGATCAGCCGGCTGACCTGTTGCAGCGACTGGCTGAGCTCGACGGCGAGGAAGTCATCGCTCATCAACCGGCTGATCGGCTTGCGCGCGAACAGATCGGTAGCAAACGGCTTGAGCAGCGCATCGGACAGCGAGTGACGGTGGACGATGCCACAGGGCTGACCGAGTTCGTCGAGCACTGCCAGCGAGTTCAGGTTGGCCTGACGACGGAAAGCCTCCAGCACGTCAGCGGTAGGGGTATCGCGGTGTACAGCCGGATGTTCGTTGAGCAGGGCGCTGAGGTCGCTGCCTTCATCGTTGAGTGCCACTGCACTGCTGTCGTGCTTGGGCATCATCGTCCGGGCGTCCCGTGGCGGGTGCTCCTGCGGACGGCACAACAGATAGCCCTGCACCAGGTCGACCCCCATCTCGGTCAACACCGCGAGTTCCTCCGGAAGTTCGATACCTTCGGCAATGACCTGTGCCCGCGAAGCTTTGGCGATCTGCAGGATCGAGCCGACGAATTCGCGCTTGAGCGCGTCCTGATGAATACCATCGATAAAATGCCGATCGATCTTCACATAGTCCGGACGCAGTTCCGACCAGAGTCGCAGGCTCGAGTACCCGGCCCCCAGGTCATCCAGTGCAATCGAAAAGCCCATGGCGCGGTAGTGATGCAGTGCGTTTTGCAGCAACTGAAAATCGTCGGTCGGGGTTTGCTCGGTCAGCTCGATCACCACCTGACTTGGTGGAATGCCGAAGTCCTGGAGCATTTGCAGGGTTCTACCCGGTTGATGGTCGGCTTCGAGCAACGATTCGGGGGAGACGTTGAGAAACAGTTTGCCCGGTAACTGTTGTTCATTGAAGCGGCGGCAGGCGCTGTGTCGGCAGGCCATTTCCAGTTCGCTGAGACGGCCAGCCTGGCGGGCCACAGCGAACAACGCGATGGGCGAATGCAGAGGGCTGTTGGAGGGACCGCGACTGAGGGCTTCGTAACCGAGGATGCGTCGTTCGGACAGCGAAACGATCGGCTGGAACAGACTGTGCAAACCACTTTGAGCCAGGATTGAACTCAAGGCACTCAGCTGTTCGGTCGTGGTCATGGCGATCTCTGGCGATAAAAAAAGGACCGGGCCCGCTCTTTTTCAGAGAGCGGGCCCAGTCCTTTATTTCACGACAGAATGATGACTGTTTGATGACGATCCGGGGATCGTCAGCATTAAATTGCCATCACTTTTTGTTGCTGGCGACCGCGGTGTTCAGCTTCAAGTAATCCAGCAGGATGCGCCCGGTTTCGCTCAGGTAGGCATCGTCTTCCGGTTTGGTCTTTTCTGGCTCGGCCGCGATGGCGTCTTCGTCTTCTTTCTTCAGTTCTTTGAGCGGATCTTCGCCCTTGGCCTTGCGGCGGATGTTTTCCATCACCAGCTGCTTGGCTTCGATATCGGCGTGTTGCGCGCGACGTTCGGCTTCATTGAGGCTGACGGTTTTTTCCGCCATCAGCTTTTGGGCCAGTGCCAGCTTGTCGCGAATGAACACAAACTCCGCGTCCTTGGCCGAACGGGCATCATGCTCGGACTTGAGCTGTGCCAGGTACGGTTTGAACGGGTCGACTGCCGGCTTGATGGCCGGGCGAATGGTGTCCCACGGCATGGATTCCGGCAGGGCGCTCTCGCCGATTTCCTTGGTGTCGATGATCGACGGGAAGTCGACATCCGGCAGCACGCCCTGATGCTGGGTGCTCTGTCCGGAAACCCGGTAGAACTTGGCCAGTGTCAGTTTCAGCTCGCCATGGTTCAGCGGCTGGATGGTTTGCACGGTGCCTTTACCGAAAGTCTGGCCGCCGATGATCAGCGCGCGGTGGTAGTCCTGCATGGCGCCGGCAAAAATCTCCGAAGCCGAAGCAGACAGACGGTTGACCAGCAACGCCATCGGGCCTTTGTAGAAGGCGCCCGGGTTTTCGTCTTCCAGTACATCGACCCGGCCGTCGGCGTTACGTACCAGCACGGTCGGACCTTTGTCGATGAACAGGCTGGTCAGCTCGGTGGCTTCCTGCAAGGAACCGCCGCCGTTGTTGCGCAAGTCGATGACCACACCGTCGACCTTGTCTTTTTGCAGTTCGGTCAGCAGTTTCTTGACGTCGCGGGTGGTGCTCTTGTAGTCCGGATCACCGGCGCGGAACGCCTTGAAGTCCAGGTAGAAGGCCGGGATCTCGATGACGCCGAGCTTGTAGTCCTTGCCGTCCTGTTTGAGGTTGAGGACCGACTTCTTCACCGCCTGATCTTCAAGCTTCACCGCTTCGCGGGTGATCGAGACGATCTTGGTGGTCTGGTCGTTTGGCGCATTGCTGGCCGGGATCACTTCCAGGCGTACCACAGTGCCTTTCGGTCCACGGATCAGCTTGACCACTTCGTCCAGGCGCCAGCCGACGACGTCGACCATTTCCTTGCTGCCTTGGGCAACGCCGATGATCTTGTCGGCCGGTGCAACCTGTTTGGTCTTGTCCGCCGGGCCTGCCGGCACCAGGCGCACGACTTTCACCTGGTCGTTATCGCTCTGCAACACGGCGCCGATGCCTTCCAGCGACAGGCTCATGTTGATGTCGAAATTCTCCGCGTTATCCGGTGACAGATAGTTGGTGTGCGGGTCGTAGGACATGGCGAAGTTGTTGATGTACGCCTGGAAGATGTCTTCCGGACGGGTCTGGTCCAGGCGCAACAGCTGATTCTTGTAGCGCTTGGTCAGGGTGTCCTGAATCTGCTTGGGGTCTTTACCGGCGATCTTCATCCGCAGCACTTCGTCCTTGACGCGTTTGCGCCACAGGTCGTCGAGCTCGGCAGTGGTCTTCAGCCACGGGGCGTCCTTGCGATCGACCAGCAAGGTTTCCCTGGTGGTGAAGTCCATCTTGTCGACGCCTTTGCTCAGCTCGACCAAGGCGAAGTCCAGGCGCGCCTTGACGCGGTCCAGATAGCGCTTGTAGATGGTGAACCCGGCGTTCAGGTCGCCGCTTTTGAGGAACTCGTCAAACTGGTTTTTCCATTTGTCGAATTCGGCGATGTCACTGGCCATGAAATAACTGCGCGACGGATCGAGCAGCTTCAGGTAGCTGTCGTAGATGATCGCGGAACGGGCGTTATCGAGCGGCGGCTTGCTGTAATGGTGGCGCTTGAGCAACTCGACGACGTTAAGGCTGGCAATCACCTCGTCACGATCGGGCTGAAGGTTGTCCCAGCTATTGGCTGCGAACGTAGTGGGCGACAGCGACAAGCTGCCCAGGCCAATGGAAAGCGCAAGTGCGGTGCTGGAGAACAAATGCTTCATGCTGATTCGACGCGGGGGCAATTGATAACGCATATTAGGCCGTCTTTAAAGTCGCCGGTTCCACAAGGCTCTACGCAAACTGCTCGCGTATCGATCAGGCTGGGTTAAAACCGTCTGATCGCCACTCGGCGAATTTTCGTACGACCCTGGGCCGGTCGCATAATGCAAAAAACCCGGCGCTACAGCATCGGGCTCAGTCCAGACTCACTATGGAGGCACTGTGAAAGCATTGCAAGGCGTTGAAGGTCGAGTGGAGTGGGTTGAAGAGCCCAGTCCGACGTGTGACGTAGGACAAGTTCGCATTCGAGTGGCGGCAGCGGGCCTCAATCGAGCCGATTTGTTACAGAAGGCAGGACTCTATCCGCCACCACCGGGCGCCAGCCAGGTGCTGGGCCTTGAGTGTTCAGGCGTGATCAGCGAGGTCGGTGCCGGGTCGTCCTGGCAGGTCGGAGACCGGGTCTGCGCACTGCTGGCGGGTGGCGGGATGGCCGAAGAGGTGGTGGTCGATGGCCGTCACGTATTGCCTGCGCCCGAAGGCTTGTCGCTGGTCGAAGCGGCAGCGTTGCCTGAGGTCTACAGCACCGCCTGGCTGAATTTGTTCCAATTGGCTGCGCTCAAACCGGGTGAGAAAGTTCTCCTGCACGCCGGGGCGAGTGGGGTTGGTTCAGCTGCCATTCAGCTGTGCAAGGCATTCGGCAACCCGTGCTGGGTCAGCGTCGGTTCGGCTGATCGACTGGCCTACTGCGAGGCGCTGGGGGCACAAGGCGGGGTGATACGCACCGATGGGCTGGAGGGGCTGCGTGACCTGGGGCCATTCGATGTGATCCTCGACCCGGTCGGCGCCAACTACGCCGCGCTGAACCTGAAGTTGCTGGCGCTCGACGGGCGTTGGGTGTTGATCGGCCTGATGGGCGGCCGTGAAGCGCCGCTGGATCTGGCGCAGGTGCTGGCCAAAAGGATTCAGTTGCTGGGGTCGACCCTGCGCAGCCGTGACGAACAGTTCAAGGCCGATCTGTTGAGTGATCTGCGCCAATATGTCTGGCCGCTGTTCGCCGAAGGGCGCCTGAGCCCGCAACTGGCCAGGACCTTCCCGATCAGGGACGCTGAAGCGGCGTTTGCCGAGCTTGCGACCAATCGGGTGTCGGGCAAGTTGGTGCTGGTGATCGACGAAAGCCTGGTCTAAAGGGCTTCACTGAACCGTGGGAGCGAGCCTGCTCGCGATTCAGGCGACGCGGTCTACCTGTGAGACCGCGTTATCGTTCATCGCGAGCAGGCTCGCTCCCACAAGGATTGCGTCGAGCTTGCTCGCGATGAAGTTGACGCGGTGGCGCTACTTCCAGAGATGGATCGGCCAGCCGGCCTTTTCGGCGTGTTCGAGCAGCACCGGGTCCGGATTGACCACATGCGGATAGTCGACTTTGATCAGCAACGGCAGATCGTTGCGTGAATCGGAATAGAAACTTGCGCCTTCAAGGTTCTCCTCTTCGGCGTCCAGCCACTCCAGCAAGCGCGTGATCTTGCCTTCGCGATAGGTCAGGGTGCCGACCGTGTTGCCGCTGTAGACCCCGTGAGTCACTTCCAGCTCTATAGCGAGGATCTCGTCGATGCCCAGGCGTTCGGCGATGGGTTTGACCAGGTGTGTGCCCGAAGCGGAGATCACCAGTATCCGGTCGCCGGCCTTGCGGTGCTCGGCAATGGCTTTGCAGGCGTCGCTGAAGATGATCGGCTCGATGAAATCTTCGACCCACGGCGCCACAAGGTGCTCGACTTCTTCCGGGGTGCGTCCGGCCATCGGCTCCAGGCTGAAGGCCATGTAGTCCTCCATGGCCAGGTGACCCCTGCCGTAGGAATCCATCAATTCCTTGTCGCGGCGCAGGAACGATTCGCCGTCGACCCAACCGAGGCGGACCATCTGCTCGCTCCACAGTGAGGCGCAGTCGCCATGGATCAGGGTTTCGTCCAGATCAAAAATTGCCAAAGCCATCAGTGCTGCTCTCTCTTTAACAGTGTGCACAGCGAAAACATCAGGCTACCTCACACAGGGCCGTCGGATCGATGGAAAGTGCCAGTCGCTGACCGTCGGCATGCAGGTCAGCCGCCGAACGGTTCAGCACGTCTACCACCAATTCCACACCACGGGCCTCGACCCGATAGCGGATCACGTTGCCCAGCAGGCTGTGGCTGCGGATAAGCGCATCCGGTTCGCCATTGCGGCTCAGTTCGATAGCTTCCGGGCGAATCGCGATGCGGCCATTGATCGGACGTTGCAGCAGCTTGCTGGCGCTGGCGGCATCGAGCAGGTTGTAGTTGCCGATGAAGCCGGCGGCAAACACATCGACCGGTGCGGTGTAGAGCGTTTCAGCATCGCCGCTCTGGACGATCTTGCCCTGGTTCATCAGGAAGATCCGGTCGGACATGGTCAGGGCTTCTTCCTGATCGTGCGTCACGAAAATCGTGGTCAGCCCCAGCTCGCGCTGGATCTGCCGGATCTGCTCACGCAGGTGTTTGCGGATTCGAGCATCGAGTGCCGATAGCGGCTCATCGAGCAGCAGCAAGCGGGGGCGGGTGACCAGCGAGCGGGCGAGGGCCACGCGTTGGCATTGGCCGCCCGACAGTTGATGCGGGTAGCGGCTGGCGAAGTCGGTCAGTTCAACCAATTGCAGCACTTCGAGCACGCGCTTGCGGCTGTCGTCGGCGTTGACCTTTTGCATGCGCAATCCGAAGGCGACGTTCTGCTCCACGGTCATGTTGGGGAACAACGCGTAGCTCTGGAATACCATGCCGATTCCGCGTTTCTGCGGACTCAGCGGCACCAGGTCATGGCCATCGAGCAGGATCTTGCCGCCATCCACTGCGGTCAGCCCGGCGATGCAGCGCAGCAGGGTCGACTTGCCGCAACCGGACGGGCCGAGCAGGGTGACGAACTCGCCTTTCTGGATTTCGCAATTGATATCGCTGAACACCGGAGTGCCGGCGGAGCCCGTTTGCGAGTAGCTTTTTTGCAGGTGTTGGACGCTGACATAGCTCATTGGCTTTTGTCCTTGTTCAAGATATTGGCAGCCCAGGTCAGAACCAGCACAAAGAAAAAGTAGGAAATCACCAGCGCGCTGGTGAAGTGACCGCTGCTGTTACGCATGTTGTTGAGGTAGACCTGCAGCGTTTCGTAGCGCGTACCGACGAGGATGTTGGCGAACACGAACTCACCGAAAAGGAATGAGAACGACAGCAGCAACGCGACCATCAAGCCCTTGCGCAGGTTCGGCAGCACCACCAGGAACGCCGCTTGCCAGGTGCTGGCACCGAGCAGTTGGGCGGAGTCCATCAGGTCACTCAGGTTGATCGCTTGCAGGTTGTTGGTGATTGCCCGGTACATGAACGGCAGCGCCACGGTGAAGTAGCAACCGACCAGAATCCACGGTGTACCGACCATCGCGAACGGTCCCGAACCGTAGAGCTGCAACAGCCCCACCGAAGACACCACGGGCGGCACCGCGAACGGCAGCAGGATCAGGATGTTCATCAGCGCGTCGAGCTTCGGGAAGTGGTAATGCACCACGAACAGCAGCGGCAGGATCAACACCACCGACAGAATCAGCGCACCCACGCAGACCAGCAGTGACTGGCCAAAGGCACCGAGAAAACGCGGATCGCTCCACAGCTGGATGTACCACTTGAAGGTAAAGCCGCTGGGCAGAACGGTGGCCGACCAACTGCTGGCGATCGAGTAGATCAGCGTCCCGGCCAGCGGCAGCAACAGAATGGCGAACAGCAGGTAAACCACGACCCGGTGATAGACACCGACGGGGCCCAGTTCAGCGCGAGACATGGTAGCTCCTCTTCAACAGCAACTGATGGACCACGGTCACCAGGGTCATCAACGTCACCAGCACAACGGCCAGGGCACTGGCCATGTTCGGGTCCAGGGAAATGTCGCCCGAAACCATCGCCGCGATGCGGATCGGCAGCACGTTGAAGTTGCCGGTGGTCAGGGCGTAGACCGTGGCATAGGCGCCGAGGGCGTTGGCCAACAGGATCACAAAGGTGCCGAGCAAGGCCGGGGTCAGTACCGGCAAACCGATATGTCGCCAGAACTGCCAGCCATTGGCGCCGAGCAGGGACGCCGATTCGCGCCAGTCTTCACGTAGGGCGTCGAATGCCGGGTACAGCAGCAACACGCCGAGGGGAATCTGGAAGTAGGTGTAGAGGATGATCAACCCGGTTTTCGAGTACAGGTTGAAGTCCTGAATAATCCCGGCCTGCTTGAGCATGATGGTGAAGCTGCCGTTGAACCCCAGCAGGATGATGAACGCAAAGGCCAACGGGACACCGGCAAAGTTGCTGGTCATGTTGGCGAAGGCGTTGACGAAGTTGCGCAGCTTCGAATCGACCCGGCGCAGCGAGTAACTGCCGAGGATTGCGATAACGATGCCGAACACGCTGGACCAGAAGCTGATCTCGAGGCTGTACTGGATCGCCTGCATGTAGAACTTCGAGCTGAAGATCTTGTTGAAGTTGGCCAGGCCCCAACCGAACTCTTCCGATTGCACACTGTTGATCAGCACCCAGCACAGCGGGGCGATCTGGAACACGATAAAGAAAATGGCGAAGGGCACCAGGCACAACGCCGCCAGCCACTTGCCGCGGGTGATTGAATTCACTTGAGCAGCTCCCGGCAAACAGGCTTGTCGTGGGCAATACCCAGCAACTCGCAGACAGTGCCACACAGTTCGGTTTGTTTCGGGGCTGCATGGGGATTGAAGCTGAAGGCATCGCCGATGACGAACAGCGGTACTTCACGTTCTTCGGCCAGCAGGCCGTTGTGGGAACGGTCGTTGTTCATGCCGTGGTCGGCGGTCACCAGCACCTGATAGCCGGCGTCGAGCCAGCCTTGCAGGTAGTCGGCGAGAATGATGTCCGCCGAGCGGGCGCTGTTGCGGTACTGCGCCGTGTCGAGGCCGTGCTTGTGTCCGGCGTCGTCGATGTTCATGGGGTGGACCAGCAGAAAGTTCGGCGCATGACGCAGGCGCAGGTTCTCGGCGTCGGCGAACAGGTGCGAATCGGGGTAGTGATCGGACCAGTAGAAATGCGCGTGCTGGATCGGTAGTTCAGTGTTGTCGGTATGGCGGTCGCGGGCCGCCACGAATGGCGAACGGTTATACAGCTCGCTGACCCAGTGGTAGGCCGCAGCGGCGGTGCTGAGCCCGGCGGCGGTGGCGTAGTGGAACACGCTGCGTTGGCTGGACAGGCGCGACACGTTGTTGTGGACGATGCCGCTGTCGATCGGTGTGACGCCGGTCAGGATGCATTCATAGAGCGGGCGCGACAGGGACGGCAGTTCGCATTCGAGTTTGTAAAAGGCTGCGCGTCCTGCGCCGACATARGCCTGAAGATGTCCCATGGCATGCCGCGCGACCTCGTAGTTCAGGCCATCGAGCACCACAAGGATGACGTTGTGCTTCATGGGGGCAAAAACTCCGCAAAACAGAAATCTTGAAATCAACTCAATCTACTGTGGGAGCGAGCCTGCTCGCGATCGCTGTCTGACATTCAACACATGTGTCGAATGTTAAGCAGCCATCGCGAGCAGGCTCGCTCCCACAGGGATCCTCATCAGAACACCCCGTGGGGAGCTACAGCATTACTGCATATTGATGATGACTTCTTCCTGCCACTTCTGCGGCAGGGCCTTGGAGGTTTTTTCCCAGGCATCGGCGTCGGTGATCGGCTTGGGCTTGGCGGCTTCGTACTGCGCGGCCGGGATCAGGTTTTTCACCACATCCGCCGGTAGTTTCAGGTCTGTTTCAGCACGAATCGGGCGGGCGTTACCGCGTGCCAGGTTGATTTGGCCGGCGTCGCTGAAGATGTACTCGCGGGCCAGTTTGGCAGCGTTCGGATTCTTGGCGTATTTGTTGATGATGGTGGTGTAACCGGATTTCACCGAACCATCGGACGGGATCAGTACGACATAGTCATCCGGGTTGACCATCTTGGCTTTATAGCTCAGGCCGTTGAAGTCCCAGACCACACCGACTTCGACTTCACCCTTTTCCATGGTGGAAATCGTCGGGTTGGCCAGCGACAGGCGACCTTGCTTGGCGATCTCGGCGAACATCAGCAGTGCTGGCTGAATGTTCTTTTCATCACCACCGTTGGCGATGGCGGCGGCCAACACACCGTTGGCGGCTTGTGCAGCGGTGCTCACGTCACCGATGGAGACCTTGTATTTACCGGTTTTCAGGTCAGCCCACTTTGTCGGGGCTTCGGAGCCATGCAGCAGCTTCTTGTTGACGATGAACGCGATGGTGCCGGTGTAGGCCAGTGCCCAGTTACCGTCCTTGTCCTTGGCCCAGTCCGGAACGTGCGCCCAGGTGCTTGGCTTGTACGGTTGAACCACGCCCTGCTTGACCGCAATCGGGCCGAAGGCCGCGCCGACGTCGCCGATGTCAGCACTGGCGTTGTCTTTTTCGGCAGCGAACTTGGCGATTTCCTGAGCCGAGCTCATGTCAGTGTCGATGTGCTTGAGGCCGTACTTTTTGGAGAGGTCTTCCCAGGTGCCTTTCCAGTTGGCCCAGTCATCGGGCATGCCGACGCTGTTGACGGCGCCTTCCGCTTTTGCAGCGGTTTCCAAGGCTTTTAAATCGGTATCAGCCGCCATGGCTGCGGTGCACATGGCAATGGTCGAGCCTAACAGTGATGCCAGGAAAAGCTGTTTCATCCGAAGCTCCTTTGGGCGTATTCAACGCTGCGCTTTTATCTACGTTTGCAGTTGGGTTGGTCTAGGTCAGCAATACCTGAGCCAATTTAGGTGAGCTGGATGACACTTTGATGTCGGTATCAGGCGCGCTCGCATTCTTTTCGCTCGGTAGTGGTGGCTGCGAAGTAAGCGTAGACCATGGCCGGAAGGCCGGTTTGCAAGGACTTGGCCGCTTATTTGCACAGGTCTGGATCAGCCGTTCGGCGGCTTTGTCATTGATCAGTCATATGTATTGCCTAGGCTTGCAATACGTTTCAGGACGCGTTTTTTGGCGCCGTCCTGCCCCGAAACAGTGCTGGTCTAGTCCAGATAGGTAACGTTGATGCGTGAAGAGGCAACGAAAGCGGTGACAGCCATCGGTCAGGTGCTCCAGGAGCAGATCGACCACGGTCTGCTGGCGCCCGCGAGCAAGCTGCCGGCCGAGCGCAAACTCAGTGAGTTGTTCGGGACCACGCGGATCACCGTGCGTGAGGCGTTGTTGCAACTGGAAGCGCAGGGTCAGATTTATCGCGAGGAGCGGCGTGGCTGGTTCGTTTCGCCACCGCGTCTGGCGTACAACCTGATGCAACGCAGCCACTTTCACGCGATGGTCAGTGCGCAGGGGCGGGTGCCGTCGACCGAGGTGATTTCGGCGCGGTTGCAACCGGCGTCAGCGGCGGTGTGTGCCTGGTTGCAGTTGCCGGCGTTGTCGAGCGTGATTCAGATCTGCCGTTCGCGGCGCATTGATGGGCGGTTGGTTTTGTATGTCGAGCACTATTTGAATCCGCAGTTTTTTCCGGGGATTCTGGCGTTCGATCTGAATCAGTCGATTACCGAGTTGTATGCGCGGCATTACGATTTGCACTATGGGCGGGTGCGCTTCGAGATTGTGCCGACGGCGTTGTCGGTGGATGCGGCGGCCGCACTTCGGGTGTCCGTGGGCAGTCCGGGGTTGCGGATTGCGCGGGTCAATTATGATCAGCATGGGCGGTTGATCGATTGTGATCTGGAGTTCTGGCGGCATGACGCGATTCATGTCGGGGTGGATGTTGCCTGAGTTCTGCTTTTAATGAGGTGCGGTTGGTAACGCTGGTGAAGCGTTATGGGTACTAACTAAATATTCTGAAATTATAAGTTTGTTAGTTGTTCTATGTGGAAGTGCCGATTTTATGTAAGGTGGTCCTGAGTCGCTCTTGTGTTGCGGCTTTTGGATGTTTACTTATATAAGGATATTGGTATGTTTGGATACGGGTACGATGATCGCAATGAAAACCTCAGAGGTACCATGAGTATTTTGGGGAAGCCGATTTCAGTCATTCATTCAAGTGAAATTGGAACTCAGCGGTCTTATGTTGAACCGACCCTGTTTTATTTTTATGGCGGTGAAGGTGAATACAGCATCTCTGTTGGGGATATCGCAGATAAAAAATATGTTGCCCTGGATAAAGAAGGCTACCTGTGTATTGGGGGGCGTGCCGAACCGTTTACCCTGTTGGATTCCAATGGTAAGCCTCTACAGAACAACCGCCCTCAAGGCGAGGTGGTGATTAAAATGTATGCGTCCTATTCCGCAGCCGTTCTGCAGTTTGGCGGGGACGAGGCTTTTGATGATCCGGATACACTCTACAATTTCTTGATCGCCGGACGCAAAGTCAAAAGTGTAGATAGGCATGGTGATGCTTATTATTTGGTGCCAGCAGGTGACGGGTCGTGGAAGAAACACCCCGCCGATAAGCCCTTTGCACATAAGCCGGTGCCTATCGTATTGAATATCAAATAATCGTCAGCGCAGGTTGTCGGTCTTTTCGTCGCCATCTGCTCGACTGATATCAAGCATTTTGAAGTGAATGCAGCTCGGGAGGAACCCGAGCTGCATTTGTCTGCTATTCCTTCTCCAATCCACCACCCGCCGCCGTCACCACCTGAATACTCATCCTCGGCGTTGCCAGATCCAGCCCGGCTTCATCCAGATGGCGTTTGAGCGACAGGTTGAAGGCACGCGACACTTCCCACTGTTTGATCGGTGCGGTCTTGAACCGTGCGCGCAGAATCGCGCTGCCGGATTCAAAACTCTCGACGCCCTGGATCTCCAGCGGCGACCAGATGTTGCGACGTTGTATCGGGTCGGTGCGCATCTTCTGGCCGACGTCGCGCATCAATTTGATCGCGTCATCGATTTCCATGTTGTACGGGACTGCCACGCGGAAGATCGCGTAGCCGAATTCCCGTGAGTAGTTCTTGATGCTTTTAATTTCACTGAACGGGATGGTGTGCACGATGCCGTCGATGTCCCGCAGGCGCACAGTGCGGATGGTCAGGCCTTCGACGGTGCCCAGGTGGCCGCCAACGTCCACGTAGTCGTCGATGGCCAGTGAGTCTTCAATGATGATGAACAGCCCGGTGATCAGGTCCGCAACCAGCGACTGTGCGCCAAAACCGATGGCCAGGCCGATCACGCCGGCACCTGCCAGCAGCGGCGTGACGTTCATGCCCATGTTGGCCAGGGCGACGATCAGCCCGATGATGAAGATCGCCACGAACAGCACGTTGCGAATCAGCGGCATCATCGTTTGCGCCCGGGCATTGGCCTGGCCTTTGCGTGAGCGGGTGAGGGCGTGGTGCACGGCGGTGTCGCTGAGGATCCAGATCAGCCACGCGAAGATCAGCGTACCGCCCAGGCTGAACAGTTTGACGCTGACTTCATGGCCTTCGCCTTCGGTGAAGCGGATCAGCGACATGCCCCAGACCCGCAAGCCCAGTTCGATGAACACCAGCCACACCGCCAGATGTGCGAGGGTATAGAAGAAACTCTTGAGGCGGTCCGAGTACAGTGCGTGGCGCTTTGCCCCGCGTTGCGGCTTGAGCGCGTGGCGGCGGACCAGGCCGTTGATGACCATGCACAACACCAGCAGCACGGTGCAGATCAGTGATTGGCGCAGCGCGGTGCTGGTGTCGCCGGCGGAGACGAAGGTGGCGAACAGCGAGATCCCCACCAGCACCAGCGCAGGCAAGAACCAGAAGGTCCCAAGAATCTCGATCGTGTCGCTCAGCGCACGGCGGGTCAGTCGCCGCGACAGCGGCTGGTTGCGGATCAGGTGGGCAATGGGCCGACGGAATCGCAGGATGAACAGACCGGTGAAAATCGCTGCCAGCACATTGGCGATGGTCGCGGTGATGTGGGCCAGGTGAATGCCGAGGCTGGTCACCAGCCGTGGGTCGTTCAAGGCTTCGCCGAAAGCTGCAAAACTGCCAATCAGCCACAGTGGGCGAAAGGCCTGGTGCCGCAGGATGTACAGGGCGCGATGGCGGTGCGGGCCGTCGAGCACCGAGAACGCGATCACGCAGATCGCCGAGAAACAGGTACCGACCACCAGTGCATAAGCCAGCACCATGGCCAGGTATTTACCCAGTGATGAGGGCAAGGCATAGCTCATGTAGACGGTAATCAGCAGCGCGATCAGCCAGGGGCCGAGTTTACGCAGGGCAAAGCGCAGCATGTCCCAGGTCTTGGGGTGTTGCGGCAGTTCTTCAGTCAGGCCGAAGCGCGTTCGAACACGATGACCGAGCCAGATCAGCGCAGCGGCGAGCAGGCTCCAGAGCATCAGGATCAGGGCGAAGGCAAAGAGCATCGGCAGCCATTCGCTGGCCGGCAGCATCAGCGCGCTCAGTTCGTCCTTGGCCAGGTCGAACTCGTCGGACCAGCGAGTGAGCGGGCTGTCGGCACCGGAAAACTGTTTTTCGAGGCTGGCCAGGGTGCCGCCGATCAAGCCAAGCACACCGTCTTCTTCGGGGACCTGGGCCTTTTTAGTGGTGTCGCGCAGTTTCTTCAGGTCAGCCAGCAACCTGGCTCGTTGCTGATCGTTTTCCAGTGATTTGATCACTTCGTCCAGCGATTGCCCCAGCGGTGCGGTCGCTTCCGGTTGGGCTTTTGGTGAGCCGTTGAGCAGGCCCGGCAGGCCGACGGCCTGGGCAGGCGCAACAGGAAGCAGCATCAACAGACAGATGAACAGCGTAGACGGCAGGGCAAAAAGACGAGCGAACACTAGGCGGTCAACCTCAACGGGTACAGGTCGAGCGAGTGTACGAGCGGGGCAAAACCAATGCGAGCGCAGTCAGTGCTTTTATTCGTTCAGCTTGGCGAGGATTTTGTAAATCACGGTGGCGAGGATCAGCAGCATGCCGATCCACATCGAGAGCACCCCGGCGTTCTTGTCACGAAAGTTGAAGCCAATGGCCAGCAGGATCATTCCCGAGAGAATCGGAATGAGCATGGAGTTGAACACAGACATCGAGATCATGACGACAGCCTTGTCGGGGAAAGTGATGTAAGTCTAGGTGGCTTTTGTTCGATCGGGGTTGATGGGGATCAGAAATGGTTCAGCAGCATCCCGTCATTACAGTGGCGAGGGAGCAAGCTCCCTCGCCACAGGGATTGCGTTACGGCAATTCGCGGCACGCGTAGAAAGCGCTCAACACTTTGACCAGGTGCGCCAGGTCATGGCTGCCACACAGTTCGCGGATCGAGTGCATGGCAAACGTCGGCAGGCCGATGTCCACGGTGCGCACGCCCAAATGGCTGGCGGTGATCGGGCCGATGGTCGAGCCACAGCCCATGTCGCTGCGCACCACGAAGCTTTGCACCGGGACTTCTTCGGCCATGCACAGGTGACGGAAGAACCCTGCGGTTTCGCTGTTGGTGGCGTAGCGCTGGTTGCTGTTGACCTTGATCACCGGACCCGCATTGAGTTTCGGGCCGTGGTTGGCGTCGTGCTTGTCGGCGTAGTTGGGGTGTACGCCGTGGGCGTTGTCGGCCGAGACCAGCAGCGATTTCTGAATGGTGCGGACGAACTCGTCACCTTCAGGCAGCAAGCGACGCAGGGTTTGTTCGAGCATCGGGCCGTCGGCACCGCACGCCGAGCAGGAGCCGACTTCTTCGTGGTCGTTGCACACCAGTACGCAGGTTTCATCGGTTTCAGCCGTCAGCAAGGCTTGCAGGCCGGCGTAGCACGACAGCAGGTTGTCCAGGCGCGCACCGGCAATGAAGTCGCCGTGCAGGCCAATGACGGCAGCACTTTGGGTGTCGTAGAAGCTCAGCTCGTAATCGAGCACCACGTCGGCGTTCAGGCCGTGTTCCCGGGCCAGCTGATCGGTGAGCACGGCGCGGAAGTCCACGCGTTCGTCACCGGCAAATTGCGCAAGGATCGGCGGCAGCTCGGTCTGTGCGTTGATCGCCCAGCCCATGTTGGCCTCACGGTTGAGGTGAATGGCCAGGTTGGGAATGGTGGCGATCGGTGCCCTGAAGTCGATCAGCTGGCTTTCGACCTTGCCGTCGCGGCGAAAGGTCACGCGACCGGCCAGCGACAGGTCACGGTCAAACCAGGGGGCGAGCAATGCACCGCCATAGACTTCGACGCCCAACTGCCAGAAACCCTGACGCTGCAGTTCAGGTTGTGGCTTGACCCGCAGGCATGGGCTGTCGGTGTGAGCGCCAACCAGGCGGATGCCATCGTACAGAGGGGAATTGCGGCCCATCTTGATCGCAACGATCGAGGAGTCGTTGCGCGAGACGTAGTAGCGACCATTGGCTTCGGTGGTCCAGGGCTCGCGCTCGTCAAGGCGCTGATAACCCGCCGCTTCCAGGCGCTGAACAAGGCTGGCGGTGGCATGGAATGGGGTAGGGGAGGCCTTGAGGAAGTCGATCAGGCCTTGGTTCAACTCTTCGCGCATAAGTAGCTCCAGACAGCAGTGCCGCGAGTTTAACGTATTGATCGAATAAAGTGCGTCAGGTGCGGAATCTGTGGCGAGGGAGCAAGCTCCCTCGCCACAAGGGCTGTCGCAACCGTTAAAACGGTGCCGGGCACTCGAAGCGCAAGCGTTCGCCACTTTGCGGGTGGGTGAAGCTGAGCATGCTGGCGTGCAGGCATAGGCGCGGCCAGGCCGCCAGGGCTTGCGGATGAGCGTAAAGCCCGTCACCCAACAGCGGATGGCCGATGGAGAGCATGTGCACGCGCAACTGATGCGAGCGGCCGGTAATCGGCGTCAGTTCCACCCGACACCAGTCGCCGCAACGTTCCAGCACGCGCCAGAAGGTCAGCGCATGCTTGCCGAATTCATGGTCTACCACGTGGCGGGGTTTGGTCGGCGGGTCGTAGCGCAACGGCAAATCAATGCTGCCGCTGTCCAGTTCCGGCTGGCCCCAGCACAGTGCGGTGTAGGCTTTTTCGGTTTCGCGGTCGTGAAACTGTCGAGACAGCTCGCGATGGGTATCGGGATCGCGGGCCAGCAGGATGATCCCGGAGGTTTCCCAGTCCAGTCGATGGACGATGCGCGCTTCCGGGTAGCCATTTTCTTGCAGGCGGGTGATCAGGCAGTCCTTGTTGTCATCGGCGCGACCGGGCACGGAGAGCAGCAGGGTAGGCTTGTCCACCACCAGTACGGCGGCGTCCTGATGGATGATGCGGATATTCGACAGCGGCATTAAAACAGCCTCGTAACAAACGCCAACGGCGGCTCAGGTCCTCTCCGTTGCTGGAAAGGACCTGAGCCGCCGTGGCTCCAGCCGGATCGACTCAGCGATCAGGCAGGGTGATATTGAGTTCCAGAATCGAGCAGCTGCCCTGGTTTTCCAGTGCGACGTGCACGTCATCGGACCCGATATTGACGTACTTGCGAATCACCTCGACCAGCTCCTTCTGCAAGGCCGGCAAGTAATCAGGGGTACTGCGTTGGCCGCGTTCATGCGCCACGATGATCTGTAGACGCTCTTTCGCTACCGACGCGGTGCTTACTTTCTTGTTGGCACGAAAGAAGTCAAAAAGATTCATTATCTACCTCCAAACAGGCGCTCGAAGAATCCCTTCTTCTCAACGTCAAGGAACCGGTGTGGCACGGTTTTGCCCAGCAGACGATCGACGGCATCGCTGTACGCCTGACCGGCGTCGCTCTGGTCGTCGAGAATCACTGGCACGCCTTGGTTGGAAGCTTTAAGTACGGCTTGCGACTCTGGAATCACACCCAGCAGGGTGACCGCCAGAATCTCTTTGACGTCTTCGACGCCGAGCATTTCGCCGTTGCTTACGCGCTCTGGGTTATAGCGGGTCAGCAACAGGTGTTCCTTGATCGGGTCTTCGCCGTTCTCGGCGCGACGCGACTTGCTCGCCAGCAGGCCGAGCATGCGGTCCGAGTCACGAACCGAGGAGACTTCCGGGTTGGTCACGACGATCGCTTCATCCGCGAAGTACATGGCCAGGTGAGCGCCTTTCTCGATGCCCGCCGGAGAATCGCAGACCACGAATTCGAAGTCTTCCTTGAGCTGCATCAGGACCTTTTCCACGCCTTCCTGGGTCAGCGCGTCTTTGTCGCGGGTCTGACTGGCGGCCAGCACGTAGAGGTTTTCCAGGCGCTTGTCTTTGATCAGGGCTTGCTGCAGGTTGGCTTCGCCGTTGACCACGTTGACGAAGTCGTACACCACGCGACGCTCGCAACCCATGATCAGGTCGAGGTTACGCAGGCCGACGTCGAAGTCGACGATAACTGTTTTGTGACCGCGCAAAGCGAGGCCGGTACCGATAGCGGCGCTGGTGGTGGTCTTACCCACACCACCCTTGCCGGATGTAACCACGAGAATCTTGGCCAAGGTGTTTCACCCCTAAGGAAAAAGGACTTTTAGCCCCTGAAAAACATCTCCTGAAAACTACTGCAGTCGGACAGCCTTGGCTGGAATCCGGTGTTGGGCGGGGTTTACCTCGGGTAAACGCTGCCTTGCGCCATTTTCCTACTTCGTTTGAGCCGTTTTCGCTACGTTTTAGAGATGCTTGGAAAATGCGGCAGTATCCGTTAAAGCCGAATGATGTTCAACACGTCACCCGACAGGCTGACTTGTACACCGGCGCCCCACAGCGGATCGCGGCGCAGATCTTCGGAAACCTTGTAGTGACCGGCGATGGAGAGTAGTTCAGCGCTCAATTGCTGGCAGAAAATCCGTGCCTTGGAGTCACCCTTTACACCGGCCAGCGCACGACCGCGCATCGGTCCGTATACATGGATGTTGCCATCGGCGAGAAGTTCCGCCCCTGGACTGACCGAGGAAACCACTACCAAATCGCCACCCTGGGCATAAATCTGCTGGCCACCACGTACTGGCGAAGTGATTATTCGGGTCGGTTTGATGGTCGGTTCAGGCGGTTTTTCCGGCTTTTTCCTGATTTCGCCTTCGTGCGGGTCAAGTGCACGCTCGCGTGCGCCAGACGGTGGCAGCACCGGCAGGTCGACGGCAATGGCGGCGGCGATGTCTTCGATACGACTGGCGCGGATGGCCAGCGTGCGCAAGCCATGGTGGCGGCAAACACGCATCAGCGCAGGCAGGTCGACCGCGCCTTCAGTGGCCGGGAGTTTGTCCAGGGCCAGCACCAGCGGCGCATTGCTGAAAAAATTAGGCGCCAGGGCGACCTTCGCAGCCAACTGTCGGTCGAGGCTTTCAAGGTCATTGCGGGCCAGTTCCAGCACCGTAATGGCGAGCATGCTGCCCTTCAACTGGAACACGGGATCTTGGTCTAGCGGTTCGGTTTGGCTCATGGTCGGCATAAAACGGCTTGTCACTAAAAGTGCCGAGACTTATAACGAGAACGCCCGTAAGCCGCAAGCCGGGTCGAACCGATGTAGAATGCGCGGCCTTGTTGTCTGTCCGGAATCGTTAATGGATCGCCCGCAATTTCGAGCTGCATTTTTTCATCCGCGTTTTTGGCTGCTATGGTGCGGTCTAGGGCTGTTGTGGCTGGTCGTTCAGCTGCCGTATCCGCTGCTGCTGCGCATTGGTCGCCTGCTGGGTAGCGGGATGTATCGGGTTGCCACCGATCGTCGGCGCATTGCCCAACGCAACCTGGAACTGTGTTTCCCGGAAAAGACACCTGCCGAGCGCAAGCGTCTGCTCAAGGAAAACTTCGCCTCGACCGGGATTGCCTTCTTCGAGATGGCCATGAGCTGGTGGTGGTCCCGCGCGCGCCTGGCACGCCTGGCCCATGTCGAAGGGCTGGAGCACCTCAAGCAGGCTCAGCGCGACGACAAGGGTGTGATCCTGATGGCGTTGCACTTCACCACGCTGGAAATCGGCGCGGCGTTGCTCGGCCAGCAGCACACCATCGACGGCATGTACCGCGAACATAAAAACCCGCTGTTCGATTTCATTCAGCGGCGTGGTCGTGAGCGGCATAACCTCGACTCGCTGGCGGTAGAGCGCGATGACGTACGCGGCATGCTCAAGTTGCTGCGCGCTGGCCGGGCCATCTGGTACGCACCGGATCAGGACTACGGCGCCAAGCAAAGTATCTTCGTGCCGTTGTTCGGCATTATGGCGGCAACCGTCCCCGCCACCAGCAAGTTTGCCAAGCTGGGCAAGGCGCTGGTGGTGCCGTTCACCCAGGAACGCCTGGCCGATGGCAGTGGTTACCGTCTGGTGATCCATGCGCCGCTGAACGACTTTCCGGGTGAAAGCGACGAGGTCGATTGCCTCCGGATCAACCAGTGGGTTGAACGTTGCGTGCGCGATTGCCCCGAGCAATACCTCTGGACCCATCGCCGCTTCAAGAGCCGTCCGCCTGGCGAGCCGAAATTGTATGCCAAGCGCGGTTGAATCCATTTCGTCAGACTAGATTGAAAGGCCCAGGCACCATGGAGCGTTGCGATGAGTTCAACTGAGCCGGTTACAGGTTTGATTCTTTCCGGCGGCGGGGCTCGGGCGGCGTATCAGGTCGGGGTGCTGGCAGCGATTGCCGAACTGCTGCCGGCAGGTTCCGCCAATCCGTTCCCGGTGATCGTCGGCACTTCGGCCGGGGCGATCAATGCGGTCAGCCTGGCCAGCGGGGCGACGGACTTTACCGCCGCCATCCAGCGGTTGACCGCGTTCTGGCAGGGCTTTCGCAGCGACCTGGTGCTGCGCAGCGATTGGCCGGGAGTCATCAGCCAGGCCACTCGGTTCGTCAGTCACAGCCTGTTGGGGATTGGCGCAAAAGTGCCGGTGGCGCTGGTCAACAGTTCCCCGCTGCGCGATCTGTTGAACGATAACCTGCACCTGTCCGGCATCAATGAATCCATTGCACAAAAACAACTGCATGCGGTGGCCGTGACCGCATTCGGTTATGAGTCCGGGCAAGCCGTGACCTTTTATCAGGGGGGCCGGAGTATCGATGCCTGGCTGCGCCATCGGCGTATCGGCATGCCGACTCAATTGACGGTCGACCATTTGCTCGCGAGTTCGGCGATCCCGTTGTTGTTTGCGCCCGTGAAGATCGGCAACGAGTACTTCGGCGATGGTGCGGTGCGTCAGTCGGCGCCGATCAGCCCGGCCCTGCACCTGGGGGCGAGCAGGGTGCTGGTGGTGGGCGTCAGTGGTAACCCGCGCGGCGTTGACCCCGATAGTCCGTTGCAGCGCACCTACACCGGTCAGCAACCCTCGTTGGCGCAGATTGGCGGGCACCTGCTCAACAGTACGTTCATTGACAGCCTTGAGAGTGACATCGAGCTGTTGCAACGCTTGAATCAGTTCAGTCACTTGTTACCGGCGAGTACCGCAGCCCGTAGCCTCGGCGTAGCGCCGGTGGAGGTGTTGGTGATTGCTCCGAGTCAGCCGATCGATGAAATCGCCGCGCGGCATCGGCAAGAGCTGCCAGCCGCGTTGCGACTGTTCTTGCGTGGGCCGGGTGCGACCCGGACCAGCGGTGCCGGGGTGCTGAGTTATCTGCTGTTCGAGGCGGGGTATTGCAGCGAGTTGATCGAGCTTGGCCGCCGCGATGCCTTGGCCAAGCGCGAAGAGTTGTGCCGGTTTCTGGGGCTGGAAGAGCCGGCAATCCTGGCTTGAAATCTATGGTGCGGCCATCGCGAGCAGGCTCGCTCCCACAGGGGATCGTTGTTGTGCACAAATACTGTGTGCACTGAAGATCAAATGTGGGAGCGAGCCTGCTCGCGATGGCGTCCTTGCAGACGATGCAAAACTCAGGCAGTCAACCGATCATCGCGAAAATCACGCAACGCCTGTTCGATCTCCTCCCGGGTATTCATCACGAACGGCCCGTACTGCACGATCGGTTCGCCCAGCGGTTTACCGGCGATCAACAGCACTCTGGCCCCGGACTCGCTGCTCAGTTGCAACTCGCCTTCATCCGACAAACGGACCAGTTTGCTGACGCCGACACTCTGGGTTTGCCCAGGCAATTCAACGCTGCCGTCATACACATAAAGCAGTGCCCGATGCCCATCCGGCAGTTTCGGCGTGATGCGGGTGCTGGCCGGTAGATGGAAATCAAAGTAATACGGCTCGGTGTCTGGCCGTTGTACCGCGCCTGCTTGCTTGACTGTGCCGTCGTCGAACAGACCGGCGATCACCACCACCTCGACGCCTTGCGCGGTTTTCAGTCGTGGAATGTCCGCCGGCTGAATATCCCGATAGCTGGCCGGATCGAGCTTGTGCTTGCCCGGCAGGTTCAGCCACAGCTGGAAGCCGCGCATCACGCCTTCTTCCTGCTCCGGCATTTCGCTGTGAATGATGCCCTTGGCGGCAGTCATCCATTGCACGCCACCGCCTTCCAGCAAACCGACGTTACCCAGATGGTCCTCATGGCGCATGCGCCCTTCGAGCATGTAGGTCACGGTTTCGAAGCCGCGGTGCGGGTGGGGTGGGAAGCCGGCAATGTAGTCGTCGGGATTTTCCGAGCCGAATTCGTCGAGCATCAGGAACGGGTCGAAGCGTTCGACGCCTGCGCCACCAAATACCCGGGTCAGCTTGACCCCGGCGCCATCGGACGCGGGTTGGCCGGTATGCAGGCTAAGCACTTTGCGAAATTGAGTCATCGGTGCAACTCCTTGATCAGAGTGGAATGGCGCCATGCTATGCCAGACGGACTGATCAATGGTTGCGAATTTTGCGGTGGTTTAATCGGGAAGTTCGATGTGTTGGCGGCAAAGCAAAAGACCGCAGCCGACGCCGGCCCCTACACTCGATGCGCTTATGTAGGAGCTGGCGAAGCCTGCGATCTTTCAACCCTGGATCAGAAGTGGTACTTCACCAACAAGCTCGTGGCGCTCTGATTGGTGGTGAAGTCCTTCGTGTCTTCGATGGCGTACTTGTTCTTCCAGTAATCGTACTCGACACCGACGTACAGCTGCTTCTCGCCCCAATGCAAGGCTTTGCCCAGGTCGTACTTGATCTGCGGGTTGAAGTGCAGGTTGGCGTGGTAGGTGCCTTGGCTGTTCTTGTCGTTGTCGACCACCCAGTCCATGTAACCGTCGATCAGCACGCTGGAGCTGCCCACCGGGATGGTGTAGGACCACACCGGAGTGATCTGCCAGATGTTGTTACCCGGGCGTTTGTCGTCGGTGTGACGATTGTAGAAGTTCAGCTGGAAGTAATCGAAACCGGGAATGGCCAGGTCGAAGCCCGGACCGATCAGGTAGGAGTTGACGTCGCCTTCACCGGTCTCGTAGGTCATGGCCAGCAGGACGTCCTTGATCGGGCCGAATTCGAGTTTCTGGTCGAAGATCTTGCCGAACGACAGGCGCGGGCTGAACTCACCGTAGTACGTGTTATTGCCGACGTAGGCGTCAGGTTTGCCGTTGTAGAAAATCTTGTCGATGAACAGGAAGTTGTCCCCGTATTTCCAGGCGTCGGCGTGCTCGAAGGTCACGGTTTGCTGGATACTCGGGTTGATTTTGAAGTCTTTGCCGTAGAGATAGGTCAGGCTGTTGTTCTGCCACTGCAGCAGATCGCCGGCGATTGCCTGGCCCCCCGCCAGCAAGGATCCAGCGAGCATCAGGCTAGTGCACGTACGGTTCATTCGGTTGCTCCCAAAGTAAGTGATTCCACGTTTTTTTGAATCGGCGCTCTGGTGTGGCGCCTTTTTCGTTGCTGTAAAAAATCATCCGATCGGTCAGTAAAAACTCCGGAAAGAGCTGAGCCAAAGCTTTTAAAAAGCAAAAGAACGCCCGTTCGGCTGTTCGAAAACAGTCGATCAAGCGTCCATTCGGTTTTTGTTGAAGTGTGCCGTGTGACCGTCCAGAGCCGGGATAAGCTGGCTATCTGGTCAGGAATTAAATCCGGGCTTTTTTTTAGAGCCGATTCAGGCGGCCGCGGAGAATACTGACTCCCGGGCCATGGCTCAAGCGCCCCGCAACGGAGCGCCGCTATCAAGTCTGTCATCGTGTTGCTCCTCGATTGTTTTTATTGTTAAGGCGCAGGCAGCCGCTGACGGCGACCGGGCATATCGCCGGCCGGTCTGTCATGCGGGTATTTCGTGTCACGGGTGAAACCGGATAACGATGGAAGGACGGGCGGACCGTCCGGTCATCCGTCAGTGCTGATGAGCGTGGCACTCGTTATTGGCGGCTCGTTCTGCGCCGCCGAGGATGTTGAACAGCAGGTTCAACGAGAGGGCGCTGAGGGTCGCCATGGCAATGCCGCTGTGGGTGATCGGGCTCATCCACAACGGCAAGTGGGCGAAGAATTCCGGACGAACCACCGGGATCAGGCCCATGCCGATACTCACCGCCACCAACAGTTGATTGCGACGGTCGGCGATGTCGGCTTCCTGGAGAATCTTGATCCCGGTAGCCGCGACCATGCCGAACATGGCAATCGCCGCGCCGCCAAGTACCGCCGGTGGAATCGATGCCACCAGGAAGGCCGCTTTGGGCAGCAGGCTCAGCACCACCAGCAAACCACCGGCAACGATGGTCACCGAACGGCAGCGCACGCCGGTCATTTGCACCAGGCCGATGTTCTGGGCAAACGAGGAGTGGGTGAACGTGTTGAAGAACCCGGCGAAGAACGACGCGCCAGCATCACACAGCAAACCGCGGCGGAGCATCCGTGGGCAGACTTCCTGGCCGGTAATCTTGCCCAGGGCGAGAAACATCCCGGTGGACTCGACGAAGATGATCACCACCACCAGGCACATTGAAAGGATTGGTGCGAGATGGAATTGCGGCATGCCGAAATGCAGCGGGGTGACAATTTGCACCCACGGCGCCTGCGCCATGCCGCTGAGATCGACCATGCCGATCAGGCCGCAGAGGATGTAACCCAGGCCCATGCCGATCAGCACCGAAATGTTCACCCAGAAACCGTGCATGAAGCGGTGGATCAGCAAGATGGTGCCCAGCACCAGCGCGGCGATGGTCAAGTAGACGGGGGAGCCGAACTGCGCGGCAGCGTTGCCGCCACCCGCCCAGTTCACGGCCACGGGGAACAGCGACAAACCGATCGAGGTGATGACCGTGCCGGTCACCAGCGGCGGGAAGAAACGCACCACCTTGGACATGAACGGCGCGATAAGCATGCCGAAGAACCCGGCGGCGATGGTCGCGCCGAAGATCCCTTGCAGGCCGATGCCAGGCATGCCAGCCATCGCCACCATGCTGCCAACTGCCGCGAAACTGGCGCCCATCATCACCGGCATGCGAATGCCCATGGGGCCGATGCCCAGTGATTGCACGACGGTTGCGATGCCGGCGACCAGCAGGTCGGCGTTGATCAGGAAGGCGATTTCTTCACGACTCAGGCCCGCGGCCTGTCCGATGATCAGCGGCACCGCGATGGCTCCGCCGTACATCAGCAGAACGTGTTGCAGGCCGACCAGAATCAGTTGCAACAGCGGCAGTCGTTGAATCGCGGGTGCGTCGGGGATGCGTGCTTCGGATGACACGGACATGCAACACCTCGGATCTTTTTTATTCTTGTGATTTTGTGCATCAGGTGGACCTGTGGCGAGGGAGCTTGCTCCCGCTGGGGCGCGAAGCGGCCCCGCTTTTCTCCAGGAAGAAAGGGGACTGCTGCGCAGTCCAGCGGGAGCAAGCTCCCTCGCCACAAAAGCCCGCTTGTCACAGGCTTTTGTATTGCTTAATTGGTTCGGGCTCCCTGGTTGATCCAGGCGCCGATCAGGTCGCGTTCCTGCTGGGTCATCTGCGTGATGTTGCCCAACGGCATGATCTGGCTGGCGACAGCCTGGGCCTGGATCCGCGGGGCCAATTGCTGGATCTGCTGCGGGGTATCGAACATCACGCCGGCCGGTGCTGCGCTGAACAGCGGGCTGGTCGGTTTGGCCGAATGGCAGACCGCACAACGTTCCTGAATCACGCTGTGTACCTTGCTGAAGTCCGGACCGCTTGCTGTCGAAGCTTGCGCGGGTGCAGCAGCGGCGGCCGGGGCAGCAGGCGCTGCTTGCGCGGGTTTGGCACCACCGCCGAGGGCGGTTTCCGGCAGCGGCTGGTACTCGATCTTCGCCGGCGCCTTGGCCACTTCCGGGGTGTTCATCGGCGCTGGGCCAGTGACGTAGGCCAGGCAGATCATGCCCACTGCCGCGACGGGCAGGGTCCAGGCGAACTTGTGGCTTTCGTGGCGGGTGTTGAAGTAGTGACGCACCAACACCGCGAGTACCGCGATCCCGGCCAGGATCAACCAGTTGTACTGGCTGCCATAAGTGCTCGGGAAGTGGTTGCTGATCATGATGAACAGCACCGGCAAGGTGAAGTAGTTGTTGTGCCGTGAGCGCAGCAAGCCCTTGGCTGGCAGTGCCGGATCCGGCGTGCGGTTCTCGGCGATGGCCGCCACCAGTGCCCGTTGGGCCGGCATGATGATGCGGAACACGTTACCGACCATGATGGTGCCGATCATGGCGCCAACGTGCAGGTATGCGCCGCGGCCGCTGAACACTTTGCTGAAGCCGTAAGCGGCGCCAATGATCAGCACGAACAGAATTCCACCTAGCAGGGCAGGGCGTTTGCCCAGGGCCGAGTCGCACAGGAAGGAGTAGATGAACCAGCCGATGAACAGCGAGCCGAGACCGATGGCCACGCCTTCAGGGCCGCTCAGGCTGCTGCCCGGTGCCAGCAGGTACAGCGTCGGGTTGGAGTAGAACACCACGCACAGCAGCGCGATCCCCGACATCCAGGTGAAGTAGGCTTCCCATTTGAACCAGTGCAGGTTGTCCGGCATGGTCGGTGGAGCCAGTTTGTATTTCTCCAGGTGGTAGATCCCGCCACCGTGAATCGCCCAGAGATCGCCGGCCAGGCCGTTTTTCGGGTTGACCCGATTAAGGTTGTTTTCCAGCCAGACAAAGTAGAACGACGCGCCGATCCAGGCCACGCCAGTGATCATGTGAACCCAGCGCACGCTCAGGTTCAGCCATTCCAACAGATGTGCTTCCACAGTCTTTACCTCTCGCCTGTCACTCTTGTTGTCGAGTGATCAGACCTTCTCTTATTGGTGGGGGGCGAGGATCAAACGCTCATCCTCTTTGAAAAAATGCTCATCGCAGTTATTGCCTGTGCCACTGCGATCAACCACCAGGAAGTCATCCCGCTTTTCGATCGTCAGCACCGGGTGGTGCCAAACGCCGCGATGGTAATTAATGCCCTGCCTGCCGTTGGTGACGAAGGCGCGGACCAAGCCTGATACAGGTTCATCGCCAAGTGGCGCGACCACGATCAGAAAGGGGTTGCCGAGCAGCGGTATGAAAGCCTGGCTGCCCAGCGGATGGCGCTCCAGCATGCGGATGGTCAGCGGCATGTCCTGCGCGTCGGCGCGGAAGATGCTGATGATCGCCTTGTCTTCTGGCGTGGCGGTTTCCACCGTCGCCAGTTTGTGAAAGCGCATGGTCGAACCGTTGTTGATCATGAAGTGATCGCTGCCATCGGTTTCGATCACGTCACCGAAAGGGGCGAAGGCTTCTTTGGTCAGCGGTTCAATCGTCAATGTGCGCATGCTGGTCTTCTTGTCCAAAATTCTGTGTTGTTTATTGTGGCGAGGGAGCTTGCTCCCGCTGGACTGCACAGCAGTCCCGATTCTTTTTAAACAAAGAGCGGGGCCGCTTCGCAGCCCCGCGGGAGCAAGCTCCCTCGCCACAGGTTCAGCGCTTACTTGGCGACTTTGCCTAGTACCCGCAAGCGGCTCACGCCACCGTCCGGGAACACGTTCAGGCGGATGTGGGTGATCGGACCCAGGGCCTTGATCTGCTCGGCGAAGGTGTGTTCGGCGTGCATTTCCAGTTTCTGCGCCGGCAGAAGTTCGCGCCAGAACAGCGATTGGGTTTCGATCTGGCTGTCGGTGCCGCCCTTGACGAACGCGCCCTGGATCGAGCAGGTGTCCGGGTAGTTGCCCTTGAAGTGCAGGGTGTCGACAATGATTTTTTCGATCTCGCCCGGGTGGCCCAGCGCGACGATCACCCAGTCATTGCCCGGGGTACGACGACGGGCGGTTTCCCAGCCATCACCCATGTTGATGCCACGGCCCGGGTTGAGGATGTTGCTCATGCGACCGAAGTGCTCGTCGGAGCAGGCCAGGGCACGACCGCTGTTCAGGGCTGCGGCCAGGTCCACTTGCTCGTTGTCGCCCACTGCCGACCAGTCGCGGTACGGAATGCCGTACACGCGCAGACGGGCGACACCGCCGTCCGGGTAGATGTTGAAACGCAGGTGGCTGAAGGCCTGGCCGTTGTTGATTTCGTGGTAGTGGTGGCTGTTGCCTTGCAGCTCGACGGCCGACAACACTTCAGTCCACTGGGTGTTTTCGTCCGGCTCGCCCGAGGCCAGGAAGCAGGCTTCCAGGGAGGCCGATGGCGGGTAGTTGCCGGTGAAGAATGAAGTGTCGATGTCCACGCCCTTGATCGAGCCCGGCACGCCGAGACGGATCACGGCGCTGTCGTAGCCTTCGAAGCGCTTGCGGCGCGATTCCCAGCCATCCATCCACTTGCCGTTGTCATCGAACACGCCTTCTTTCCACACCGCCGGGGTCGGCTGGAACAGGCGGTTGGCATCAGCGAACCAGTCATCGGTGACCGAGATGATTTTGGTGCCCAGGCGGGCGTCGGCCAGGTTGACGAACTTCTCGAAAGGTACGGCGTAAGCTTTCATTCTTCTTGTCTGCCTTTAATTAAAGTGGCTTGGGATGCTTGCAGGACCCTGGGCGTTTTTCACGTTCATTCACGTCCGGGCCAAGTTCGCTAAAGAGTCAGTAATCGGAACAGCGCGATCTTGTTGATCTCCGCCAGCGCGCATTTGAATTCGGTGTCTGCCGAGTTATGAATGCGCGTTTCGAACGCCGCGAGGATCTGATGCCGGTTGCTGCCTTTTACCGCCATGATGAAGGGAAACTTGAACTTGGCTTTGTAGGCGTCGTTCAACTCGGTAAAGCGCTGGAACTCTTCGCTCGTGCATTGGTGAATACCGGCGCCAGCTTGCTCGTTGGTACTGGCTTCGGTCAGTTGGCCCTGGACGGCGGCTTTACCGGCCAGGTCCGGGTGAGCGTTGATCAAGGCCAGCTGGCTGGCGTGATCGGCACAGAGCAGGATATCGCTCATGCGCTGGTGCAGGGTTTCAATCTCGTCGATCGCCGCGTCCTGGCCCAGGTCGAAGGCTTTTTCGGCGACCCATGGCGAATGTTCGTAGATGTCGGCGAAGGCGTTGACGAAGGCGTCGCGGCTCAGGGTCGATGGCTTCAGGGTTTGGAAAGCAGTCATTTCGAAGCCTCTGGGTACGGGTGGGTTTCGTGCCAGTGGCGGGCGATATCGACCCGGCGGCTGAACCAGACCTGCTCATGGCTTTTTGCGTATTCGATAAACCGCTTGAGTGCGGCCAGGCGGGCAGGGCGACCGATCAGGCGGCAGTGCAAACCGATGGAGAGCATTTTTGGCGATTCGGCACCTTCGGCGTAAAGCACGTCGAAAGCGTCCTTGAGGTACTGGTAGAAATCGTCGCCCTTGTTGAAACCCTGAACCTGGGTGAAGCGCATGTCGTTGGTGTCCAGGGTGTACGGGATCACCAGGTGCGGTTTGCCGGTCGGGTTATTCGGTTCCCAGTACGGCAGGTCATCGTCGTAGGTGTCGCAGTCGTACAGGAAGCCGCCTTCTTCCATCACCAGCCGACGGGTGTTCGGCCCGGTACGGCCGGTGTACCAGCCCAGTGGGCGCTCGCCGCTGATTTCGGTGAGGATGCGGATCGCTTCGAGCATGTGCTCGCGTTCCTGTGCTTCGTCCATGTACTGGTAGTCGATCCAGCGATAGCCATGGCTGCAAATCTCGTGGCCGGCTTGAACCATGGCGCGGATCACGTCCGGGTGGCGCTGGGCGGCCATGGCCACGGCGAAGATGGTCAGCGGAATGTCGAATTCCTTGAACAGCTTGAGGATCCGCCAGACGCCGGCACGGCTGCCATACTCGTACAGCGACTCCATGCTCATGTTGCGCTCGCCTTGCAACGGCTGCGCCGAGACCATTTCCGAGAGGAAGGCTTCCGACTCTTTATCGCCGTGCAGGATGTTGCGCTCGCCGCCTTCCTCGTAATTGAGCACGAAGGACAAGGCGATTCGGGCATTGCCCGGCCAGTGTGGGTGGGGAGGGTTACTGCCGTAACCGATCAGGTCGCGTGGGTAGTCAGCGCTCACTGCAGTCTTCCTTCTTATTCGGGTTGCTTATTCGCGATAAGGGGGGTGTGGCGGCCTGAAGGTGAGGTGACAGGCTGGCGTCACAGCGATGGGCTGATTGTATACAACTTTATATTCACTTTGTAAGCCTGATTTTTTGCATTTTTCATCAGCTGTCATCATTTCAGTGTGTAGCAAGAAACCTGCCTGAGTGGTCAGCTAATGGATGGGAGGTCCTCTGATCTTATGGTTCAGCGTCGGATGTGTAGAGAAACCATGGATGACGGAGGTGGTGGTAAAAAATGTCGTTTTTATTGTGTACAATTTTTTTGAAAAGTGTCTTAATCAGTCGCTCGCCGCTGCTTTTCGTGCTCCGAAAAGGTGCGGTCTCCTTTTTAACTGACTCCGGGAGGCGCAAGGCCTGACTGCTGCAAACGCAGGCAGGCGCGCAGAATCAATGGGACGTTTGACTACACACGTTTTGGACGCAGCACACGGTTGCCCCGGCAGCTCGATCAAGGTCGAGTTGTACCGCGTTGAGGGTTCGCAGCTGGAATTGGTTGCCAGTGCACTGACCAACAGCGACGGCCGTTGCGACGCACCCTTGTTGCAAGGCGATGACTACCGTTCCGGGGTTTATCAATTGCAGTTTCATGCCGGCGATTACTACCGCGCGCGCGGTGTACAGCTGCCGGAGCCGGCCTTTCTGGATGTGGTGGTGCTGCGCTTCGGCATCTCGGCAGAGCAGGATCACTACCATGTGCCGTTGTTGATTTCGCCCTACAGCTATTCGACCTACAGAGGAAGCTAGGACTTTTCCCCCCAAGAATCCTGCGCATAAGCTTCTTTGGTCTTTCGCCCGCTCACACTGCGGGCTTTTTTTTTGTCTTGAGAAATGTGGTGTCTGTGCCGACGCTATCGCGAGCAGGCTCGCTCCCACAGGTTTTGTGAACACCACAATCCAATGTGGGAGCGAGCCTGCTCGCGAAGCTTTTGCTCTTTAGCGGCTCAACAGGGAGGCTGCCCCGGCACCACTGAACAACCCGGCGCTGATCCGGTTGAACCAGCTCTGGCCCTTGCCGCTGCGCAGGTACCGCGCTGCACCATGAGCGCCGAGGCCGTAGGCCACCTTGCAGCACAGATCCAGCATGGTCCAGGTGGCGATCATGATCAGCAACTGCGGCAGAAAGGGCTGCTGTGCGCTCAAGAACTGTGGCAGGAAGGCGGCGAAGAACAGAATGTCTTTCGGGTTGCTGGCACCCAGCACGAACGCGCGCCCGAACAGTGCACGAAAGCGCGGTGTCGGCGCGGTCTGGGGCACTTCGGTGCCGACCGATGGCTGGCGCGATTGCTGCCAGCTTTGCCAGGCGAGGTAGAACAGGTACAGCGCGCCGACAATCTTCAGCGCACTGAAGAGTTGCTCCGAAGCCAGCAGCAGGGCGCCCAGACCCAATGCCGAAGCACTGAGCAGGCAGATCGAGGCGAACACGCCGCCAAGAAACGCCGGGTAAGAGCGCCGCAGACCGTAATTCAGACTGTTGCTGATCATCAGCAACGACAGTGGCCCCGGGATCAGGATTACCACCAGTGCAGCACCGCTGAACAGCAGCCAGGTTTCCAGACTCATCACTTTCCTCCCTATGTGCAAAAGCCCCACCCGACGGGGTGAGGCTGGTTTGAAACGCGTACCGCTTACAAGAAAATGAACTTGGCGATAAAGATCGCGCAGAGCACCCAAAGACTGATGGAAATTTCCTTGTGTTTACCCGTACCGGCCTTGAGCACCACGTAGGTGATAAAGCCCAGCGCGATACCGTCGGCAACCGAGAAGGTCAGCGGCATCATGATGGCCGTGACGATCGCCGGAATGCTGTCGGTGGCTTCGCTCCACTTGATGTGCTCCAGGCCGCTCATCATTAGCATGGCCACGTAGATCAGCGCACCGGCGGTGGCGTAGGCGGGGATCATGCCAGCCAGAGGCGCGAAGAACATCGCGGCAATAAATAGCACACCTACGGTTACTGCGGTAAGACCGGTACGACCACCGGCGGCCACACCGGCGGCGCTTTCCACATAACTGGTGACCGGCGGTACACCGACCATCGCCCCGAACACGCTCGACGCACTGTCGGCTTTCAACGCGCGGGAGAGGTTTTCGATCTTCCCGTCTTCGCCGACCAGGCCTGCCCGTTGCGCAACGCCCATCAGGGTCCCGGCGGTGTCGAACATGTGCACGAAGAGGAACGCCAGCACCACGCTGATCATGCTGATGTTGAACACGCCGGCGATGTCCATGGCCATCCAGGTCGGTGCCAGGCTCGGCGGGGTCGACATGATGCCGCTGTAGTGCACCAGGCCCAGGCCCCAACCGGCGAGAGTCACGGCGATGATGCTGATCAGGATTGCGCCGAACACGCGGTGGTAACTGAGTACTGCAATCATCAGGAAGCAGACGGCGGCCAACAGCGGGCCAGGGTCACGCAGATTGCCCAGCTTGATCAGCGTGGCCGGGCTGGCGACGATGATGCCGGCGGTTTTCAGACCGATGATCCCGAGGAACAATCCGACCCCCGCGCCCATGGCGAAGCGCAAGCTCACCGGAATACTGTTGAGCAGCCATTCCCGTACGCGCGACAGCGTCAGGAACATGAACAACACACCGGAAATGAACACCGCGCCCAGCGCAGCTTCCCAGTGGTAGCCCATGGTGCCGACCACGGTGTAGGTAAAGAAGGCGTTCAAGCCCATACCTGGCGCAAGGCCGACAGGCCAGTTGGCGTACAGACCCATCAACAGGCAACCAAGGGCAGCCGCGATGCAGGTCGCGACGAAGGCCGCGCCGTGGTCGATCCCGGCGTCCGCCATGATGTTGGGGTTGACGAAGATGATGTAGGCCATGGTGATGAAGGTGGTAATACCTGCGATCAACTCGGTCTTCACCGTGGTGCCATGCAAGCTGAGTTTAAAAATGCGCTCCAGCCAGCCAGTGCGTAATGGCGGCGAGAGTTCCAGCGTCGAGGCTTCGGATTTGCGGCTTTCCACAGCGAGTACTCCTCAAGAGTTTTATTGTTATTTCCAGAGCCGGACACATGAGGTGGGCAGCGGCTCTTTGAGGTACTTGCGAATTTGTTGACCGCTTGGTCAGGAACTCGCACGAAACGGATTATGCTTTTGTATACAAATAAAGCAAATAATGTTTTTGATTTTGTAGACGAAAAGATTGGCAATAGGGATATATCGCCAGAAAGGACGCCATCGTCGGATCGCCGCCCGGAGCAGGCTCGCTCCCACAGTTGTTTGGCGTTGAGGATGGGATTTGTGTTCGGTATCGATCCAGTGTGGGAGCGAGCCTGCTCGCGAAAGCGCCAGATCGGCTCATACACATCCAGCAGACAGATTGCTTAGTCAGCGCTCACCTGGGTTTGCCCCAGCGCCTTGTTCACCGCCAACCAACCATCTACCGCCGCCTCGCCAGCCTCGGCAAACACTCGCTCAAGCAATTTCACTTGCTCACGCCGCAGCGACTCCTCGAACCGCGCGCCGTCGACGGTCAGTTCCAGCAGGCGTTTACGCTTGTCGGTCGCTGACGCCACGCTGTCCACCAGGTGCATCTCCACCAACTGACGCAGCGGAATGTTCAGCGCCTGCTTGCTGACACCGAGTAGCGCGAGCAATTCCTTGACGCTCAGGGCCGGGTAGCGGGCGATGAAAAACACGATGCGCTGATGCACACGGCTCAAGCCGCGCCGCTCAAGCATTTCGTCGGCTTTGGCGGTGAAGGCCTGGTAGCCGAAGAAGAACGCTTCCATGGCAGCTTGCTGGGTGGTCTGGTTTTTAAGGTCAAGCATATTGACGTATCTGCTCGCGCTGTCGTAATTTCGGTCAAGTAGTTTGACTTAATTCCCTTGGCCTTCGCTACCGGTGACCCCCATGGCTTTTTCCGAACGTGTCTCGCGCCTTAAAAGTTCTTTGATCCGTGAAATCCTTGCCGCGGCTCAGCGCCCGGAAGTGATGTCGTTTGCCGGTGGCCTGCCTGCCGAAGCCATGCTGCCGAAGGTCGAATGGGCTGACATGCCATTGTCCATGGGCCAATACGGCATGAGCGAAGGCGAACCGGCATTACGCGAAGCGCTGGCGGCTGAAGCCCGGGCCTTGGGCGTACCGTGTGAGGCGAGTCAGGTGTTGGTGGTCAGCGGCTCCCAGCAAACCCTTGATCTGGCGGCCAAGCTGTACATCGACAAAGGCACCGAGATCATGCTCGAAGCGCCGACCTATCTGGCGGCGCTGCAAATCTTCCAGCTGTTCGGCGCTGACTGCCTGACCGTGCCGCTTGCGGCTGACGGTCCGAACCTGAATGAGCTGCGTGCGCGCCTGGAAAAACATCACCCGGCGTTCATCTACCTGATCCCGACGTTCCAGAATCCCTCGGCAGTGCGCTACAGCGAAGCCAAGCGCGATGCAGTGGCGGCGTTGCTCGATGAATTTGGCGTGACCCTGATCGAGGACGAGCCCTACCGTGAACTGACCTTTGATGGCGGCAGCGCGACGCCCATCGTCAGTCGCTTGAAGAAGGCCAGCTGGATCTACACCGGCACCGTGTCCAAGACCTTGCTGCCGGGCTTGCGTGTCGGCTATCTGATCGCCAGCCCGGACCTGTTCCCGCACTTGCTGCGACTCAAGCAATCGGCTGACTTGCACACCAACCGTGTCGGCCAATGGCAGGCGTTGCAATGGATTGGCAGCGAGAAGTTTCGCGATCACCTGAGTGAGCTGCGGGACTTCTACCGGGTTCGGCGTGACGCCTTCCAGTTGGCACTGGAAACCCATTTCTCCGATCTGGCCGAGTGGAATGTGCCGCAAGGCGGGCTGTTTTTCTGGTTGACGCTGAAGCAGCCATTGGACACCCGGACCTTGCTGAACGAGGCGTTGGCGCAGGACGTGGCGTTCATGCCGGGGGAGCCGTTCTTCTCTGAACCGGACAACAATCCGGGGCATCTGCGGCTGAACTTCAGCCATATCGATCCGGCGCGGCTGGACGAAGGGCTTAAACGATTGGCTGGGGTGGTGCGTCAGGCGCAGGCTGCACAGGCTGCGTAAGGGAAGGCTAAAAGCAAATAAACCGGCGAATGGGCCGGTTTATTTTTGTCCGGGATTTGTGGTGATAGTGCCGACGTCTTCGCGAGCAGGCTCGCTCCCACATGGGATCTGTTTTGAACACAAAACTTATCCACAACACAAAACCACTGTGGGAGCGAGCCTGCTCGCGAAGGCGTCAGTCCGCTCACCACAAAACCATCAGGCTGCAGCGAAGCGCTTGTCCAGATAATCAATGATCACCTTTGACTCATACATCCAGGTGGTCTGGCCATTCTCTTCGATACGCAGGCACGGCACCTTGATCTTGCCGCCTTGCTCAAGCAGGGTCTGGCGATCCTGTTCGTTGTTCTTCGCATCACGCAACGCCACCGGCACATTCAGGCGGCGCAGAGTGCGGCGGGTTTTCACGCAGAACGGGCAGGCGTGGAACTGATACAGCGTCAGGCCTTTCGCTGCGTTTTCGACCTGGGCCTGAGCAGCGGCGGGGCGCTTCTTTTTGCCCGGGCGGGTGAGGAAGTCGATGAAGATGATCAGCTGGCCGAGGCCGACACGAAGCGCTTTCACTAACACGGTATAAGCCTCTCGGGCGAATGAAGAAAGGCGCGCAGCTTACCTGATTTTTCACAGGCGAAAAAAAACCGGCGATGAATGCCGGTTTTCTTCGTACAGCGGATTACTTGATCAGGCTGAGAAACTCGCTGCGGGTCGCCGCGTTTTCGCGGAACTCACCGAGCATCACCGAGGTGATCATCGACGAGTTCTGTTTCTCTACACCGCGCATCATCATGCACATGTGCTGGGCTTCGATCACCACCGCCACGCCCAGGGCGCCAGTCACTTGCTGGACCGCCTCGGCGATCTGCCGGCTGAGGTTTTCCTGGATCTGCAGGCGGCGGGCGTACATATCGACGATCCGCGCGACTTTCGACAGGCCCAGCACCTTGCCACTCGGAATATAGGCAACGTGGGCCTTGCCGATGAATGGCAGCAAGTGGTGTTCGCACAACGAGTAGAGCTCGATGTTCTTGACCAGCACCATTTCGCTGTTGTCGGAGCTGAACAAGGCACCGTTGGTGACTTCTTCGAGCGTCTGCTCATAACCGCGGCAAAGGTACTGCATGGCTTTGGCGGCACGTTTCGGCGTGTCGAGCAGACCTTCGCGGGTGGCGTCTTCGCCAAGCTGGCCGAGGATCGCCGTGTAATTCTGTTCCAGAGACATGAAACTACCTGTGGGATTTTACGCAAAGGGCAAGGGTACGGTGGCGGACACGGCGCTGCAAGCGTAGCGCATCAGCTTTACTCGTCGCGACCTTCCATCATGGTCCGTTTGAGCATCACATAAACTGCTCCGGCACCGCCATGTTTGGCCTGGCACGAGGTGAAGCCAAGCACCTGCGGATGCTGACGCAGCCACGTGTTGACGTGACTTTTGATCATCGGCCGCTTGCCGTCCAGGCGTACAGCCTTGCCATGAGTCACGCGCACGCAGCGAATTTCGAATTTTGTTGCTTCGGCGAGAAAAGCCCACAGTGTCTCGCGGGCTTTTTCGACGGTCATGCCGTGCAGGTCGAGGCTGCCTTCGAACGGGATCTGCCCGACCTTCAGCTTGCGCATCTGACTTTCCTGCACGCCGTCACGCGCCCACATCAACTCGTCTTCCGGGCCGACATCGATCACAAACTGATCGGACAGGCCGTCAACGGTGGTGGCATCGGTGCGCACGGTGGCGGCCTGGCGCAACTTGGCGATGTGCGCGCGGTCAGCCTTGGGCTTGCCGGTTTCGGCGCGATCGTGCTTGATCGGCTTGACGCCTTGGATCGCGCTTTTGAACAGGGAAAAATCGTCGTCTTGCATGTCAGCCTCCGCGAAGGGCGGCCAGTTTACCCAAGTCGAGGTGAATCGGGCGCGTCAAAACGCAACGCGCGCCACTCAGTCATGTTTTTTCATCAGGTGCGGAGCCAGGTTCAGCTCACGCGGTTGGCGCATCCGACGGCGGCAGCGACGCCACAAGGCAACACCGACATACAGCAGCAACAGGCCAATCGCCAGGACCACCGCCGCGCCGGCCGGGCTGGCGTTCAACTCGCCGAGCGCTGGCGGGTGGCCCAACAGGCTGGCTGCACCGGCCATCATCAGCAACACGCCGAGGGTTGCCAGCAGCGCGGAAAATGCCGCACCAAAACGATAACGCCAGTTGCGTGGGCCTTTGGGCCGCAAGCGGCGAGCGTCAAAACCATCGGATTTCTTCATTCCGACCTTCCTCAATGGGTATCGGCCCTTCGACCGGGAGTTGACCGGGTGGTTCCTGAGGCTAAGGCAATTGCAGGGAATGAGAGGTTTTTGCGGATGAGCGGCTGCGTTGGCCGCTCATCAAGCGCTCGATCAGATCAGGTCTTGAGTCTGGGCGAGGGTCGCGAAGTTGTCGGCCATGATCGCCATTTCAGTCTGCTGGACATGTTCGGCGCTGAGGACGCCACCTTTGAAAGGCAGGTCCCGGGTGGCACAGGCGTCTTCGACCAGGGTGCAGCGAAAGCCCAGGTTTTTCGCGGCGCGCACGGTGGTGCTGACGCTGGAGTGACTCATGAAACCGCAGACGATCAGGTCCAGCGAGCCGAGGTCTTGCAGGCGTTTTTCCAGCGGGGTGCCGTGGAAAGCGCTGGGCAGCAATTTGCCAATGATGGTTTCGTCAGCCAGCGGCTCGAGGCCGGGGATGAACTCACCGCGTTCGCCTTGTGGGTCGAACAGGCCACCGACGGTGCCGAGGTGGCGTACATGGACGATCGGCCGACCCGCCTTGCGGGCAGCCGCGAGCAATTGCTTGATGTTGTCGACAGCGGCGTCCATGCCGGAAAGGGCCAGGGGGCCGCTCAAGTATTCTTTCTGGGCATCGATGATCACCAGCGTCGCATGGGCCAGATTGGCCGGCGCGTAACCACGACCGCTGAGTTGAAACATCGTTTTTGGAACGGACATTCTGGGGCTCCTTCGAGTGGGGCTTTTGCGACATTGTCCTCTGGCTGAGCGCTTCTGTGAATCGCTACCATCGTAGGCACCGTCGTTGCTGGCCTGCAGCCTGTCAAGAGCTGAGCAGATGTTCAATCAAAAGCTGAAAATCAGGATCAATCCTACATTCGTCCGGTGATCTTTCTTGCGTCGTCGGGGCGAGTTTAGGCTGTTAGAATCGCCAGTCGTTTTTTCAGGAGTTTGCCCCGTGATCACTTCCCGCCTGCGCACCTTGCGCGACCACATTCGTTGGGCTGTCAGCCGTTTTCATGGGGAGGATCTGTTTTTCGGCCATGGGACCGACAACGCCTGGGACGAAGCCCGCCAACTGGTGTTGGGGGCGTTGCACCTGCCGTGGGAAATCGCCGACAGCTACCTGGACTGCCGTCTTGAAGACGACGAACTGGTCAACCTGCAGCGCTTGCTCAAACGTCGAATCGAGGAGCGTATCCCGACGGCTTACCTGTTGGGCGAAGCCTGGTTCTGCGGGATGTCGTTCATAGTTGACGAGCGTGTATTGATTCCGCGTTCGCCGATTGGCGAACTGATCGAAAAACGTTTCGCGCCGTGGCTGGGCGCCGAGCCTGCACGGATTCTCGACCTGTGCACCGGTTCCGGTTGCATCGGCATAGCCTGCGCCTACGAATTCCAGAACGCGGAAGTGGTGCTTGCGGACCTGTCGTTCGAAGCGCTGGAAGTGGCCAATCAGAACATCGAGCGCCATGGCGTCGATGAGCGCGTGTACACCGTTCAGGGTGATGGCTTCGACGGTTTGCCAGGGCAGCGTTTCGACTTGATCGTGTCCAACCCGCCTTACGTTGATGCCGAAGATTTTGCCGACATGCCGGACGAATACCAGCATGAGCCCGAGCTGGGTCTGGCCTGCGGCGACGATGGTTTGAACCTGGTGCGGCGCATGCTCGCCGAAGCGGCGGATCACCTGACCGAGAAGGGCTTGCTGATCGTTGAAGTCGGCAACAGCCAGGTGCACGTCGAGGCGTTGTACCCGGAAGTCGATTTCGCCTGGCTGGAGTTCGAGCGCGGCGGTCACGGTGTGTTCATGCTCAGCGCCGAGCAATGCCGCCAGCATCAGGCGTTGTTCGCCGCCAGGGTTTAATGTGGTGAACGGGGCGAGGGAGCTTGCTCCCGCTGGGCTGCGCAGCGGCCCCCGACCTTTTATCTCAACAATGAGGTAACAGGATTGCGAGCGCTTCGCGCTCGAGCGGGAGCAAGCTCCCTCGCCACAAGAGCCTCAGCAAACTCCCTTGCCACAAGAGCTTGAGCAAACTCGGGTTTTTAGCGGTGCGTAGCGATCCAGATCAGCAGTCCCGCCTGGAACACCGAAAACGCCACCAGACAGGTGATGGTGAAGCGTAGCCCGGTGTCCTCGCGTTTGTATTTGCTGACTTTCTCTTCCTGCTTTTGCAGTTTGACTTCCTGCTCCGCCAGATTCTGCTCGGCTTGCTGCAGCATCTGCGCGGCTTCGAGTATTTCCACGAACTGCAGTTTTTCGGAATTCCAGTCGCCGAGGAGATCGCCGACTTTTACCTCTTTGACGCTGCCCTTCAAATGCTGGGCGTCGGCGTAGACCACGTCAAAGCCGTGCACCCGCAGAAAGTGGTCGCGGCGCAGGCGGGTGTCTTCGTTGAGGGCGTCCTTGTTGTTCAGGTCCGCACCGTCGACGGTGTAGCTCGACCACTTTTTCTTCGCCCACGTAATGCCTTGAGCCGCCAGGAAACGGCCAATGCCACGGTTCAGCGGTTCAATCTGCAGACCGCTGTCGGGGCCGAAGTGCACACGACGGGTCTCATGATCGACCCAGACGTCCAGGTGGTTCTGTTCCTTGCGCACCCGTTGGCCAGGCAGCGAAATGCTCATGCGCAGCAGGCTGCGTTCTTTGCTGTTGCGCTCGGCATAGCCGAACTCGACAAAGCGCAATGGCCGCCCACCGGTCGCTCGATCGGTTTTCAGCGGCGCCAGGCGAAGCATCTTGTGGTGCTCGGCCTGGACGTCCGACCACGGCAGGTCGACCACTTCAGTAGCGGAGGTTTGCGGCGCGGTGTCGGGTGAATTCTGGGTATCAGTCATAACGGCGAGATCCTGTCCAAGCCCTGCTTGGCGGCAGCCAATGGGCTGCCGACACCGGCTTATCGGCCGTTTTTTCCAGGACTGGAGGGTAACACCGGCTTAACTGGCGCGAAGTCCGTCAATAAAGCTCAAGATCTGAGTCCCGAGCTCGACGGCGAGGGGCAGTTGCGGGTCTTTGTAGGAGGCCAATTGACGCTTGATGTCGTTGGGCACGATACGCATCACGTGGTTCATGCCTTCGATCAGCGCCAGTTGGGCATCCGGTTTCGCTGCTTTGAGCATCTGTGCGTCACCAACGCCGACCTGCATGTCGTTACTGCCCTGGATGATCAGCGCCGGCATTTTCAGCTTGGCGAAAGCCGCCGCCGGGTCCTGGCGAAACAGGCTGATCAGGTACGGTTGCACGCTGGGACGGAAGATCACCTGCAACGGCGTCGGAACGCGTTCATCGACATGCCCGGCCTTGAGGCTGTCCAGCAGCTCATTGCTGCGCAGCAGCAGATCGGGTGGCATTCGATTGCTCAATTGTTGACGCAGGACCTGATCGACCGGTCGGGCGCTGCCGGACACGGAAATCACCGCGGCGGCATCGACTTGCGGGGCGGCGAGTGTGGCCACCAGCGCACCTTCACTGTGTCCGAGCAGAATCAGCGGCCCCATACGCGGGTCGGACTTGAGCTTTTGACCCCAGGCCACCGCGTCTGCAACGTAGGCTTCAAGGGTCAGATTGCGTTCATCCGGGGTCGCCGCGAGGCTGGCCGCCACGCCGCGCTTGTCGTAACGCACGCTGGCGATGTTGTGTTTGGCCAACACCCAGGCCAGGCGCTTGAGGCTGTCGTTGTTGCCGCCTTCCGGGTTATTGCCGTTACGATCGGTAGGGCCCGAGCCGGAAATGATCAGCACAACCGGCACCGGGTTGTCGGACTTTGGCAGCAACATCGAGCCGAAAAGCTCACCGCTGCCGGTATCCAGACTGATTGGCCGTTGCAGAACAACAGAGGCCTGGACTGCATTGGAAAGCAGGCCGGTAAACAGGGTAAGGCTCAAGGCAATAACTCGCAGCATCATCACGCCATCATTCAGAAGGTGTCGGTTGGACTCGAAGGCACCAATAAGGTTCGAGGATGAACTAGTTGGATAGCCTGCGTATACTGGCGCGCATTACGAATTCAGGTTGAGTCACTCAGCGATTTCACGGAGCGCCCTGCATGTCCGGCAATACCTACGGCAAGCTGTTCACTGTCACCACCGCGGGCGAAAGCCATGGTCCGGCGTTGGTCGCCATTGTCGACGGCTGCCCGCCGGGCCTTGAGCTGTCCCTGGAAGACTTGCAGCGTGATCTGGACCGCCGCAAGCCCGGCACCAGCCGTCACACGACCCAGCGTCAGGAAGCCGACGAAGTCGAAATCCTCTCCGGCGTGTTCGAAGGCCGCACCACCGGTTGCGCGATTGGTTTGCTGATCCGCAACACCGACCAGAAGTCCAAGGACTACTCGGCGATCAAGGACCTGTTCCGCCCGGCCCACGCCGACTACACCTATCACCACAAATACGGTGAGCGCGATTACCGTGGCGGTGGTCGCAGCTCGGCGCGGGAAACCGCCATGCGTGTGGCGGCGGGGGCGATTGCGAAAAAATACCTGGCGACCCAGGGCATCGTCGTTCGCGGCTACATGAGCCAGCTCGGGCCGATCGAAATCCCGTTCAAGACCTGGGACTCGGTCGAGCAAAACGCCTTCTTCAGCCCCGACCCGGACAAAGTGCCAGAGCTTGAGGCCTACATGGATCAACTGCGCCGCGACCAGGATTCGGTCGGCGCGAAGATCACCGTGGTCGCCGAAGGCGTGAAACCGGGGCTCGGCGAACCGATCTTCGACCGTCTCGACGCCGAACTGGCCCATGCACTGATGAGCATCAACGCGGTGAAAGGCGTGGAAATCGGCGCCGGTTTCGCCAGCGTCGCCCAGCGCGGCACCGAGCACCGTGACGAAATGACCCCCGAAGGTTTCCTCAGCAACAACGCGGGCGGGATTCTGGGCGGCATCTCTTCGGGGCAACCAATCATCGCGCACCTGGCACTCAAGCCAACGTCGAGCATCACCACGCCGGGCCGTTCGATCGATATCCACGGCAACCCGGTGGACGTTGTTACCAAGGGCCGTCATGACCCTTGCGTCGGCATCCGCGCCACGCCGATTGCCGAAGCGATGATGGCCATCGTGTTGATGGACCACCTGCTGCGCAATCGCGGGCAAAACGCCGACGTGCGCGTCAGCACCCCGGTGCTGGGCCAGCTGTGAAGCCGTGCCCTGACGTCGCCGCGGTCTGACGGCCGTGGCGGCGCTTCCATACTGGCGGTTGTCCAGTTTCTATCTGTTCTATTTCGCCTTGCTCGGTTCGACCGCGCCGTTCCTGGCGCTGTACTTCGATCACCTGGGGTTTTCCAGCGCGCGCATTGGCGAACTGGTGGCGATCCCGATGCTGATGCGCTGCGTCGCACCGAATATCTGGGGCTGGCTGGGTGACTACACCGGCCGGCGCCTGGCCATCGTGCGCTTCGGTGCGATCTGTACGCTGCTGACCTTTTCGCTGATCTTCGTCAGCAAAAGCTACGCCTGGCTGGCGATGGTCATGGCGTTGCATGCGTTCTTCTGGCACGCGGTATTGCCGCAGTTCGAGGTCATCACCCTCGCGCATTTGCAGGGCCAGACTTCGCGCTACAGCCAGATCCGCTTGTGGGGATCGATCGGTTTCATCATCACCGTGGTTGCGTTGGGGCGGCTGTTCGAATGGTTGAGCCTGGACATCTACCCGGTGACGCTGGTGGTGATCATGGGCGGGATAGTCGTCAGCAGCCTCTGGGTGCCGAACGCCCAGCCGGCGCAAGGCAACCGGCAGGTGGGCGAGGGCTTTCTCAAGCAACTGCGCAGCCCCGGCGTGTTGGCATTTTATGGCTGCGTGGCATTGATGCAGATGAGCCATGGGCCGTATTACACCTTTCTGACCCTGCACCTTGAACACCTGGGTTACAGCCGTGGTGTGATCGGCATGCTCTGGGCGTTGGGGGTGGTGGCTGAAGTCGTGATGTTTATATTCATGAGCAATATCCTGGCGCGCTTCTCGGTGCGCCGGGTGCTGATGGCGAGTTTCCTGCTGGCGGCGTTACGCTGGTTGCTGCTCGGCTCGTTCGCCGAATTCCTGTGGGTGCTGCTGTTTGCGCAGATTCTGCACGCAGCAACCTTCGGCAGCTTTCACGCCGCGGCCATCCATTTCGTGCAACGTAGCTTCGGTGCACGCCAGCAAGGGCAGGGCCAGGCGTTGTACGCAGCACTGGCCGGCACCGGCGGTGCGTTGGGCGCGTTGTATTCCGGTTACAGCTGGAATGCCCTGGGCGCTACATTGACCTTTAGTATTGCCAGCCTCGCAGCGTTCGCTGCAGCCGTTATCATTGCCACACGTATGCAAGAGGACAGGCCATGAGCCTTACCCGTGAACAACTCGCCCAGCAAATCATCGACGCCGGGCGTTTTTTGTATGGCCGTGGCTGGTCGCCCGCCACCAGCAGCAACTATTCGACGCGACTGTCGGCCACCGAAGCCCTGTTGACCGTTTCCGGTAAACACAAAGGGCAGTTGGGGATGGATGACGTGCTGGCCACGGATATGTCGGGCAACAGCCTGGAACCCGGCAAGAAGCCGTCTGCCGAAACCCTGCTGCACACCCAGTTATATAATTGGCGTGCCGACATCGGTGCGGTGCTGCACACCCATTCGGTCAATGCCACGGTGTTGTCGCGGCTGTTGCAGGGGCCGGTCATTACGTTTGAAGACTACGAACTGCAAAAAGCCTTCAGCGGGATCTCGACCCATGAATCCAGGGTGCGGGTGCCGATCTTCGACAATGATCAGGATATCGGGCGCCTGGCGTCCAAAGTGCAGCCATGGCTCGACGACCATCCCGACTGTGTCGGTTACCTGATTCGCGGTCATGGCCTCTACACGTGGGGCCCGAAGATGAGCGATGCATTGCGGCAGATCGAAGCGTTTGAGTTCCTGTTTGAATGCGAGCTGAAAATGCGCGCGTTGATTAACCGTTAAGGCCTACTTCACCTGAAGTCGCCAACCGCCTGATGAAACGCGTTGCCTGACCGGCCGGTAAAAGCCGGACGGCTGCGCCGCTAACGAGGAATTGCCAACATGAGCAGCCTGTCCGTTTACCACGTTTCAAGCCCGGACCTGCCGAACAAGGTCCTGACCCATCTCGACGATATCGCCTCGACCCTGGCCGAAAAAGGTGTGCGCTTCGACCGTTGGCAAGCCGCGGCGAAGATCCAGCCGGGTGCCAGCCAGGAAGAAGTGATTGCCGCTTATCAGGTGCAGATCGACCAGTTGATGACCGAACGCGGTTACATCACCGTCGACGTGGTCAGCCTCAACAGCGATCACCCGCAAAAAGCCGAATTGCGCGCCAAGTTTCTGGAAGAGCATCGCCATGGCGAAGACGAAGTACGATTTTTCGTCGCGGGCCGTGGCCTGTTTACCTTGCACATCGACGACTACGTGTACGCCGTGCTCTGCGAGAAAAACGACCTGATTTCGGTGCCCGCCGGCACTGCACACTGGTTCGACATGGGCGAGCATCCGCACTTCGTGGCGATTCGCCTGTTCAACAATCCCGAAGGCTGGGTAGCCAACTTCACCGGCGACGACATCGCCAGCCGCTTCCCGCGTCTCGAGGACTGATGGCATGACGATCAAAGCCATTCTCACCGACATCGAAGGCACCACCAGCGCGGTGAGTTTTGTGTTCGACGTGCTGTTTCCCTATGCCGCCAGACATTTGCCGGACTTTGTCCGGCAACAGGCACAGCGGGCCGACGTAGCCCGGCAGATCGACGCGGTCCGCCAGGACAGCGCCGAGCCTGGCGCTGACGTTGAACGGGTGATTGAAATCCTGCTGGGCTGGATTGCCGAAGACCGCAAGGCCACGCCACTCAAGGCGTTGCAAGGGATGGTCTGGGAGCAGGGTTATCAGGCCGGGCAGTTGAAGGGCCATGTCTACCCGGATGCGGTCGACGCACTGAAACGCTGGCATCAGGCCGGTTATCAACTGTTCGTTTACTCGTCCGGTTCGATCCAGGCCCAGAAGCTGATCTTCGGTTGTTCCGAGGCCGGTGACCTGACGCCGCTGTTCAGCGGCTACTTCGACACCACCTCGGGACCCAAGCGTGAGGCGCAGTCCTATCAGCGCATTACTCAAGCCATTGGCTGCGAGCCTGCGCAGATCCTGTTTCTCTCCGACATCGTTCAGGAGCTGGATGCCGCCCGTGAAGCCGGCATGGCCACCTGCGGACTGGTACGCGAAGGCGGTGAGCTCGCCGGGCATCTGAACGTCAGCAGCTTCTCGCAAATCGATCCCGCCACGTTCTGAGTGGCTACGGCTGACTGCAACCCACGCGGTCAGCCGACTTTCCATCGCGGACTAACATCATGGCCAACGCACGTCTGTAGGACGTGTAGGAAGTTGCCTGTTGATAAGTCGGCCATGCCTGTTTGTGGTTTTCCTTACTTGTTTAATCTTGTCCCTGTGTAACGCTGCGGCCCTTAAGTTTGTTCGCTTATCCAGGCACCTTTCGCGCCTGGCAATGGTGCGGACTCCTGGTGAGAGGGCTAAGGATGAAAACACCAAAGCGACAGCGTCCGGATCCGGCAGGCAAACCGCTGAGCAAAAAGGAACTGGAGATTCTGTATTGGGCCAAGGCCGGCAAAACGGTGTGGGAAATCAGCGTGATTCGGGACATTTCCGAGGCGACGGTGAAGTTTCACCTGAGCAACATCTACTCCAAGCTTGAAGTCACCAACCGTGCCCAAGCGGTCGGCGAGGCGGTTAATCGCGGCTTGTTGAGCTGAACTCAAAACGCACTCAGGCCGTGCAGCGCAAGGCTTGCACGACCTGAAAGGTTTGAGCGGTTGGTGCTTATCTCGAGTGATAGGTCGGCAAGGCGAAACGCTGCTGGCTTTGCAGCATTGAAATCTGCGGCAGTTCGCTGGCCTGCTCGGCCAAGTCACGGCGAATGGCACTGATGACCCAGGACAGTTGATCGCCGGCGTGCAATTGAGCGTATGAAATCGAGCGTTTGAACACTCGGCCATCGCTGCTATTGAGCGTCAGCAGAATACCGCCGTCTGGGCGTGCTTGCGTGGTGACGTCGAAGTTGGAGAACAGGGACGAAAATTTTTCCTGGATCAGGCTCATGTCGATCAGCTCCGTTTGCACTTGAATGGCAAGCATGGAGTGATAGGTGCACTGATTGTGCCAGTATGAGCGTTTATAAAAATCCTTATAAATCAATAATATAGAAATCGTGATTTTTCTCGGCATCGTGCATTCTGCACGAATGGCCATCGTGCATCCTGCATTTTGCGCGCTCGCCGCAGTAGCGACCCGGATACAAAACATTTCAAAAACCGCGTGTACAGCGGCGCAAGTGCGGGCGTATTTTTTGACTTGAATCAACGCTTCCACGCTTGTTTTTATCTCTAGCGATAGGTTTTCTGCTGTCTCTCATTACAAGGATGAAGTTGCCTGAACACCTGCGACCAAATGTTCGCCCGACAATAACAAAACAGGCCTGACATCAAGGGCCGAACGGGAGCAACCATGAGTCTCGCGTCAAACGACATGATCACCTGGGGCATGATGCTCCGTAAGTTGCCGACCATTGCCAAGGCCCTGCCACGGGTGGTCAAGGGGCTCAAAGTCGCCAATGTCAAACAGCCGGATCAACCCTGCGGCCTCGGTTGGAGCTTCGAGCAAGCGACACAGCGTAATCCCAATGGCCCGGCGCTGCTGCAAGGTGAGGTCAGACTGAGTTATGCACAGGTCAATCAGTGGGCCAACCGCATTGCTCACTACCTGATTGCCCAGGGTATTGGCAAAGGTGATGTGGTCGGGGTCTTCATCGAAAACCGCCCGGAGCTGCTGGTCACAGTGCTGGCGGTGGCCAAGGTTGGCGCGATCAGCGCCATGCTCAATACCTCGCAAACCCAACAGGCGCTGGTGCACAGCGTGAATCTGGTGGCTCCGGCGGCAATCGTGGTGGGCGAGGAGTTGGTCGAAGCGTATTCGACAATCCGCGAGCAGATCGCAATCGATACCGCGAGAACCTGGTGGGTGGCCGATCAGGACACTTTGCGTGACCCCGGTGAAGCTCCATCGGACTTCATCAACCTGATGCGCGCCAGCACCGATTGCCCGAGCGACAATCCGCTCAGCAGCCAGCAGGTGTGTTTCGACGACCCTTGTTTCTATATCTACACCTCGGGCACGACCGGACTGCCCAAGGCCGGGGTGTTCAAGCATGGCCGCTGGATGAAGACATCCACTGTTTTCGGCTTGGTCGCTCTGGATATGCGCCCCGACGATGTCGTCTATTGCACCTTGCCGCTGTACCACGCCACGGGGTTATGCGTGTGCTGGGGCTCGGCAATTTGCGGGGCGTCGGGCTTTGCCATTCGGCGCAAGTTCAGCGCCAGCCAGTTCTGGAACGACGCGCGCAAATACCGGGCGACCACCATCGGCTACGTTGGCGAGTTGTGCCGTTACCTGATCGATCAACCGCCAAGCGCCGCCGACCGTGATAACGCAGTGCTGAAGATGATCGGCAACGGCTTGCGCCCCGGCGTCTGGAGCGAATTCAAGCGGCGCTTCGGGGTCAATCACATGTGTGAGCTGTACGCCGCCAGCGACGGCAATATCGGTTTCAGCAACATCCTCAACTTTGACAACACCATCGGCTTCTCGCTGATGTCCTGGGCGTTGGTCGAGTACGCCCACGACAGCTGTACGCCGATCCGCAACAGCAAGGGTTTCATGCAGAAAGTCGGCAAGGGCCGGCAAGGCCTGTTGCTGGCAAAGATCGATGACAAGGCGCCGCTCGATGGCTACACCGACCCGCAGAAGACCGAGCAAGTCGTGCTCCACGATGTCTTCGAGAAGGGCGATCGCTACTTCAATACTGGCGACTTGTTGCGCAGTATCGGTTTTGGTCACGCCCAGTTCGTCGATCGCCTTGGCGATACCTACCGCTGGAAGGGCGAGAACGTGTCGACCACCGAGGTCGAGAACATCCTCTTGAAGCATCCCTATGTTGCCGAGGCGGTAGCCTATGGCGTCGAGATCAACAACACCAATGGTCGCGCCGGCATGGCTGCGATTACCCCGGCTGAATCCCTGGCGACCCTGGACTTCCGTGAGTTGCTGGGCTTCGCTCGCCAACACCTGCCGGCCTATGCGGTGCCGTTGTTTTTGCGGGTGAAAGTGAAAATGGAGACCACCGGGACCTTCAAGTACCAGAAGACCCGCCTCAAGGATGAAGCCTTCGATCCGCGCAAAACCGGCGACGATCCGGTCTACGCCTGGCTGCCGGGCTCGGACACTTATGTGCAGGTCACCGAACAGGTATTGGCGGATATCCACGCTGGCAAGTTCCGTTATTGATTCTGGCTATGGCCGGACGAGAGAAAAAAGGAGTGACAGGGGTAAGGGCGCTTAAGGAAACTAGCGGCTTTGCGATTGACCGAATGTGGAGCCCCCAATGACAGACAAATCCCGCCAGATGACCCCGGAAGAAGCCGCGGAGTTTGCCGAGCAGGTATTCAACAAGGCCCGTGATGGCGACGCAGCGATGCTCGCCGCACTGCTGAGCAAAGGTCTGCCGCCGAACCTGCGTAACCACAAGGGCGACACCTTGCTGATGCTGGCTGCCTATCACGGCCACGTCGATGCAGTGAAAGTATTGCTTGAGCACAAGGCCGATCCAGAGATCCGCAACGAAAATGGTCAAAGCCCGATTGCCGGCGCGGCGTTCAAAGGCGATCTGGCAGTGGTGACCGCCCTGGTTGAAGGTGGCGCCGAGGTTGAAGGTTCGTCCTTTGACGGCCGCACCGCATTGATGATGGCCGCGATGTTCAATCGCAGTGCAATCGTCGACTACCTGATCAGCAAAGGCGCTGATCCCAAGGCCAAGGATGCCAATGGCATCAACGCTCTGGACGCAGCCAGGACCATGGGCGCGGCAGACACCACGGCACAGTTGCAGAAGCTGCTCGGCTGATCCGTGGCGAGGAGCGCTCCGCACGACCCGTAGCAGCTGCCGAGCCTGCGAGGCTGCGTTCGAGCGCGCAGCGGTCGTGAAATCAGCTAACGCGCTCCTTCAGGCAGACCGCATTGCGTGACTTTACGACCGCTGCGCGCTCGAACGCAGCCTCGCAGGCTCGGCAGCTGCTACGGATGACGTAGGAGCTTGATTGCGCTCCCTTGCCACAAGTCTGTGTTCCGACTCCAGGGCTCGGTATCCATTCGCGAATGCGCTATCCTTCGCGCCCTCAAAACTCCCTCGCTACAGGATTTGCCCATGAAAGCCGCACTCATCGAACTCATCAGCAAAATCAGCTCCGGCTGCATGAGCGAAGCGGAAATTGTGCAGATCGCCGATGAAGCCGCCCAGGCCTATGCCGATCCCGAGGCGTTTCTGGCGGCCAACCCGGACATCAACTACGACGACACTTTCCCGATCCCGCTCGGTGAATGGGTAGTGGTCGGCAGCCTGCCGGAAACCGTGCTGTTCCAGGCCGACACCTACATGGACCTGTTCGCACAGATCGTTGCGTCTTTCGGCCCGGGCGTGGCGTTCAACATCAAGCCCAAGCAACTGGCCAAGACCGAAGCGTTGACGGCACTCAACCGCATCCAGGTCCAGATGGGCAGCATGAACCCGGAAAACGGCGGCTACACGCTGATGAACTTCAGCCAATTGCTCGATGACGAGATTCAGACCGTGCTGGTCTATGGCAACGATGTCCCACGGGTGCTGGAGTTGTGTGCGCACATCGGGATTGCCGCGGCGCCGTCCCTGGAAGCGCTGAAAGTGGCGATCCACGTTTAAGGCGCCAACCGTAATAAATCGGAGCCCTTGTCAGGCCCGACTATCCTAAGGGGGAAATTCTTCTCCAGGGAGCGACACCATGGGTTCCACCTTCAATGGCCTGGTTGGCCTGATCATCCTCGCGCTGGATATCTGGGCGATCATCAACGTGCTTAAAAGCGGTGCAGAAACCGGGATGAAAATCATCTGGGTGCTGCTGATTCTCCTGCTTCCGGTGCTGGGCCTGGTTATTTGGGCGATTGCGGGGCCCCGGGGTAACGTGCGGTTCTGACACCGCCCTCTATGTCGACACATCACCCTGTGGGAGCGAGCCTGCTCGCGATGCAGGCGCCGCGGTTTGTCAGTTAAATCGCGTCATCGTTCATCGCGAGCAGGCTCGCTCCCACAGGGTTCACTGTTTACTCAAATGATCTTTGGTTCGACGAAGGTTCGACCTGTCATGTTCGGCGACGTAGAATGCGCGCCTTTCCGTGGTCAATCGCCTGCCCGGCGCCTGCGATTGTCCATCATGGGCGGGTGACCGTCCGTTGCCACCAGCATTCACCGGGGGACTTCCCATGAGCACCACCAACACCTGCGAGTACCTGGAAACCCTCTACGAAGGCTACGGCCAGCGTTTTCGCATGGAAAAACTGCTGCACGAAGTGCGCACCGAGCACCAGCACCTGGTGATTTTCGAGAACTCGCGCATGGGCCGGGTCATGGCGCTGGACGGCGTGATCCAGACCACCGAAGCCGACGAGTTCATCTACCACGAGATGCTCACTCACGTGCCGATCCTGGCTCACGGCTCCGCCAAGCGCGTATTGATCATCGGTGGTGGCGACGGCGGCATGCTGCGTGAAGTGGCCAAACACCGCAGTGTCGAACACATCACCATGGTCGAAATCGACGGCACCGTGGTCGACATGTGCAAGGAATTTTTGCCAAACCACTCCAAAGGTGCGTTCGATGATCCACGCCTGAACCTGGTGATCGACGACGGTATGCGTTTCGTCGCCACCACCCAGGAAAAATTCGACGTGATCATCTCCGACTCCACCGACCCGATCGGTCCGGGTGAAGTGCTGTTCTCGGAGAACTTCTATCAGGCCTGTCGCCGTTGCCTGAACGAAGGCGGCATTCTGGTGACCCAGAACGGCACGCCGTTCATGCAGATCGAAGAAGTGAAGACCACCGCCGGCCGCTTGCGCAGTCTGTTTCCGGACTGGCACTTCTATCAGGCCGCGGTGCCGACTTACATCGGCGGTGCCATGACGTTTGCCTGGGGCGCGACCAACACGGCGTACCGCAAGCTGTCGCGCGAAACCCTGAGCCAGCGTTTTGCCGGCAGCGGCATCATCACGCGCTACTACAACCCGGAAATCCATATTGGCGCATTCGCTCTTCCGCAGTACGTGCTGCAAGCGGTGAACAAGCCCGGTAATGATTGAGTGGCACTGATACGAAAGGGCCGCAAGGCCCTTTTTTGTGTTTCCAGATATGCGTTGTACGAAATTTTCACAAACGCTCCAAGACAATTGACCCATGCCGATTTAACACTCACCCCCCTGTGACTCTTGTTCCAGAGCCCTGGAAGCCGGGCTTTGGGGGTTGCTTGCCAGTTATGAATGGCAATGCCGGGAGTGATCGTGCAACATTTGCGCATCGCGCAGGCTCCCGGCCACTTCCTCAAGTAACCGCAATGAGAGGGCAGGGCACCGCAACATCTTTAAAACTTCAACTTCCAATGAGTCCTATAAACGACATGGCTATCCCGGACGCCCTGAGTCAGCAGCGAGCTTCAAATCGCTTGCTGCAACCGACCGTCAAATCGCATCTGGCGTACACACTGCTCTGTGCCGTGGTCATGATGGTGATGCTCTCCCTGCTGCGCGTTGCGCTGCTGGTGTACAACCGGGAGATGATCCTCAACACTCCCGCCTCGACTTTCCTCGAAGCGTTCGCCAACGGCTTGCGTTTCGACCTGCGTCTGGTGGTCTACTTCAGCATTCCGCTATTGCTGGCCCTGTTCAGTGTCCGGGCGATGGCTGCCCGTGGTCTGTTCCGGTTCTGGCTGACCATTGCCTCGAGCATCGCGCTGTTTCTCGGCCTGATGGAAATGGACTTCTACCGTGAGTTCCACCAGCGCCTCAACGGCCTGGTCTTCCAGTATGTGAAGGAAGACCCGAAAACCGTCATGAGCATGCTCTGGTATGGCTTCCCGGTCGTCCGTTATCTGTTGGCCTGGGCCGTTGGCACCTGGTTGCTGAGCCTGGCGTTCAAGGGCGCCGACCGTGCAACCCGCCCTCGCGGCCCGTTCAGCGGTGGCGCCATCAGCACTCGTCAGGTTGCCCCGTGGTACGCGCGCATCGTGGTATTCGTGGTTTGCCTGTTCATCTGCGTCGTGGCTGCCCGCGGCACGTTGCGTCAAGGCCCACCGCTGCGTTGGGGTGACGTTTACACCACCGACTCGAACTTCGCCAACCAGTTGGGCCTGAACGGCACGTTGCAGCTGGTTGCTGCCGCGAAGAGCCGCATGTCCGAAGAGCGCGACAACATCTGGAAGCCGACGATGGAGCAGTCTGAAGCCCAGAAAATTGTCCGCGATATGCTGGTGATGCCGGATGACAAGCTGGTTGATGCCGATATCGCTGCAGTACGCCGCGATTACACGCCACCGGCCGACAAGACGCTGCCGATCAAGAACGTCGTTGTGATCCTGATGGAAAGCATGGCCGGTCACTCGGTAGGAGCCTTGGGTGCGCCTGGCAACATCACGCCCAACCTCGACAAATTGTCGAAAGAAGGCCTGTTGTTCGATCGCTTCTTCTCCAACGGTACGCATACCCACCAGGGCATGTTCGCCACCATGGCCTGCTTTCCGAACCTGCCAGGTTTCGAATACCTGATGCAAACCCCGGAAGGTAGCCACAAGTTGTCCGGCCTGCCACAGTTGCTCAGCGCCCGTAACTACGACGACGTGTATGTCTACAACGGCGATTTTGCCTGGGACAACCAGTCGGGTTTCTTCAGCAACCAGGGCATGACCAACTTCATCGGGCGTAACGACTACGTCAACCCGGTGTTCTCCGACCTGACGTGGGGCGTGTCCGACCAGGACATGTTCGACCGTGGCCTGCAGGAGCTCAAGGCGCGCGAAGGCAAGCCGTTCTACGCGCTGCTGCAAACCCTGTCCAACCACACCCCTTATGCCTTGCCGACGCCATTGCCGGTCGAGAGAGTGACTGACCGTGGCAGCCTGAACGAGCATTTGACGGCCATGCGTTACGCCGACTGGGCGTTGGGGCAGTTCTTTGAAAAGGCCCGTAAAGAGCCGTACTTCAAGGAAACCCTGTTTGTCATCGTGGGCGACCATGGTTTTGGCAACGAGCGTCAAATCACCGAAATGGACCTGGGCCGCTTCAACGTGCCGATGCTGATGATTGCACCGGGGATCCAGGAAAAGTTCGGTCAGCGTGACCACACCGTGGGCACTCAGATCGACATCGTGCCGACCATCATGGGTCGCCTCGGTGGTGAAGTGCGTCAACAGTGCTGGGGACGAGACCTGCTCAACCTGCCGCAAGGCGACACCGGTTTTGGCGTGATCAAGCCATCGGGTACCGAGCAGACCACAGCCATCGTCACGGCTGACCAGATCCTGATTCTGCCCAAGGAAAAGGAAATGGATCCGAAGATGTACCAGTACCAGCTGGGTGCCAACCCGCATGCTGAAGTGGTCCCGAATGCACCGCGCACCGCTGAGCTGAAGCTCAAGCTGGAAGCGTTCCTGCAAACCGCGACCAAGAGCTTGCTGGATAACACCGCAGGTGTAACCGAAAGCATGCAGACCCAGTAAAACGTCAATAAAAAAGAGGCCCGCAAGGGCCTCTTTTTTTTGTCTGCAGAATCTGTTAGCGGGCGGTGCAACGCTGCCGAAAACCTGTCCGGCTTGACGCAATTCCGTGATATGCAATCGCTGCGGTTTGCCTGGGGCATTCAGCAGTTTGATGGTCATGGGTGTAGGAAAATCCTTCGCTACACTGCGAGCATCTTCCCCCGGAACAACAAGGCAACTCCCTATGCAAAATCGCATGATGATCACTGGCGCCGGGTCCGGCCTGGGTCGCGAAATCGCTCTGCGCTGGGCTCGTGAAGGTTGGCAGTTGGCCTTGTCCGATGTCAGCGAACCGGGCTTGCTGGAAACCCTCAAGCAGGTCCGCGAGGCCGGTGGTGACGGTTTCATTCAGCGTTGCGATGTACGCGACTACAGCCAGCTGATCGCCTTCGCACAAGCCTGTGAACAGAAGCTGGGCGGCATCGATGTGATCGTCAATAACGCTGGCGTCGCCTCAGGCGGTTTCTTCAGTGAGCTGTCGCTGGAAGACTGGGATTGGCAGATTGCGATCAACCTGATGGGGGTGGTCAAAGGCTGCAAGGCGTTCCTGCCGCTGCTGGAAAAAAGCAAAGGCACGATCATCAACATCGCTTCGATGGCTGCATTGATGCAAGGTCCGGCCATGAGCAACTACAACGTGGCCAAGGCCGGTGTGGTGGCGCTGTCCGAGAGCCTGCTGATTGAACTGGCACAGCAGGAAATCGCTGTGCATGTGGTCTGCCCGTCGTTCTTCCAGACCAACCTGCTGGACTCCTTCCGTGGCCCGACCCCGGCCATGAAAGCCCAGGTTGGCAAGTTGCTGGAAAGCTCGCCGATTACCGCCGCTGATATCGCTGACTATATCTACCAGCATGTTGCCGCCGGCGAGTTCATGATCCTGCCCCATGAGCAGGGCCGTACGGCCTGGGCACTCAAGCAGAAGAACCCGCAGTTGCTCTACAACGAGATGACCGTGATGGCCGACAAGATGCGCGCCAAGGCCACCAGCAGAACTTGCGAGTAGCGGGCTGCGTCGTTAGGGTTGCCGCTTCTGGCCGCCCTGACGAGATGTGTGCATGCTCAATTACCTGTGGTTTTTCCTCGCGGCGCTGTTCGAAATCGCCGGCTGTTTCGCTTTCTGGATGTGGTTGCGGCAGGGTAAAAGCGCCTGGTGGGTGGTGCCGGCGCTGCTCAGCCTGACGCTGTTCGCCCTTGTGCTGACCAAAGTCGAATCGGCCTACGCCGGCCGCGCTTACGCAGCCTACGGTGGCATCTACATCATTGCGTCCATCGGCTGGCTCGGTGTGGTCGAGCGGATTCGACCGCTGGGCTCGGACTGGCTGGGCGTTGCGCTGTGCGTATTAGGCGCGAGCATCATTCTGTTTGGCCCACGCTTCACTACACCTTGAGTCATTGATGTTGCCGTGAAAGGGAAGTCTGTAAGAGGAGTCGCTTTGCCGCGTAGGGGGGGACTGTTTTGCCGCCGTTGCATTGTAGACCCGGCGTCAGCCGGTCATCTTCAAGGCCCGGTAACCTCAAGGACTAGAGCCATGCTCGTACTCAGCCGCGTTGTGGGCGAAATGATCTCCATTGGCGACAACATCTCTGTGCGTATCCTCGCCGTGAACGGAAGCAATGTTCGCTTTGGTGTCGAAGCCCCGCAAAACATCAATGTGCATCGCGCCGAAGTCTACGAGCGCATTCAGGCCAAACGGGTACACGGCAAACGCAGCTGAAGCCCTCGGTCAAATGGCTGCTCAATCAAACAGGTGCTTGGGCACATCGTGCTTGAGCATCAGTTGGCATTGCTGGCTTTCAGGATCGAACACAATCAGCGCCTGACCTTTGCTCAACGCATGGCGCACCCGCAATACGCGGGTTTCCAGCGGGGTTTCGTCGCCATTGTCGGTACCGTCACGGGTGACGAAATCTTCGATCAGGCGGGTCAGGGTGTCGACTTCAAGTTGGTCGTGGGGAATCAGCATAGGCACCTCGGGTCATCAATCCGGCGATCCTACGGCGCTTCACGCCGCAGGACCAGCCTGCTCGCCTTGATCCCGTCATCACGAACCGCGAATCAGCTTGCGCAAGGCAAACCGGTTGGGATGGCAGGCCTCGGCGACGCTTCTGGGCAGCGGCAGCGGTTCGTTGTCCAGCCACGCCGCCAACAACTCGCCGGACAGCGGCGCGGTGATCAGTCCGCGTGAGCCGTGCCCGCTGTTGACGTACAACCCGTCGAGCCATGGGCATGCGATGTCCGGCACTTGTCGGGCATCCTTGCCCAGCACGGCGTAGGCCTGGGCGAACGCCGTGCTGTCAGCCAATGGGCCGACGATTGGCAAGTAATCGGGGCTGGTGCAACGGAACGCGGCGCGACCTTGCAGCTGTTCCGGGTTCAGCTGTCTGGCGTGCAGACGAGCGACCAGGTCGCTGGATATCTCCTCGAGCAGTTCCAGGTTGCCAAGGTGTTCGGCAGTCGTCGGAGTCAGGTCGTCGCTCTTGAAGTCGAAGCTGGCGCCCAGGGTGTGTTCACCCAGGCGTGCGGGGGCGACGTAACCTTCAGCGCAGACCACCGTCGCCAGACACTGGCTCTCCGCGGTTTGCGCCAAGCGGGTGATTTGCCCGCGAATGCGTTTGAGCGGCAGCTCGGCACTGTGCGCGAAGCGTTTGATTTCCGCCGCGCCGGCCAGTACCACCACCGGCGCACTGGCGAGCAGGGTTTCGCCGTCCCAGGCTTGCCACTGATCATCGACCTTGCGCAATTCCAGAACGTCGCGGTGCGTCAGCAGTTGGACATTGGGGTGCGATGCTTGCCACTGGCACAGGGCCGGTGGATGAACCCAGCCACCCTCTGGATAGAACAGCCCGCCATGGGCCAGTTCGATTCCGGCCAGGGCCTGYGCGTGCGGCTGGTCCAGCAGGTGCAACAAATCGGCGGGGAAGACCGCCGCCAGTTGCGCCTGACGCTCGGCTTCCTTGGCATTGAATGCCAGTTGCAGCACCCCGCAATCGTCCCAGTCGACGCCGCGCTGCAAGTGTTCGAGCAAGCGCCGGGTGTGCCCGAAACCGCTGACGATCAATTGCGAAAGTGCGGTGCCGTGGGCCGAGAGTTTCAGGTACAGCACGCCTTGCGGGTTACCCGAGGCTTCCTGCGCCAGGTCGGCATGCCGTTCCAGCAGGCTGACCTGCCAACCGCGCGCGGCGAGGCTGGCGGCGCTGGCGCAACCGGCCAGCCCGGCGCCGATCACCAGCGCACGACGTTCGCCGCTCAGCTGATTCGGGCGAGCAAACCAGGGCTTGGCGGTTGCCGGCGTCGGTGTTTCCTGCGGCCAGCCGATGAACTCACCCCGCAGGATTTCCCATTTGTGGCCGATGCCCGGTGTGCGGCGCATTTTGAAACCCGCCGCATTCAGCAGGCGACGGACCCAGCCGGTGCTGGTGAAGGTGCTGATGGTCGAACCGGGCGCCGACAGACGCGCCAGTTCGGCAAACAGTTCGGCGGTCCACATGTCGGGGTTTTTCGACGGAGCGAAACCGTCGAGAAACCACGCGTCGATCTGCGCGTCCAGCTGTGGCAGTTGTTCCAGCACGTCACCGATCAACAGCGTCAGGGTCACGCGGCCAYTGTCCAGCACCAGCCGCTGAAAGCCCTGGTGGATGGCAACGTACTGCGCCAACAACTGATCGGCAAATGGCTTGAGGTCAGGCCAGAGTGTCAGGGCCCGTCGCAGATCTGTCGGGCTCAGCGGGTACTTCTCGACGCTGATGAAATGCAGCCGTGCGCCAGCCACAGCCTGTTGCTCGAACAGCTGCCAGGCGCAGAGAAAATTCAGTCCGGTGCCGAAACCGGTCTCGCCAATCACCAGCCTTCCGCTGGCCGGCAGTTCGGCAAAACGTTCGCTCAGGCGGTTTTGCTCGATGAACACATAACGGGTTTCATCAAGGCCCGACTGGTCGGAGAAATACACGTCGTCAAACACCCGCGAGCGCGGGCGACCTTGGTCGTCCCAGTCGAGCTGGGCATGCGGGACGGGGTTCGGCAGTGTTTCAGGGTTCATGGTCGGCTCAAGCGAGGCTAGGTGGCCATTCTAGCCGATCGCGACACAAGCGATTGATCCATGGCAAAGCGCAAGGGATGGTCCAGACAAACACTCGGTCAATCCGCTAGTCTTGGACAATCTTGGAAGGGAGTCGCTCATGTTCGAATCTGCCGAAATCGGTCATGTGATTGATAAAGAAACCTACGATGCTGAAGTGCCGGCGTTGCGTGAGGCTTTGCTTGAAGCTCAGTTCGACCTCCAGCAGCAGGCACGATTTCCGGTCATCGTGTTGATCAACGGGATTGAAGGCGCAGGTAAGGGCGAGACGGTCAAGTTGCTCAATGAGTGGATGGACCCGCGATTGATCGAAGTGCGTACCTTCGATCAGCAAACCGATGAAGAGCTGGCGCGACCACCGGCCTGGCGCTATTGGCGGATGCTCCCGGCCAAGGGGCGGATGGGGGTATTTTTCGGTAACTGGTACAGCCAGATGCTGCAAGGCCGGGTCCATGGTCTGTTCAAGGATGCGGTGCTGGACCAGGCGATCAACCAGGCCGAGCGCATGGAAAAAATGCTCTGCGATGAAGGCGCGGTGATCTTCAAATTCTGGTTTCACCTGTCCAAGCAACAAATGAAAGCGCGCCTCAAGTCCTTGCAGGACGACCCGTTGCACAGCTGGCGCATCAGCCCGCTGGACTGGCAGCAATCGCAGACCTACGACAAGTTCGTGAAATATGGCGAGCGCGTGATTCGCCGCACCAGCCGCGACTACGCACCCTGGCATGTGATCGAAGGTGTGGATGCCCATTACCGCAGTCTGACCGTGGGCAAGATCCTGCTCGACGGCCTGCAAAATGCCCTCAAGCGGCCCAGGATCAACCCGGACAAAGTCAGCGCTGCGCCGCTGTCGGCCAGTGTCGATCACTTGAGTTTGCTCGGTAGTCTGGACATGAGCCAGCGGCTGGAGAAGGACGATTACGAGGAGCAACTGATTACCGAACAGGCACGGTTATCCGGCCTGATGCGTGACAAACGCATGCGCCGGCACGCACTGATCGCGGTATTCGAGGGTAACGACGCAGCGGGCAAGGGGGGGGCGATTCGTCGTGTGGCCGCCGCACTCGACCCGCGTCAGTACAGCATCGTGCCGATTGCCGCGCCGACTGAGGACGAACGCGCCCAGCCGTATTTGTGGCGCTTCTGGCGACAGATCCCGGCGCGGGGAAAATTCACTGTCTTCGACCGTTCCTGGTATGGCCGGGTGCTGGTGGAGCGTGTCGAGGGTTTTTGCAGCCAGGCCGACTGGCTTCGCGCCTATAGCGAAATCAACGACTTCGAAGAGCAGATCAGCGCCTCCGGGGTGATCGTCGTGAAGTTCTGGCTGGCCATCGACAAACAGACCCAGCTGGAGCGTTTCCAGGAGCGCGAAGCCATTCCCTTCAAACGCTTCAAGATCACCGAAGACGACTGGCGCAACCGCGAGAAGTGGGATGACTACCGGACGGCTGTCGGCGATATGGTCGACCGCACCAGCACCGAGGTTTCTCCCTGGACCCTGGTGGAAGCCAACGACAAACGCTGGGCCCGGATCAAAGTACTGCGCACCCTCAACCGTGCGCTGGAAGACGCCTTCGAGAAATCCGACAAGCGCGAGAAGAAGCTGAAGAAGGGCGAGAAGTAGCCCGATGGGTTTGCATACGCGGGGTGAATGATTGTCGCGGTCGGCCGGGAGCTGGATTTATGCTCGATCCACTTCCTGAACGACAACAACAATGAGGTATGCCATGCGTGAAGTAGTGATCGTCGATAGCGTGCGAACCGGCCTGGCCAAATCCTTTCGCGGCAAGTTCAATCAGACGCGTCCGGACGACATGGCGGCCCATTGCGTCAACGCGCTGCTGGAGCGCAACGATATCGATCCGGCCAGCGTCGAGGACTGCATCGTTGGCGCCGGCTCCAACGAAGGCGCCCAGGGTTTCAATATCGGGCGCAACGTGGCGGTGCTTTCGAATCTGGGCATCGGCACCGGTGGCATGACCCTCAACCGCTTCTGCTCCTCGGGCTTGCAGGCGATAGCCATCGCAGCCAATCAGATTGCTTCGGGTTGCAGCGAGATCATCGTTGCGGGTGGCGTCGAGTCGATCAGCCTGACCATGAAAAGCGTCAACACCGACAACCTGATCAACCCGTTGCTCAAGGAGCAGGTGCCGGGCATCTACTTCCCGATGGGCCAGACCGCAGAAATCGTCGCCCGTCGCTACAACGTCAGCCGCGAAGAACAGGACCGCTACGCCCTGCAAAGCCAGCTGCGTACCGCTCAGGCGCAGGCTGGCGGATTGTTCAGCGATGAAATCGTGCCAATGGCGGTGAAGTACAAGGTCGAGGACAAAAACACCGGCCAGGCGCAGATCCTGGAAGGCATTGTCGATCGCGATGACTGCAACCGCCCGGACACCACCTACGAAAGCCTGGCGGGATTGAAACCGGTGTTTGCCGAAGACGGTTCGGTCACTGCCGGCAATTCCTCGCAACTGTCTGATGGCGCTTCGATGACCCTGGTGATGAGCCTGGAAAAAGCACTGCAGCTGGGCCTCAAGCCGAAGGCCTTCTTCCGGGGTTTCACCGTTGCCGGTTGCGCGCCGGACGAAATGGGCATCGGCCCGGTGTTCTCGGTGCCAAAGCTGCTCAAGGCCAAGGGCTTGCAGGTGGCGGATATCGACCTGTGGGAACTCAACGAAGCCTTTGCTTCGCAGTGCCTGTACAGCCGCAATCGCCTGGAAATCGATAACGAAAAATACAACGTCAACGGCGGCTCGATCTCCATCGGCCACCCGTTCGGCATGACCGGTTCGCGTCAGGTCGGCCATCTGGTGCGTGAGCTGCAACGGCGCAACCTGCGTTACGGCATCGTGACCATGTGCGTGGGCGGTGGGATGGGCGCTACGGGGTTGTTTGAGGCGGTGCGGTAAGTGGCCTGGAATGTGTAGCGCTTGTTAAATCGCCATCGCGAGCAGGCTCGCTCCCACAAGGACTGCACAAAACCTGTGGGAGCGAGCCTGCTCGCGATGAAGGCGCCGCAAAGTTTCAGCGAATACGTTCGCGGTTCAATAACTGCATCCGCTCGACGTACGCACGAATCTCCCGCTCAGCCGCTTCATGGTTGCTGAACGGTCCTTCCTGGGTGTTCTCCCGGGTATTGAAATACAAATCACCGTTCACCCGACACAACCGTTCACTGCGAAAGTGCGTGGCAGGGGCAGTGTCGTGGGCGCGCATGCCGTACATGACGGTCTCCTTGGGCGGATCCGGGAAGGGCGGGACAAAATCAGCTTATGTCTGAACGACATGGCGCGCCTGTTCAACTGATCAGCGGTCAACCGTCAATTTATCGGTGCGACCGATACAGTCTCATTTACGGCCTTTCGCCAACTGTCCCTGTGTGATGCCTCGCCGGCAGCCTAGAATGGCTTTTCTCGTCGTTAGCCTTTGGGGTTCCCATGCACATTTCGTCCGGTCGCTGGGTTTATGGTCTGTTCCTCGCCTTGCTGACCGCGTTTTTGTGGGGAATCCTGCCGATCAAGCTCAAGCAAGTGCTGCTGGTGATGGACCCGGTCACGGTGACCTGGTTTCGACTGATGGTCTCCGGCGGTTTCCTGTTCCTTTACCTGACGGCGACCAAGCGTCTGCCGAGCCGACAGGTGCTCGGGCCCAAAGGTGGCTGGCTGGTGCTGATGGCGGTACTCGGGCTGGTGGGCAATTACGTGTTGTACCTGATGGGCCTGAACCTGTTGAGCCCGGGCACCGCACAGTTAGTTGTGCAGATGGGGCCGATCCTGTTGCTGATCGCCAGCCTGTTTGTGTTCAAGGAGCGTTTCAGCGTGGGGCAGGGGATTGGCCTGCTGGTGCTGTTGTTGGGCTTCGGTTTGTTTTTCAATCAGCGGCTGAGCGAGTTGCTGACGTCTTTGAGTGATTACACCGCAGGCGTGTTGCTGGTACTGGCGGCGTCGACCGTCTGGACCTTCTATGCGCTGGGCCAGAAACAACTGCTGACGGTGTGGAATTCGTTGCAGGTGATGATGGTGATCTACCTGTTTTGCGCCTTGTTGCTGACGCCGTGGGTGCATCCGCTGGAAGCCTTGCAACTGAGCCCGCTGCAAGGCTGGTTGCTGCTTGGATGCTGCCTGAACACGCTGATCGCTTACGGTGCTTTTGCCGAGGCGCTGGCGCATTGGGAGGCGTCGAGGGTCAGTGCGACGCTCGCCATCACACCGTTGGTGACCTTCGCGGCTGTGGCGCTGGCCGCCTGGTTGTGGCCCGATTTTGTACAGGCCGAACAGATCAACAGTCTGGCGTATGGCGGTGCGGTGCTGGTGGTGCTGGGGTCGGCGCTGGTCGCGTTGGGGCCATCGCTGATCGCCGGGCTCAAGGCCCGGCGGATGCGGGCTGCGGTCAGTCGATAACCGCGTCATCGTTCATCGCGAGCCTGCTCGCGATGACGGATTGCCAGGCGCTAAATAACGTTCAGAATCACCCCTGCTTCCCAGCCTCCAGCATATTCTCCGGCCGCACCCAGGCATCGAACTGCTCATCCGTCAGATAACCCAACTGCAACGCCGCCTCACGCAGGGTCAGCCCTTCGGTATAGGCTTTCTTGGCAATCTCGGCGGATTTGTCGTAGCCGATGTGCGGGTTCAGCGCCGTCACCAGCATCAAGCCGCGCTCCAGGTGAGCCGCCATCTGCCCGGCATCCGGCTCAAGGCCTGCAATGCAATGCTGCTGGAAGTTACTGCAGCCATCGCCGAGCAAGCGGATCGATTGCAGCAGGTTGTGAATGATCACCGGCTTGAACACGTTCAGTTGCAGGTGACCCTGGCTGGCGGCGAAACCAATCGCCACGTCGTTGCCCAGCACCTGGCAGGCGAGCATCGACAGCGCTTCGCACTGAGTCGGGTTGACCTTGCCGGGCATGATCGAACTGCCGGGCTCGTTGGCGGGCAACTTGACCTCGGCGAAACCTGCTCGTGGTCCGGAGCCCAGCAAGCGCAAGTCATTGGCGATTTTCATCAGGGTCACGGCGAGGGTTTTCAGCGCGCCTGACAGCGTGGTCAATGGTTCGTGCCCGGCCAGCGCAGCAAACTTGTTCGGCGCGGTGATAAACGGCAGGCCGGAGAGCGCGGCCAGTTCAGACGCAATCGCCTCGCCAAAACCATGCGGCGAATTGAGGCCGGTCCCCACTGCCGTACCGCCCTGAGCCAGCTCGCAGACGGCCGGCAAGGCGCTGCGGATCGCACGTTCGGCGTAATCGAGCTGCGCGATGAACGCCGAAAGCTCTTGGCCGAAGGTAATCGGCGTGGCATCCATCATGTGCGTGCGACCGGTTTTCACCAGTTTCATATGCCGTGCGGCCTGCTCGGCCAGACCGGCGGAGAGTTCAGCGATGGCCGGCAACAGGTGCTGTTGCACGGCCTGCACCGTGGCGATATGCATGGCGGTGGGGAAGCTGTCGTTGGAGCTTTGCGAGCGATTGACGTGGTCGTTGGGGTGCACCGGAGCCTTGCCGCCACGAGGGTTGCCGGCCAGTTCGTTGGCACGGCCGGCGATCACTTCGTTGACGTTCATGTTGCTTTGGGTGCCACTGCCGGTCTGCCAGACCACCAGCGGAAACTGGTCGTCATGCTGACCGTCGAGCACTTCGTCGGCGGCCTGTTCGATCAGCCGGGCAATGTCGGCCGGCAGATCGCCGTTGCGACTATTGACCCGTGCTGCGGCCTTCTTGATCAGGGCCAAGGCGTGCAGTACGGCCAGCGGCATGCGTTCATTGCCAATGGCAAAGTTAATCAGCGAGCGCTGTGTCTGAGCGCCCCAGTAGGCTTCATCCGGGACTTCCACTGGGCCAAGGCTGTCGGTTTCGATACGGCTCATCGGTTACATTCCTGTAGGTCTGATAGCGCAGTTTAGGCCGTGAATGACGCTTGGGGTTCCATCAGTCGTTTTTTTAACCGTTCGGTCCTGAAAATCAGGCCTGGCAAGGGGGAGGGGTTGAGCGCATGCGTTTTTTAGGCGCAGAATGRCCCCCCTTGGGGTTTTACCTCGCCTGCTAGAAAAGGAAACTCGATGACTCGTCTTCGTGCCATCTGTACCGCGGTTGCTCTGGTCTGTGCCAGCGGCCAGGTTTTCGCCGATACCGCCAGCCATAACGCCAGTGCCGAAGCTTTCCTGACCCTGGCGCACGCTGACAAACTGGGCACACCGGTGTACATGCAAGTGCAGCAAATGTTCGCCCAGCGCTTTGAACAAACCAAAGCGCCGGAATCGAAAAAAGCCCTGCTGGAAACCTACCAGGCCAAGGCCAACGCCGCTCTGGACCAAGCCATTGGCTGGAACAAACTGAAGCCGGACATGGTCAAGCTCTACACCACCAACTTCAGCGAATCCGAGCTCAAGGACCTGGTCGCGTTCTACCAGTCGCCACTGGGCAAGAAAGTCCTGGAAAAAATGCCTCAGCTGACTCAGCAATCCGCCCAGATGACTCAAGCCAAACTGGAAAGTGCGGTGCCTGTGGTCAACAAGCTGCTGTCTGACATGACTGCCGAGCTGACGCCGAAAGACGCTGCCGCTCCAGCCAAGAAAAAGCCTTGAGCGGAGCCCCGCAATGACCATGCAACAACGTATTGAATCGGCACTGGGCGCGTTGCAACCTGCGCATCTGGAGGTGCTGGACGAAAGTCATATGCACAGCCGTGGGCTGCAAACCCACTTCAAGGCCGTGGTGGTCAGCGAGCAATTTGCCGGGCTCAACAGCGTCAAGCGTCACCAGAAGGTCTACGCCACGCTGGCTGACCTGATGGGCGAATTCCATGCGTTGGCGCTGCATACCTATACGCCAGAGGAATGGGCAAAGACCGGCGCGGCACCTGCCTCACCGACCTGTGCTGGCGGCAGTAAGCATTAAGCTTCGGTTTTTTGTTAGAATCCGCAACGCGCCGCTTAGCCGGCGCGTTTTTTTTCGCATCCGGTTCACCCCTTGCGCGGGTAGCCACCTGGAGAATCACCCATGACACAACAGATTGTCGTGGCGGCACTGTATAAGTTCGTCACCCTTGAAGATTACGTCGCCCTGCGCGAGCCACTGTTGCAGGCGATGGTCGACAACGGCATCAAAGGCACCTTGCTGATTGCCGAAGAAGGCATCAACGGCACGGTTTCCGGAAGCCGTGAAGGCATCGACGGGCTGATGGCCTGGCTCAAGAATGACCCGCGCATGGACGACATCGACCACAAAGAGTCGTACTGTGACGAGCAGCCGTTCTATCGCACCAAGGTCAAGCTCAAGAAAGAGATCGTCACCCTGGGTGTTGAAGGCGTTGACCCGAACAAGAAGGTCGGCACCTACGTTGATCCGCAGGACTGGAACGCGTTGATCAGCGACCCTGAAGTGCTGCTGATCGATACCCGCAACGACTACGAAGTGTCGATCGGCACCTTCGAAGGCGCGATCGATCCGAAGACCACCAGTTTTCGCGAATTCCCCGACTACATCAAAGCCAACTTCGACCCGGCCAGGCACAAGAAAGTCGCGATGTTCTGCACCGGCGGCATTCGCTGTGAAAAGGCTTCGAGCTACATGCTCGGCCAGGGCTTCGATGAAGTCTTCCACCTCAAGGGCGGAATTCTCAAGTACCTCGAAGAGGTGCCGCAGGAAGAAACCAAATGGCAGGGCGACTGCTTTGTGTTCGATAACCGCGTCACCGTTCGCCACGACCTGAGCGAAGGCGACTACGATCAATGTCATGCCTGTCGTACGCCGGTGAGCGTGGAAGACCGCGCATCCGAGCACTACGTCGCCGGCATCAGCTGCCCGCATTGCTGGGATAAGCTGAGTGAGAAGACCCGTCGCAGTGCGATCGACCGGCAGAAACAGATCGAACTGGCCAAGGCTCGTAATCAGCCGCACCCGATTGGTTACAACTACAAGCAATCCAACACCGAGGCCTGAACCATGTCCGCGCGCCTGCTCTATGTAATGGATCCGATGTGCTCCTGGTGCTGGGGTTTTGCTCCGGTGGCCGAGGCGCTGGTCGAGCAGGCGCAGGCCGGGGGCGTTGATGTGCATTTGGTTGTCGGCGGTTTGCGCACCGGCAGTGGTGCGGCACTGGAACCCACCACGCGGCGCTACATTCTCGAACACTGGCAGGCGGTTGCCGAAGCCACCGGCCAGCCGTTCAAGTTCGAGGGCGCGCTGCCCGACGGTTTTGTCTACGACACTGAGCCGGCCTGCCGCGCACTGGTGACGGCGCGCAGCCTGGCACCGGATTGCGCCTGGAAACTGCTCAAGCTCATCCAGCAGGCTTTTTATGCCGAGGGGCGTGACGTCACCCGTGCCAGCGTGTTGGTGGAGTTGGCCGAACAAGCCGGTTTGCCGCGTATCGAGTTCGCGGCAGCGTTCGACCGTGCCGATCAGCACGCGGCGACGGCGGCAGACTTCACCTGGGTTCAGGATCTGGGCATCGCCGGCTTCCCGACCTTGCTCGCCGAGCGCAATGGTCAATTGGCGCTGTTGACCAATGGTTATCAACCGCTCAGCGAACTGGCTCCGTTGCTCGGCCGTTGGCTGGAGCGCGCAGCCTGTGCATGAGCAACCCGATGATGCGCCACAACCCAAGCGGGTCGATCGGCTGAGTTGGGCGGAAATCCGTCGTCTGGCACTTCAACATAAAAAATCCTTGTGGATCGCCAACGGTGTCGCCGTATTGGCGACCCTGTGCAGTGTGCCGATCCCTTTACTGTTGCCATTGCTGGTGGACGAAGTGCTGCTGGGGCATGGCGACGCCGCACTGAAAGTCATGAACCACGTGCTGCCCTCCGGCTGGCAACGTGCTGCCGGTTACATCGGCTTGATGTTGCTGGTGACCTTGACCCTGCGTTGCGGTGCGTTGATGTTCAACGTCTTGCAGGCGCGTCTGTTTGCAGGTCTGGCCAAGGACATCGTCTATCGTATCCGCGTACGGCTGATCGAGCGGCTCAAGCGTATTTCCCTTGGCGAATACGAAAGCCTGGGCAGCGGCACGGTGACCACGCACCTGGTCACGGACCTGGACACTGTCGACAAATTCGTCGGCGAAACCCTTAGCCGTTTTCTGGTGGCGATGCTCACGCTGGTCGGTACGGCGGGGATTCTGGTGTGGATGCACTGGAAGCTGGCGCTACTGATCCTGTTGTTCAACCCGCTGGTGATCTACGCCACCGTGCAGCTGGGTAAGCGGGTCAAACACCTGAAAAAACTCGAGAACGACAGCACTTCCCGGTTCACCCAGGCACTGACTGAAACCCTGGATGCAATACAGGAAATCCGCGCTGGCAATCGTCAAGGGTTCTTCCTCGGACGGCTCGGATTGCGGGCGCAGGAAGTGCGCAACTATGCCGTCAACTCACAGTGGAAAAGCGACGCCTCGAGCCGTGCCAGCGGATTGCTGTTCCAGTTCGGCATCGATATCTTCCGCGCCGCCGCCATGCTCACCGTGCTGTTCTCCGACCTGTCCATCGGACAGATGCTGGCGGTGTTCAGCTACCTCTGGTTCATGATCGGGCCGGTCGAGCAACTGCTGAACCTGCAATATGCCTATTACGCAGCGGGTGGTGCGCTGACGCGAATCAACGAGCTGTTATCGCGTGCCGACGAGCCGCAATACCCAGGTGGCGTTGACCCGTTCAAAGGGCGCGAGACAGTGGGCATCGAGGTCCAGGGCTTGAGTTTCGGCTACGGCGGTGAGTTGGTGCTGGATCAGATGAACCTGTCCATCGCGCCCGGCGAAAAAGTCGCGATCGTGGGCGCCAGTGGTGGCGGTAAAAGCACGCTGGTGCAATTGCTGTTGGGGCTCTATACACCGCAATCGGGCAGCATCCGTTTTGGTGGTGTCACTCAACAGGACATCGGCCTGGAAACCGTGCGCGAGAATGTCGCCGTGGTGTTGCAGCATCCGGCACTGTTCAACGACACCATACGGGCTAACCTCGCCATGGGCCGCGAGCGCAGCGATGAAGCCTGCTGGCAGGCACTGGCAATCGCCCAGCTCGAGGCGACGGTCAAGGCGTTGCCGCAAGGCCTGGATAGCGTGGTTGGCCGCTCCGGTGTGCGCTTGTCCGGCGGGCAGCGCCAACGCCTGGCGATTGCGCGCATGGTGCTGGCCGAACCCAAGGTCGTGGTCCTCGATGAGGCGACTTCGGCGCTGGACGCCGCCACCGAATACAACCTCCATCAGGCGCTCGCGCGGTTTCTCAGCGGTCGCACAACACTGATCATCGCTCACCGGTTGTCGGCGGTAAAACAGGCGGACCGCGTGCTGGTGTTCGATGGCGGGCAAATTGCCGAGGATGGCGACCACCAGCAACTGATTGCCGAGGGGGGGCTGTATGCCAAGTTGTATGGGCATTTGCAGCAGCATTAGCAATCTTGAGTTTTGCCCGGATTTCTGTGCTTATTGATCAGCCATCCTTTTTGGGAATCGGCCTTGTGGCCCCTTTGATTGTTGCGTTGTCCCTAAATCGAGCTTGATCGAAGCCGGATGTCTTCGAAAAATCGAAAATTAGCCTAGTCTGTGCTGCTAGGAGCGGAATTCTCTCGGGTGTTCATCAGGCAGCGCTTGTGCAAGGGATCTCATGAAGCAAAAGCGGACTCTCGGAACGCCACGGTTGTTGGGCATCGTCTGGCCATTTATCGCCGTCGTGTTGTTTCAGGCCTTGTTGGGCGGCGTCAGCCTGTACGTTTTGTCGGCGGTTCGCGGCTATGTTGCCGGAGAAAGCCTGTGGTCCAAGGGCCAGAAAGACGCTATCTATTACCTCAATCTGTACGCTGACAGTCGCGACGAGTCGATTTTCCTCAAGTACCAGAAGGCTATTTCAGTGCCCCAGGGCGGGCATGAACTGCGGGTCGCGCTGGATCATCAACCGCCTGATCTCGAAGCCGCCAGGCGGGGCATCCTCAAGGGCGGCAACCATCCCGATGACGTTTCAAGCCTGATTTGGCTGTACCTGAACTTCCGGCATTTCAGTTACCTGGAAACCGCTATCGATCGTTGGACCGTGGGTGATGCCTACCTGATGCAGCTCGATAACGTGGCCCTTGAAATGCATCAGCACATTGCCAGCGACCAGGCGAGCGACGCCGACGTTCAGCGCTGGAAAGCCCGGATATTTGCCATCAACGAAGCGGTGACACCCGCTGCCAAAGCGTTCAGTGACGCATTGGGCGAGGGTTCGCGGCTGATTTTGCGGTTGTTGCTGTTCACTAACCTGGCCACGGCGTTGGGGTTGATTGCCCTGGCACTCTTGCGCACCCATAAGCTACTGGCTCAGCGCCACGCGTTTGCCAATGCCTTGCAGCTGGAAAAGGAGCGCGCGCAAATCACCTTGCAGTCCATTGGCGATGGCGTGATCACTACCGACGTTGAAGGCGCCATTGCTTACATGAACCCGGCAGCCGAGGAGTTGACCCACTGGAAGGCTGAGCAGGCAATCGGGCTACCGCTGGCAGCCTTGTTCAATCTGCTGGATGAAAATGCCCAGGCGGATGGCTTCACGCTGATCGAGCATATTCTCAGCGGTCAGCTCAGCGGCGGCAGTGAACATTCCAAACTGATTCAGAGGCTTGATGGCAGCACGGTTTCGGTCACGTTGGTGGGGTCGCCGATTCGTAATGCGGGTAAAGTCAGTGGCACGGTGCTGGTGCTGCATGACATGACCCAGGAGCGGCAGTACATCGCCAATCTTTCCTGGCAGGCCACTCACGACGCACTCACCGGGCTGGCCAACCGCCGCGAATTCGAATATCGCCTGGAGCAGGCGTTGCACAGCCTGACCCGCCAGCCGGCCCGACATGCCTTGATGTTCCTCGATCTGGATCAATTCAAACTGGTCAACGACACCTGCGGACATGCGGCGGGTGATGAGCTGCTGCGGCATATCTGCGCGCTGTTGCAGTCGGGTTTGCGCGAAGGTGACACCCTGGCCCGATTGGGCGGCGACGAGTTCGGCATTCTGTTGGAAAACTGCTCGCCGCAAGCCTCGGAAAAAATCGCCGAGGGCCTGCGCCAGACGGTACAAAACCTGCACTTTGTCTGGAAAGGCCGGCCATTCGTGACCACCGTCAGCGTCGGTCTGGTGCACATCATTCAAGCTCCGGCCACCCTTGAGGCTTCATTGCGTGCTGCCGACATGGCGTGCTACATGGCCAAGGAGAAGGGGCGCAATCGGGTTCAGGTCTATCATGCTGACGACTCCGAGTTGTCCCTGCGCTTTGGCGAGATGGCCTGGGTCCAGCGCCTGCACATGGCGCTTGAGGAGAACCGCTTCTGCCTGTACTCACAGGAAATCGCTGCGCTGGGGCATACAGAACGGGGCGGTGGGCATATCGAAATCCTGCTGCGCCTGCACGACGAAGCCGGGCGGATGATTCTGCCGGACAGCTTCATTCCTGCTGCCGAGCGTTACGGACTGATGACGTCCCTGGACCGTTGGGTGGTCGAGAATGTTTTCAGGATTATTGCGCAGGGTATCGCGCAAGAGCGTAATGGGCCGTTGGCCATGTGTGCGATCAATCTGTCAGGCACTACCATCGGGGATGAGGCTTTTCTGCACTTTCTGCGTGAAAAGTTCACTGCCTACGCCATCCCGCCTGAAATGATTTGTTTTGAAATCACTGAAACCAGCGCGATTTCCAATTTGGGTAGCGCAATCAGATTTATTAATGAACTCAAAGGGTTAGGGTGCCATTTTTCGCTGGATGACTTTTGCGCCGGTATGTCCTCATTCGCTTATCTGAAACATTTACCTGTAGACTTCTTGAAGATCGACGGGAGTTTCGTAAAGGATATGCTGGACGACCCGATTAACCGTGCAATGGTCGAAGTGATCAATCACATCGGTCATGTCATGGGTAAGCGCACCATTGCCGAGTTTGTTGAAACGCCCCAGATCGAGCAGGCATTGCTGGAGATCGGGGTGGATTATGCTCAAGGGTATGTTATCGAACGCCCGCAAATGTTTACCTGTGACAGCCTGCATTGTCGGCCCACCAGGCCGCAGCCACTGTTATTCAAGGCGCCTGGCACGTTCCGTTGAAGTCTCTTGCTGATCCGTACAATCACAATCAAAAGGAGTGCGACAGTGATCGATACATTCAACAGATCCGGCCCGCTTATGGAAGCCGCAAGTTACCCCGCCTGGGCTCAGCAACTGATCCGGGATTGCAGCGAGAGCAAGCGTCGGGTTGTCGAACATGAACTGTATCAGCGGATGCGTGACAACAAACTCAGTGCAAGGACCATGCGTCAGTACCTGATTGGTGGCTGGCCGGTCGTTGAGCAGTTCGCGTTGTACATGGCGCAAAACCTGACGAAGACCCGCTTTGCCCGCCATCCCGGCGAGGACATGGCGCGCCGCTGGCTGATGCGCAACATTCGGGTTGAGCTCAATCATGCCGATTATTGGGTGCACTGGAGTCGTGCACATGGCGTCAGCCTCGATGATTTGCAGGCACAGCAGGTTGCACCTGAGCTTCATGCGTTGAGTCATTGGTGCTGGCATACCAGCTCGGCGGATTCGCTGATCGTGGCCATTGCGGCAACCAACTATGCCATTGAAGGGGCGACCGGGGAGTGGTCGGCGCTGGTGTGTTCCAGTGGGGTCTACGCGGCAGCGTTCCCTGAGGACGACCGCAAGCGCGCGATGAAATGGCTGAAAATGCATGCTCAATACGATGATGCCCATCCGTGGGAAGCCCTGGAAATCATCTGCACGCTAGCGGGCCTGAACCCCACCAGATCCCTGCAAGCTGAACTGCGTCAGGCGATCTGCAAGAGCTACGACTACATGTACCTGTTCCTGGAACGCTGCATGCAACTGGAACACTCGGAAAGGGTTCCGGTAGCCCGGGAGCGGATGGCGCTGGTCGAAAGCTGATCCATTAATTCAAGACAACGCAAAACCATTGTGGGAGCGAGCCTGCTCGCGATGAAGATACCTCGGTTTTCCAGTTAAACCGGGTTGCCTGCATCGCGAGCAGGCTCGCTCCCACATTTGGTTTGTGTGGTTGCTGGCGATTCAACCCGCCATCGCCAACCGGTTACGCCCCTCGCGCTTGGCCACATACAGCGCACTGTCGGCACGTCGCAACAGGCTGTCTGCAGACTCACCCGGCAGCAGCGTCGAGCATCCGAGGCTGACCGTTAAGCCGATCAGCGTCCCATCCGCCGAATACTCCCCGGCTTGCGCGGCATGGCGCAGGCGTTCGCCTATCATCGCTGCGGCTTCGCGGCTGGTGTTGGAGAGCAGAATCAGAAACTCTTCTCCGCCGAAGCGAAAGACCATGTCTACGTTGCGCAACTGGTCTTTGATCGAGGTTGCGACAGCCTTCAACACGTCATCGCCGGCACTGTGACCATAGTTGTCATTGATCTGTTTGAAGTGATCGATATCGAGCATCAACAGCGACAGCGACTGCATGTGTCGCCGGGCCATGTCGATCTCCCGTTGCAGGGTCTGATCCATGGCAATGCGATTGCCGGTGCCGGTCAGTGGGTCGCGCATTGCACTTTGAGTGGCCGCTCGATAGAGCAGGGCGTTGCGCATCGGGAAGAGCAAGGTGGATAGCAGGGACTCGAGGTTACCCTGATCCTTTTCGCTGAAGCGCTGATTGCGACGGAACACCAGATCGCCCAGGTGTGTGCCTTCGTGGCTCAGGCTATAGCTCACCGAGTGATGCCCGCGCTGACCGAACTCCAGGCGCAGATCGCTGGTTTTGTGTTGATAGTTCAAGGCGTCCAGTGGCACAAGGCGCTGAATTTCGCGGAAAAACAATCCCAGAATGCGCTGCGGCTCAAGGCTGGTTTGCAGTTGCAGGCCCAGTTGCTGGCGCAATTGACCGAGGCTGGCAGGACGCTCCAGGAGGGGCGGCAACTGGCCAAAGCCCAGTCGCTGCATTTTGGCGCTATCGAAGTCGATTGCGTTGGTCTGGGTTGGAGATTTCATATGGCGTGAGCCCCTAAGCAGGAATGCTGTCTTACAGGCTGGGTGAGAGCGGCTTTGGGCTGCGCGTCATACTGGTCCATCAGTCCCGTAGGACAGGTGGCTAGATTTTAGTCCGCTTTGTCGAGCAAACGTAAGCTCGACATGGCGCTGCCCGATCGCTAACACGCTGCGTGTTTCAACAGGGTTAGAGCGAAAGTCATGCCATTCGGTTCAAACGAATAAAACTCGTTTTAAATCAGCTTGTTGGCTCTTGAGTCGGTTTCTGCTAGCTGATTCGGCGACATTTGATTGACTTCAAACAGGCGCTTGGAAGGGGGGAGGCGCGTGCCGCGACAGTATGCCGTCGCGGCAGCGGGGTGCGGCGAGGGCTTACTGAGCGTTGAACGCCTGACCGTTGATGCCGGTGCTGTCCGGCCCCATCAGGTACAGGTAGACCGGCATGATCTCTTCGGGTGTCGGGTTGTTGGCGGGGTTTTCGCCCGGGTACGCTTGAGCGCGCATGCTGGTGCGGGTAGCGCCTGGGTTGATGCTGTTGGAGCGAACCGGCGCGACGTTGTCGACTTCGTCGGCCAGGGTTTGCATCAGGCCTTCGGTGGCGAACTTCGACACGCCATAAGCGCCCCAGTACGCACGACCTTTGCGACCGACGCTGCTGGAGGTGAAGATCACTGAGGCGTCCCGAGACAGCTTGAGCAGTGGCAGCAGGGTGCTGGTCAGCATGAACATGGCGTTGACGTTGACGTGCATCACGCGCATGAAGTTTTCGCCGGAGAGCTGCTCCAGTGGCGTGCGCGGGCCAATGATCGAGGCGTTGTGCAGCAAGCCATCAAGGTGACCGAATTCGGTTTCGATCATGGCCGCCAGTTCGTCGTACTGGTGCGGCAGGGCGGTTTCCAGATTGAACGGAATCACGGCAGGCTGTGGATAACCGGCGGCTTCGATTTCGTCGTAAACCTGAGTCAGATTGGCCTCGGTCTTGCCCAGCAGCAGTACGGTAGCGCCGTGAGCTGCATAGGTTTTTGCCGCCGCAGCGCCGATACCACGACCGGCGCCAGTGACCAGGATGACCCGATCCTTGAGTAGTTCAGGGCGGGCGGAATAATCAAACATAGAAAACCTCTACAAGAGTTAGATCGTTCCCACGTCGAACCGTCCGCGTGGGAATGCAGCCCGTGACGCTCCGCGTCACTGCTCAGCAACTGCACAGCGCGTTATCGAGCACCTTGCGCAACTCCGAAGGGTGGTCCACCACCACGTCGGCCCCCCAGTTTCGTGGGTTGTCATCGGGGTGAATGTAGCCAAAGGTCACCGCGGCGGTCCGGGTTCCGGCATCGCGGCCCGACTCGATGTCGCGCAGGTCATCGCCCACGAACAGCACGCTGGCCGGGTCCAGGTCGAGCATTTTGCAGGCGAGGATCAACGGCTCCGGATGCGGCTTGCTGTTGGTCACGTGGTCTGGGCAAATCAGCAGCGCCGAGCGCTCGGCCAGTCCCAGCTGTTGCATGATCGGTTCAGCGAAGCGCAGCGGTTTGTTGGTCACCACGCCCCAGATCAGATTGGATTTCTCGATGTCGGCCAACAGCTCGGCCATGCCATCGAAAAGTTTGCTGTGAATCGCGCACCCCGTGAGGTAACGCTCCAGGAACTCCAGTCGCAATGCCTCGAAACCCGGCGATTCCGGGTCCATCGAGAAGGTTACCGCCACCATGGCTTTCGCCCCGCCGGAGATCTCGTCGCGGATGTGTTTGTCCGGGATCGGCGCCAACCCGCGGTCAGCCAGCATGCTTTGGCAGATGGCAATGAAGTCCGGCGCGGTGTCGAGCAGGGTGCCGTCCATGTCAAAAAGAACTGCTCTGATTGCCATCGGCTTACTCCTCGCGCAGCGTCTGGATCATGTAGTTGACGTCAACGTCGGCGGCCAGCTTGTAGTGCTTGGTCAGCGGGTTGTACGTCAGGCCGATGATGTCCTTGACGCTCAGGCCGGCCTGGCGGCTCCAGGCACCGAGTTCAGAAGGGCGGATGAATTTCTTGAAATCATGCGTGCCGCGCGGCAGCAGCTTCATGATGTATTCGGCGCCGACGATAGCGAACAGGTAAGCCTTCGGGTTGCGGTTGATGGTCGAGAAGAACACCTGGCCACCCGGTTTTACCATGCGGAAGCAGGCACGAATGACCGACGACGGATCGGGCACGTGCTCGAGCATTTCCAGGCAGGTGACCACGTCGAATTGCTCGGGCATTTCTTCTGCCAGGGCTTCGGCGGTGATCTGCCGGTACTCGACGCTGACGCCGGATTCCAGTTGATGCAGTTGCGCGACTGCCAACGGCGCTTCGCCCATGTCGATGCCCATCACGGTAGCGCCGCGTTGTGCCATGGATTCGCTGAGGATGCCGCCACCGCAACCGACGTCCAGAACCTTCTTGCCGGCCAGTTTGACGCGCTCGTCAATCCAGTTGACCCGCAGCGGGTTGATATCGTGCAGCGGCTTGAACTCGCTTTCGCGGTCCCACCAGCGATGAGCCAGGGCTTCGAATTTGGCGATTTCAGCGTGGTCGACGTTGCTCATGGGTAATCCTCTAAATCTAAAAAATTCTGCTGTCAACCTTGAGGTTCGGCTCAAGGGGCGTTCTATTCGGCATGTCCGCTGATGCGCCGGCCCCAGGCGGTGGCCGTGGCGCATAGCTGTTGTTCATCGAGACGCGTCAGGCGCCGGTCGTCGAGCAATTGCTTGCCGGCGACCCAAAGGTGTTTCACACAGTCCCGGCCGGTGGCATAGATCAGCTGCGAAACCGGGTCATAAACCGGTTGCTGGGCCAGGCCAGACAGGTCGAAGGCCACCATGTCCGCGGCCTTGCCGACTTCCAGCGAACCCACTTCGGCTTCCAGCCCCAGCGCACGGGCCCCGTTGAGGGTCGCCATGCGCAAGGCGCGATGGGCGTCCAGTGCCGTGGCCGAGCCGGCAACGGCCTTGGCCAGCAGGGCGGCGGTACGGGTTTCGCCCAGCAGGTCGAGGTCATTGTTGCTGGCCGCGCCATCGGTGCCGACCGCCACATTGACTCCAGCCTGCCACAAGCGCTCCACCGGGCAAAAGCCGCTGGCCAGTTTCAGGTTCGATTCAGGGCAATGAATCACGCTGGTGTTGCTTTCTACCAGTAACGCCAGGTCTTCTTCGCTGATTTGCGTCATGTGGACGGCCTGGAAGCGCGGTCCGAGCAGGCCAAGGCGACCGAGTCGGGCCAATGGCCGCTCGCCACGCTGTTCGACCGAATTCTGGACTTCGAAGGCTGTTTCGTGGACGTGCATGTGAATCGCTGCGTCCAGCTCCTCGGTGATGACCCGGATTTTTTCGAGGTTTTCGTCACCGACGGTGTAGGGTGCATGAGGACCGAAGGTGATTTTGATGCGCGGATGATGCTTGAGGTCGCTGAACAGTTCGACGCCCTGACGGATAGCTTCATCTGCATCGCTGGCGCCGGGAATCGGGAAATCAAGGATCGGGATGGCGATTTGCGCGCGAATTCCGCTGTTGTGCACGCGTTCGCTGGCAACTTTCGGGAAAAAATACATGTCCGAGAAGCAGGTGATGCCGCCTTTGATCTGCTCGGCAATGGCCAGGTCGGTGCCGTCGCGGACGAAGGCCTCGTCGACCCATTTGGCCTCGGCTGGCCAGATGTGCTGCTCAAGCCAGGTCATCAGCGGCAAATCATCGGCCAGGCCACGAAAGAGTGTCATCGCCGCATGTCCGTGGGCGTTGATCAGGCCCGGGCTGAGCAGCATGCCCGGCAGTTCGCGGACTTCGCTGGCCTTGAGCTTCAAGGCTTCGCTGCGCGGGCCGATGAAGGCAATACGCCCGTCGCGGATACCCAGGCCGTGCTCCTTGAGGACTACGCCAGCGGGTTCGACAGGTACTAACCAGGTCGGCAGCAAGAGTAAGTCGAGCGCAGCGGCAGGATTCGGCATCGAGGGTTCGGTCCAGTGCTTTTATAAAGGATGGCGAAGTATACCCGAGCGTCTTCGCGGGGGGATCGCTATAATCGGCGGCTTTTGTTCATGAGTGCGGGGTGAGGGATGCGCGATCGACTGTTGGCTGCGGAGAAGGTGAAGGCCATCGATTGGCGGGACGGCGCCCTGTACCTGCTGGATCAGCGCATTCTGCCATTCGAGGAAACCTGGATGGCCTATACCAGCGCAGCGGGTGTGGCTGAGGCAATCCGCTCGATGGTGGTGCGTGGTGCTCCGGCAATTGGTATCAGCGCCGCCTACGGCGTGGTGCTGGCGGCGCGCGCGCGGTTTGCTGCGGGTGGCGACTGGCAGGCCGCGCTGGAAGAGGATTTTGCCCTGCTCGCGGATTCACGGCCGACCGCCGTCAACCTGTTCTGGGCACTGGGGCGCATGCGCGAACGCCTGGAGCGGCTCAAGGATCACCCCAATCCATTGGAAGTGCTTGAGGCAGAGGCCTTGGCAATCCATGAAAGTGATCGCGAAGCCAACCTGACCATGGCGCAATTGGGTGTCGACCTGATCCGCAAGCATCAGGGCAATGCCCAGGCTGTCCTGACTCACTGTAATACGGGGGCGTTGGCGACGGGCGGCTTCGGCACTGCGCTCGGGGTGATTCGTGGCGCGTTCCTGGAAGGCATGATCGAGCGGGTTTACGCCGACGAAACCCGGCCTTGGCTGCAAGGCTCGCGCTTGACTGCCTGGGAACTGGCCAACGAAGGCATTCCGGTTACCCTGAACGCCGACTCGGCCGCAGCGCACATCATGAAAACCAAGGGCGTGACCTGGGTGATCGTCGGTGCTGACCGAATTACTGCCAACGGTGACGTGGCGAACAAGATCGGTACGTACCAGTTGGCGGTCAACGCCATGCACCACGGCGTGCGTTTCATGGTGGTGGCACCGAGCTCGACCATCGACATGAACCTGGCCAGTGGTGACGACATCCCGATCGAAGAGCGTGATGGCAGCGAGTTGCTGGAAGTAGGTGGCAAGCGGGTGGGGGCTGATGTCGATGCCTTTAACCCGGTGTTCGATGTCACGCCGGCTGACCTGATTGACGCCATCGTCACCGAAAAAGGCATCGTCGAGCGCCCGGATGCCGCGAAGATGGCACAACTCATGTGCCGTAAGCGGTTGCATTGACGATCTCGGGCGTCTGATAAATCGCTTTCGCGAGCAGGCTCGCTCCCACATTGGATTGATGTCGTTCGCAAAATCTGTGAACGACTCGGTCAATTGTGGGAGCGAGCCTGCTCGCGATGGGGCCCTCAAGGCCAACAAATCAGCCTGAGACGGACCTGTGATTTGCCTCAGAGCCTCTCTCGTCGCCTTTACGCCTGTCACCGGTCAACTAACTATGCTCCATGCGCATCAGGGGGATAGGTGCGTGGCGGCTCTTGTGATAACATCCGGCGGTTTCCAAGGCAGCCCGATGTGGTTGCCTTTACTGCGCAGATCCATGGCATAACTCGTTGATTTGTCGTAAGTCGGTGCTGGCACTCAGCCTGCAGCGGCGAGCTTCGTTCGTCCCATATGGATGTGACGAAGTTTCACCAGAAAAAGGAATCAGGCTTCTCATGGGCGAACTGGCCAAAGAAATCCTCCCGGTCAATATCGAAGACGAGCTGAAACAGTCCTACCTCGACTACGCGATGAGCGTAATTGTCGGGCGGGCACTGCCTGATGCGCGCGATGGCTTGAAGCCCGTGCATCGGCGTGTGCTGTTCGCGATGAGCGAGCTGGGTAACGACTTCAACAAGCCGTACAAGAAATCTGCCCGTGTTGTCGGTGACGTGATCGGTAAGTATCACCCGCACGGTGATACTGCGGTGTACGACACCATCGTTCGTATGGCACAGCCATTCTCGCTGCGTTACCTGCTGGTAGACGGTCAGGGCAACTTCGGTTCGGTCGACGGCGACAACGCCGCTGCGATGCGATACACCGAAGTGCGCATGACCAAGCTGGCGCACGAGCTGCTGGCTGACCTGCATAAAGAAACCGTGGACTGGGTGCCGAACTACGACGGCACCGAAATGATCCCGGCGGTCATGCCGACCCGCATTCCCAACCTGCTGGTCAACGGCTCCAGCGGTATCGCCGTGGGCATGGCGACCAACATTCCGCCGCACAACCTCGGTGAAGTCATCGACGGTTGCCTGGCACTCATCGACAACCCCGAGTTGACCGTCGATGAGCTGATGCAATACATCCCCGGTCCGGACTTCCCGACCGCCGCGATCATCAACGGTCGCGCCGGCATCATCGAAGCCTACCGTACCGGTCGTGGCCGCATTTACATGCGCGCCCGTTCGATCATCGAAGACATCGACAAGGTCGGTGGCCGTCAACAGATCGTCATCACCGAACTGCCTTACCAGTTGAACAAGGCGCGCCTGATCGAGAAGATCGCCGAGCTGGTCAAAGAGAAGAAGCTGGAAGGCATCACCGAACTGCGCGACGAGTCCGACAAAGACGGTATGCGCGTGGTGATCGAGCTGCGTCGCGGTGAAGTGCCCGAGGTCATTCTCAACAACCTCTACGCCCAGACCCAGCTGCAAGCGGTGTTCGGTATCAACATCGTCGCGCTGATCGACGGCCGTCCGCGGATCCTGAACCTCAAGGACCTGCTGGAAGCCTTCGTTCGTCACCGTCGCGAAGTCGTTACCCGCCGTACCGTGTTCGAGCTGCGTAAAGCCCGCGAGCGTGGTCACATCCTCGAAGGTCAGGCGGTTGCGCTGTCGAACATCGACCCGGTCATCGCCCTGATCAAGGCCTCGCCAACGCCGTCGGAAGCCAAGGAAGCGCTGATCAGCACGCCTTGGGAATCCACCGCGGTGGTGGCGATGGTCGAGCGTGCCGGTGCAGATTCCTGCCGTCCGGAAAACCTCGATCCACAATACGGTCTGCGCGACGGCAAGTACTTCCTGTCGCCAGAACAGGCGCAAGCCATTCTGGAGCTGCGTCTGCACCGTCTGACCGGCCTGGAACACGAAAAACTGCTGGCCGAGTATCAAGAGATCCTCAACCAGATCGGCGAGCTGATCCGCATCCTCAACAGCGCCACGCGCCTGATGGAAGTGATCCGCGAAGAGCTGGAAGTGATTCGTGCCGAGTACGGCGATGTGCGTCGCACCGAAATTCTCGATGCGCGTCTGGACCTGACCCTGGGTGACATGATCCCGGAAGAAGAGCGCGTCGTGACCATTTCCCACGGTGGCTACGCCAAGACCCAGCCATTGGCTGCGTACCAGGCCCAGCGTCGTGGCGGTAAAGGCAAGTCGGCTACCGGCGTCAAGGATGAGGACTACATCGCTCACCTGCTGGTCGCCAACAGCCACACCACGCTGCTGCTGTTCTCCAGCAAGGGCAAGGTGTACTGGCTGAAAACCTACGAAATTCCTGAGGCATCCCGCGCTGCCCGTGGTCGTCCGCTGGTCAACCTGCTGCCGCTGGACGATGGTGAGTACATCACCACCATGCTGCCGGTCGAGGAATACACCGAAGGTCATTACATCTTCATGGCCACCGCCAACGGCACCGTGAAGAAGACCCCGCTGGAATCCTTCAGTCGTCAGCGCAGCGTTGGCTTGATCGCGCTGGAGCTGGACGAAGGCGACGTGCTGATCAGTGCTGCCATCACCGATGGCGAGCGTGAAGTCATGCTGTTCTCCGATGGCGGCAAGGTTACCCGCTTCAAAGAATCCGACGTTCGCGCCATGGGCCGTACCGCTCGCGGTGTCCGCGGCATGCGTCTGCCGGAAGGTCAGAAGCTGATTTCCATGCTGATCCCGGAAGAAGGCAGCCAGATCCTCACCGCTTCGGCGCGTGGTTTCGGCAAGCGTACCGCCATCACCGAGTTCCCTGAGTACAAACGTGGCGGTCAGGGCGTTATCGCCATGGTCAGCAACGAGCGTAACGGCCGTCTGGTCGGTGCAGTCCAGGTGCTCGACGGCGAGGAAATCATGCTGATTTCCGACCAGGGCACCCTGGTGCGTACTCGTGTCGATGAAGTATCCAGTCTGGGTCGTAACACCCAGGGCGTGACCCTGATCAAGCTGGCCAACGATGAAACACTGGTCGGCCTGGAGCGGGTTCAGGAGCCATCGGAAGTCGAAGGCGAAGAGCTGGAAGGCGAAGAGGGCGCCGAACTCGAAGGCGTCGTGCTCGATGCCGGCACCGAGCCGGACGATACTGTCGAAAGCCAGCAGGCTGAAGCAGCTGACGAAGAAGAGTCGCAAGACTAACCAAATCGTAGCAGGGCAGAGTGTTTGCTCTGTCCGCTACCGTGAATGCATAGCGAGAGTGGATGTGAGCAAACGAGCCTATAACTTCTGCGCAGGTCCTGCTGCGCTGCCTGAAGCTGTCCTGTTGCGTGCCCAGTCGGAGTTGCTCGACTGGCATGGCAAGGGTCTCTCGGTCATGGAAATGAGCCATCGCAGCGATGAGTTCGTGTCCATTGCAACCAAGGCCGAGCAGGATCTGCGTGATCTGCTGAATATCCCCTCGAACTATAAAGTACTGTTTCTGCAAGGCGGCGCCAGCCAGCAATTTGCTCAGATTCCTCTGAACCTGTTGCCGGAAAACGGCAAGGCCGACTATATCGACACCGGTATCTGGTCGCAGAAAGCCATTGAAGAAGCGCAGCGCTACGGCCACGTCAACGTTGCAGCGACCGCCAAGCCTTACGACTATTTCGCAATTCCCGGCCAGAACGAATGGAAGCTGTCGCAAGACGCGGCCTACGTGCACTACGCGCCGAACGAAACCATTGGTGGCCTGGAATTCCAGTGGATCCCGGAAACCGGTGATGTTCCGCTGGTCGCCGACATGTCTTCGGACATTCTCTCGCGCCCTGTGGATATCTCGCGTTTCGGCATGATCTACGCCGGCGCCCAGAAAAACATCGGCCCGAGCGGCATCGTCGTCAACATCGTGCGTGAAGACCTGCTGGGTCGTGCCCGTTCGTTCTGCCCGACCATGCTCGACTACAAGGTCGCGGCCGACAACGGCTCGATGTACAACACCCCGCCAACACTGGCCTGGTACTTGTCCGGTCTTGTGTTCGAATGGCTGAAAGAGCAGGGTGGTGTTGAGGCCATTGGCAAGCTCAATGAAGTCAAGCAGCGCACGCTGTATGACTTCATCGATGCCAGCGGCTTGTACAGCAACCCGATCAACAAGGCTGACCGCTCGTGGATGAACGTGCCGTTCCGCCTGGCTGACGATCGCCTCGACAAGCCGTTCCTGGTCGGTGCTGAAGCGCGCGGCCTGCTGAACCTCAAGGGTCACCGTTCGGTAGGCGGCATGCGTGCCTCTATCTACAACGCCGTCGACATCAACGCAGTCAATGCGCTGGTGGCGTACATGGCAGAGTTCGAGAAGGAACACGGCTAATGTCTGAGCAAGAACTCAAGGCACTGCGCCTGCGCATTGATGCTCTGGACGAAAAAATCCTCGAGCTGATCAGTGAGCGTGCACGCTGCGCCCAGGAAGTCGCGCGAGTAAAGATGGCTACGCTGGCCGAAGGCGAAGTGCCGGTGTTCTATCGTCCTGAGCGTGAAGCTCAGGTGCTCAAGCGCGTAATGGAGCGCAACCAGGGGCCGCTGGGCAACGAAGAGATGGCGCGGTTGTTCCGTGAAATCATGTCCTCGTGCCTGGCGCTCGAACAGCCGCTGAAAGTGGCCTACCTCGGCCCTGAAGGAACCTTCACTCAAGCGGCGGCCATGAAGCACTTCGGTCACGCGGTGATCAGCAAGCCAATGGCGGCGATCGACGAGGTGTTCCGTGAAGTGGCTGCCGGTGCGGTGAACTTTGGCGTGGTGCCTGTGGAAAACTCCACCGAGGGCGCAGTCAATCACACTCTCGACAGCTTCCTCGAACACGACATGGTTATCTGTGGCGAAGTCGAGTTGCGCATTCACCACCACTTGCTGGTGGGTGAAAACACCAAGACCGACAGCATCAGCCGCATTTATTCCCATGCCCAATCCCTGGCGCAGTGCCGTAAATGGCTGGATGCTCACTACCCGAACGTCGAGCGCGTGGCGGTATCGAGCAATGCCGAAGCGGCCAAGCGGGTCAAGGGTGAGTGGAACTCGGCGGCGATTGCCGGTGACATGGCGGCAGGCTTGTACGGGTTGACCCGTCTGGCCGAAAAAATCGAGGATCGCCCGGACAACTCCACGCGATTCCTGATGATCGGCAGCCAGGAGGTGCCACCGACCGGCGACGACAAAACGTCGATCATCGTCTCGATGAGCAACAAGCCCGGCGCGCTTCACGAGTTGCTGGTGCCGTTCCATGACAATGGCATCGACCTGACGCGAATCGAAACCCGTCCATCGCGCAGCGGCAAGTGGACCTACGTGTTCTTCATCGATTTCGTCGGCCACCACCGCGACCCACTGATAAAAGCGGTGCTGGAGAAAATCAGTCAGGAAGCGGTAGCACTTAAAGTGTTGGGTTCCTACCCGAAAGCAGTTCTCTAAAGGCGTTGATAATGAGTGGCGACTTCCTCGCTCTGGCACAGCCGGGCGTGCAACAACTTTCGCCTTACGTTCCGGGCAAGCCCGTGGACGAACTGGCCCGCGAGCTGGACATCGATCCGGCAAAAATCGTCAAGCTGGCGAGCAACGAAAACCCGCTGGGTGCCAGTCCCAAGGCATTGGCGGCGATTCGCGAAGAGCTGGCCGAGCTGACCCGCTATCCGGACGGCAACGGTTTTGCACTGAAAACCCTGCTGGCTGAACAGTGCCGGGTCGAGCTCGATCAAGTGACGTTGGGCAACGGCTCCAACGACATTCTCGAGCTGGTCGCGCGTGCCTATCTGGCGCCGGGCCTCAACGCAGTGTTCAGTGAGCATGCGTTCGCGGTCTACCCGATCGTCACTCAGGCGGTGGGTGCCGAGGCGCGAGTGATTCCAGCCAAGGACTGGGGGCATGACCTGTCGGCCATGCTCGAAGCCATCGACAGCAACACCCGCGTGGTATTCATCGCCAACCCGAACAACCCGACCGGAACCTGGTTCGACGCCGAGGCGCTGGACGAGTTTCTGCAGGACGTGCCGGAGCGCGTGCTGGTCGTGCTGGATGAGGCGTACATCGAGTACGCCGAAGGTAGCGATCTGCCGGATGGCCTGGATTTCCTTGCGGCGTACCCGAACCTGCTGGTTTCCCGGACCTTCTCCAAGGCCTACGGTCTGGCCGCGCTGCGTGTGGGTTATGGCTTGTCGACTGCAGTGGTCGCTGATGTGTTGAATCGTGTACGTCAGCCATTCAACGTCAACAGCCTGGCCCTGGCTGCGGCTTGTGCGGCGTTGCAGGACGATGAATACCTGGCTGAAAGCCGTCGCCTGAACGAGTCCGGCATGCAACAGCTCGAAGCGGGTTTCCGTGAGTTGGGGCTGAGCTGGATTCCTTCCAAAGGCAACTTCATCTGTGTGGATCTGGGGCGCGTTGCGGCGCCGGTTTTCCAGGGCTTGCTACATGAGGGCGTGATCGTGCGTCCGGTGGCCAATTACGGCATGCCGAATCACTTGCGCATCACCATCGGTCTGCCGGCTGAAAACAGTCGCTTCCTCGAGGCGCTGGCCAAGGTTCTGGCTCGTGGTTGATGTCATTGCCGTGCAACCCGCTGTGCCTATGATCGGTCGCCTGGTGGTGGTCGGTCTGGGGCTGATCGGTGGTTCGTTCGCCAAGGGCCTGCGGGAAAGCGGGGTGTGCCGCGAGGTGGTTGGCGTTGATCTCGATCCGCAATCGCGAAAACTGGCCGTTGAGCTAGGCGTGGTGGATCGTTGTGAAGCCGACCTCGCTGTCGCCTGCCGCGGTGCGGACGTGATTCAGTTGGCGGTGCCGATCCTCGCGATGGAAAAACTGCTGGCGCTGTTGGCTGGCATGGACCTGGGTGCGGCGATTCTGACCGATGTCGGCAGTGCCAAAGGCAATGTGGTGCGCGCAGCGACCGAAGCTTTCGGTGGCATGCCTGCGCGCTTCGTTCCGGGGCATCCGATCGCCGGTTCCGAGCAGAGCGGGGTCGAGGCTTCCAATGCCCAGCTGTTCTGTCGGCACAAAGTGATTCTGACGCCGCTTGAGCAAACCGATCCGGCTGCCCTGGCAGTTGTCGACCGGCTCTGGCGCGAATTGGGTGCCGATGTCGAGCATATGCAGGTCGAGCGTCACGACGAAGTGTTGGCGGCGACCAGTCATTTGCCACACTTGCTGGCATTCGGTTTGGTCGATTCGTTGGCCAAGCGCAGTGAAAATCTGGACATCTTCCGTTACGCTGCGGGCGGTTTCCGCGATTTCACGAGAATCGCCGGCAGTGACCCGGTCATGTGGCACGACATCTTCCTCGCCAATCGCGAAGCTGTCCTGCGCACACTCGATACATTTCGCAGCGACCTCGACGCCTTGCGCGACGCGGTCGATGCAGGGGACGGGCACCAACTGTTGGGCGTCTTTACGCGCGCCCGGGTTGCTCGCGAGCATTTCAGTAAAATCCTGGCCCGCCGGGCCTATGTGGACGCTATGAACTCCAACGATCTGATTTTCCTGGCAAATCCTGGTGGCCGCCTGAGTGGGCGGATTCGTGTACCAGGCGACAAATCGATTTCCCACCGTTCGATCATGCTCGGCTCCCTCGCTGAAGGCGTTACCGAAGTCGAAGGTTTCCTCGAGGGTGAAGATGCCCTGGCGACCTTGCAGGCCTTCCGTGACATGGGCGTCGTGATCGAAGGTCCGCACCATGGTCGCGTGACCATTCACGGTGTCGGCCTGCATGGCTTGAAACCGGCTCCCGGCCCGATCTATCTGGGCAACTCGGGTACGTCGATGCGTCTGTTGTCCGGCTTGCTGGCCGCGCAGGACTTCGACAGCACCTTGACAGGCGATGCTTCGCTGTCCAAGCGTCCGATGAATCGTGTGGCCAACCCGCTGCGCGAGATGGGCGCGGTGATCGAGGCGGCCGCAGAAGGTCGTCCGCCGATGACCATTCGCGGTGGCAACAAGCTTAAAGGCCTGACTTACACCATGCCGATGGCCAGCGCGCAGGTTAAATCCTGCCTGCTGTTGGCGGGGCTGTACGCCGAGGGCAAAACCACGGTGACCGAGCCTGCTCCGACGCGTGACCATACCGAGCGCATGCTGCGTGGTTTTGGCTACCCGGTTACTGTCAACGGTGCCACCGCTTCGGTCGAATCCGGCCACAAGTTGACCGCGACGCACATTGAAGTGCCGGGCGACATCTCCTCGTCGGCATTCTTCCTGGTGGCAGCGTCGATTGCCGAAGGTTCGGAGCTGGTGCTGGAGCACGTGGGTATCAACCCGACCCGTACCGGTGTGATCGACATCCTGCGTCTGATGGGCGCCGATATCACCCTGGAAAACCAGCGTGAAGTCGGTGGCGAGCCAGTGGCTGACTTGCGCGTGCGGGCGGCTAAGCTTAAGGGTGTTGAAATTCCGGAAGCGCTGGTTCCGCTGGCTATTGACGAGTTCCCGGTGCTGTTCGTGGCTGCGGCCTGTGCCGAAGGCCGGACCATTCTGCGTGGTGCCGAAGAGTTGCGGGTCAAGGAATCGGATCGTATCCAGGTGATGGCGGATGGTTTGCTGGCGCTGGGCGTCAAGTGCGAGCCAACCCCGGACGGCATCATCATCGACGGTAGCCAGATTGGCGGCGGCGAAGTGCATGGTCACGGCGATCACCGGATTGCCATGGCGTTCAGCGTTGCATCGTTGCGTGCCAATGCGCCAATTCGTATCCACGATTGCGCCAACGTCGCGACCTCCTTCCCGAACTTCCTCGCGTTGTGCGCGCAAGTCGGTATTCGTGTTGCTCAAGAGGCTCAGTCGTGACCAGCCATGCTCCGGTAATCACCATCGATGGACCGAGCGGCTCGGGCAAGGGCACCATCGCCGGGATCCTTGCCAAGCGCCTGGGCTGGTGCTTGCTTGATTCCGGTGCGTTGTACCGTTTGCTGGCATTCGCTGCGCGCAATCATGGTGTCGACCTGACCAACGAAGAGTCGCTGAAGCTGCTGGCCGCTCATCTTGATGTGCAGTTCATCGGGGCGACCGAAGGTCATCCGCAGCGCATCATCCTTGAAGGTGATGATGTCACTGACGATCTGCGCAACGAGCAGGTCGGTGCCTGGGCCTCGCAAGTGGCGGCACTGCCTGCGGTGCGTGACGCTTTGCTGCAGCGCCAGCGGGCATTTCAGGAGGCGCCGGGGTTAGTGGCCGATGGTCGCGACATGGGTACCGTTGTATTTCCCGACGCACCGCTGAAGATTTTTCTGACCGCCAGCGCCGAGGAACGGGCGCGCCGTCGTTATTTGCAGTTGAAGGGCAAAGTCGAGGGTGTTAGTCTGTCGAGTCTGCTAGATGAGATCCGTGTGCGCGATGAGCGCGACACCCAGCGAGCGGTAGCCCCGCTCAAGCCGGCGGTCGACGCCATACAGCTGGATTCCACGGAGTTGTCCATCGAGCAGGTGCTGGAACGCATCATGAGCGAGATCGCCATTCGCGATATCGCCGGGTGACCAAGAAGCACCGCAGGGGACCAGTCATAGTCCTGCGGCGTTTCTTTTATATAAACGTAACCCACATTGTCTGGGATGTGGCAGATGGGCGTATTCTTCGCCCTTATCAACAGGAATTAAAATGAGCGAAAGCTTTGCGGAACTCTTTGAAGAAAGCCTAAAAACCCTGAACCTTCAGGCAGGCTCCATCATCACCGGTGTTATCGTTGATATCGATTACCAGGCTCGCTGGGTAACCGTTCACGCTGGCCTGAAGTCTGAAGCACTCATCCCGCTTGAGCAGTTCTACAACGACGCTGGCGAACTGAATATCAACGTCGGTGACGAAGTTCACGTTGCGCTGGATTCGGTTGAAGACGGCTTTGGTGAAACCAAGCTGTCCCGTGAAAAAGCCAAGCGCGCTGAATGCTGGATCGTTCTGGAAGCAGCCTTCGCAGCCGAAGAAGTGGTCAAGGGCGTTATCAACGGTAAGGTTAAAGGCGGCTTCACTGTCGACGTTAACGGCATCCGTGCGTTCCTGCCAGGTTCTCTGGTTGACGTCCGTCCAGTGCGCGACACCACGCACCTGGAAGGCAAAGAGCTGGAATTCAAGGTCATCAAGCTCGACCAGAAACGCAACAACGTTGTTGTTTCCCGTCGTAGCGTCCTCGAAGCCGAGAACTCCGCTGAGCGTGAAGCTCTGCTGGAATCCCTGCAGGAAGGTCAACAAGTCAAAGGTATCGTCAAGAACCTCACCGATTACGGCGCATTCGTCGATCTGGGTGGCGTCGATGGCTTGCTGCACATTACCGACATGGCTTGGAAGCGTATCAAGCATCCTTCCGAAATCGTCAACGTTGGCGACGAGATCGATGTCAAGGTTCTGAAGTACGATCGCGAGCGCAATCGTGTTTCCCTGGGCCTCAAGCAACTGGGCGAAGATCCATGGGTTGCTATCAAARCCCGTTACCCAGAAAGCACTCGCGTTACCGCTCGTGTAACCAACCTGACCGACTACGGCTGCTTCGCTGAGCTGGAAGAAGGCGTTGAAGGTCTGGTGCACGTTTCCGAAATGGACTGGACCAACAAGAACATCCACCCTTCGAAAGTCGTACAAGTCGGCGACGAAGTGGAAGTTATGGTTCTGGACATCGACGAAGAGCGTCGTCGTATCTCCCTGGGCATCAAGCAGTGCAAATCTAACCCATGGGAAGATTTCTCTGGCCAGTTCAACAAGGGCGATAAAATCTCCGGCACCATCAAGTCGATCACCGATTTCGGTATCTTCATTGGTCTGGACGGCGGCATCGACGGTCTGGTTCACCTGTCCGACATCTCCTGGAACGAAGTGGGCGAAGAAGCCGTACGTCGTTTCAAGAAGGGCGACGAGCTGGACACCGTTATCCTGTCGGTTGACCCAGAGCGCGAGCGTATCTCCCTGGGTATCAAGCAACTGGAAAGCGATCCGTTCTCCGAGTACGTTCAAGAGAACGACAAAGGTGCAATCGTTAAAGGCATCGTGAAAGAAGTTGACGCTAAAGGCGCCATCATCACGTTGGCTACCGATATCGAAGCTACTCTGAAAGCCTCCGAAATCAGCCGTGACCGCATCGAAGATGCGCGCAACGTTCTGAAAGAAGGCGAAGAAGTTGAAGCCAAGATCATCAGCGTTGACCGCAAGAGCCGTGTAATCCAGCTCTCGATCAAGTCGAAAGACGTTGAAGACGAGAAGGAAGCTATCCAGAGCCTGCGCGACAAGCCAGCTGCTTCGGATGCTCCAGTTGACACCACTCTTGGTGCTCTGCTGCGTGCACAGATGGAAAAACAGAACTAAGTTCTGTCAGACCATAGAAAAAGGGCGACTTCGGTCGCCCTTTTTTGTGGCTGAAATTTGAGTCTATTGGAGGCGCAGGGAAACAAAGTGGGGAGGAGGTGGTCTGTTGTTCGGGTGCATCAATTGCCTATTTGGAGCTAGGCTTTAGCTTGAATCGAGCACTAGTCGAGTGTGATTCCAGGCATAAGGAAGGCAATGAACAGGCTCATCGTTACGTTGGCAGTCCTGGTTTTGGCGGGGTGTACGACAAATGCCAAAACTCACGTGGTGCGTGGCGTGAGTGGTATCGAGATCGATTGTTCGGGGCTCGGATCAGGTTGGGATAAGTGTTACAAGCGCGCTGCAAGAGAGTGTGGGGTGGAGGGGTACAAGGTCATCGGCAGATCCAGTGATGCTAAAGAAGAGGGGGAGGATTATCTGTTTGGGTGGAACCCGGCCGGATACCTTACTCGTGTCATGTTGGTGGTTTGCAGGTGATGGTTCGGTTTGCCTCTGTGGTGTGGAGGGGTGGGGTGCTGGTCTCCGGGAGGTGGGCTTCACCGTATCTGTCAGGGAGTTCAGATAAGTCAATATATAGGCTGTTCAAAACCCTTGGAGCATGCTAAAACCTTTGAAGCGCTGACCTAGCTGCTTGAAAAAGAAGGGAAAAATATGACGAAGTCGGAGTTGATCGAACGAATTGTCACCCATCAAGGGCTACTCTCATCCAAGGATGTGGAGCTGGCCATCAAGACCATGCTTGAGCAAATGTCCCAGTGCCTGGCGACCGGCGATCGAATCGAAATCCGTGGCTTTGGCAGCTTCTCTCTGCACTATCGTGCACCACGCGTCGGTCGTAACCCAAAGACCGGCCAATCCGTCAGCCTCGACGGCAAATTCGTTCCTCATTTCAAGCCAGGCAAAGAGCTTCGGGATCGGGTGAACGAGGATGAGGAGGAGGGGCTTTGACGGTCGCCACTCAAGGAGCGGTTCATGCGTAACCTCAAGCGCGTACTTCTCGGAGTCTTTGTTTTGCTGCTGATTTCAGCGGTTTTGGTGTTCATGCTGGAGAATCAGCAGTCAGTTTCACTGCTGTTCCTGGGGTGGGCTGGGCCGCAATTGCCGATATCAGTCGTTATAATCCAGGTGCTGCTATTGGGGATGGTGATTGGTCCGATCCTTGGCTGGATGGCTCGTAGAGCCGGCTTGCTGCGCGGGCGCCGCGACTGATTGTGGCTGCGGGCATCGAATTTGTGCCGCAGTTTGTCTATATCCATTAGTAAAACCTTTATTAAGCTGTAAAATGTTGCGCCTGTCCGAATGGCGACACATTCCCCATCCGGTTCAGACTGACTCTGTCAGAAGTCTTTGCTAAACCAGCGGCTTCTGCATTTATGGATTAGACAGCGCTCGGTAGGCAGTCCTGTCAGCAACTCAAGGGTATGGTTTCGCGTGAAAATTTTAGTAACCGGTGGCGCAGGATTTATTGGCTCGGCAGTCATTCGCCACATCATCTCCAATACTGCGGACTCCGTAGTGAACGTGGATAAGCTGACCTACGCTGGCAACCTTGAATCGTTGGCTGATGTGGACCAAAACGCGCGTTATGTGTTCGAGCGCGTCGATATCTGCGACCGGGATCAGATTGATCGCGTCCTTCGTGATCATCAACCCGATGCCATCATGCACTTGGCTGCTGAGTCCCATGTTGATCGCTCGATTTCCGGTCCGTCTGAATTCATCCAGACCAACATCATTGGTACCTACACACTACTAGAGTCAGCGCGCCACTATTGGAGCGCACTGGATGACGAGCGCAAAGCCAACTTCCGCTTCCACCATATCTCGACTGACGAAGTCTACGGAGACCTCGAAGGTCCAGAAGACCTCTTCACCGAAACCACGCCGTACCAGCCAAGTTCGCCATACTCGGCCAGCAAGGCCAGCTCCGATCACCTGGTTCGCGCCTGGAGCCGTACCTACGGCTTGCCGACGCTGGTCACTAACTGCTCGAACAACTACGGTCCGTGCCACTTTCCTGAGAAGTTGATCCCGCTGATTATTCTCAATGCGCTGGAAGGCAAGGCGCTGCCGGTTTACGGCAAAGGCAATCAGGTCCGTGACTGGCTCTATGTCGAAGATCACGCTCGTGCTCTGTACAAAGTCGTGACCGAAGGTGTTATTGGCGAGACCTACAATATTGGTGGCCATAACGAAAAGCAAAACATCGAAGTGGTGCACGCCCTGTGCGCATTGCTTGATGAGCTGCGTCCTGACTCGGCCTACCGTCCGCATGCCAGTCTGATTACCYATGTTCAGGACCGTCCGGGTCACGATCAGCGTTACGCGATCGACGCCAGCAAAATCCAGCGTGAGCTGGGCTGGACGCCGGAAGAGACCTTCGGAACCGGCATTCGCAAGACCGTCGAGTGGTACCTCAATAACACTGAATGGGTTGCTCATGTGAAGAGTGGCAGCTACCAGCAGTGGATCGACAAGAACTACTCGGACCGTTCGAGCAAGGCATGAAAATCCTTCTGCTTGGAAAAAACGGCCAGGTAGGCTGGGAGCTGCAACGCTCCCTGGCACCGCTTGGCGAGTTGATTGCCCTTGATCGTCATGCTGTCGATGGTTTGTGCGGTGACCTGTCCGATCTCGATGCATTGCGCGCGACGATCCGCCAGGTCAGCCCCGACGTGATCGTCAATGCTGCTGCCTACACTGCTGTCGACAAAGCAGAGTCCGAAACTGAGCTGGCCGACCGCGTGAATGGTCAGGCCAGCCGGGTGATGGCTGAAGAGGCCGCGACTCTGGGGGCCTGGCTGATTCACTACTCGACTGACTACGTCTTCAGTGGGAAGGGCTCGGCACCTTGGCAAGAGACAGATGCAGTCGCCCCTGTGAATCACTATGGGGCCAGCAAGTTGGCCGGTGAGCAGGCAATTGCTGCGTCTGGCTGCAAGCACCTGATTTTCCGTACCAGTTGGGTCTACGCAGCTCGCGGCAACAATTTTGCCAAGACCATGTTGCGTCTAGCCAAGGATCGCGAAACTTTGAGCGTTATTGCTGATCAGATTGGTGCGCCTACTGGTGCCGACCTGATCGCTGACGTGACGGCGCTGGCCATTCAGCAAGTCCTGCGGCGCCCCGAGCTGGCGGGCCTGTATCACTTGGCAGCTGGCGGGGAAGTCTCCTGGCATGGCTACGCCAGCCACGTGATCGGTTTCGCCCAGGCCAATGGCGAGCAGCTCGCTGTGACGGCGATCAACCCGATAGAAACGACCGCTTATCCAACACCTGCATGCCGCCCTCTGAATTCGCGTTTGAATACTCAGAAGCTGCGTGACAATTTATCTCTGCACTTGCCGGATTGGCAAAGTGGTGTGACCCGAATGCTTATGGAAGTTCTCAATAAATGATCAACACGACAAATCGTAAAGGCATCATCCTCGCTGGCGGCTCGGGTACGCGCCTGCACCCGCTGACTCTTGGTGTCTCGAAGCAGATGCTGCCGATCTACGACAAGCCGATGATCTTTTATCCGCTGTCGGTACTGATGCTTGCGGGCATGCGCGAAATCCTGATCATTTCCACTCCGGAAGATCTGCCGTGTTTCCGCAAGCTGCTGGGTGATGGCAGTCTCTATGGCATCAAGTTGACTTACGCTGAACAGCCAAGCCCGGACGGACTGGCGCAAGCGTTCATTATCGGTGAGGAGTTCATCGGCGAGGATCCTTGCTGCCTGATCCTGGGTGACAACATCTTCTACGGTCAGCACTTCTCGGACAACCTGCGCTCCGCCAGCTCTCAACAGCATGGCGCTACAGTGTTCGGCTACCACGTGTCTGATCCCGAGCGTTTTGGTGTCGTCGAGTTCGACGCCTCCGGTCGTGCTCTCAGCATCGAAGAAAAGCCGCTGAAGCCTAAGTCCAGCTACGCAGTTACCGGTCTTTACTTCTACGACAACCAGGTTGTTGAGATTGCCAAGAACATCAAGCCATCCGAGCGTGGCGAGTTGGAAATTACCGACGTCAACCGTGCTTACCTGGAGCAGAAGACCCTCAATGTCGAAATGCTCGGCCGTGGCTTCGCCTGGCTGGATACCGGGACTCACGACTCGTTGCTGGAAGCCAGTCACTTCGTGCATACCATCGAGCAGCGTCAAGGCCTGAAAGTGGCTTGCCTGGAAGAAATTGCCTACAACAACGGCTGGATCACGGCCGAGCAACTGAGCGCTCAAGCCGACGCGCTGAAAAAGACTGGTTATGGCCAGTACCTGCAAAAGCTGCTGGATTCGCCTTCTCACTAAGGCGATTGCGCTACTTTTAGAGCGGCAATGCTCGACTCGTTTAAGCAGGAATGGCATGCCAGTAAAACATCTCAAGGTTGCGGTTTTGCTGGCTGCCTACAATGGCATGCAGTGGATCGAGGAGCAGTTGGCCTCGATCCATGTTCAGGCGGGCGTTGATGCCACCATCTACATCAGTATCGACCCCTCCACTGACGGTACCGAAGCCTGGTGCGCGTCCTATGCAGCTCTGCACCCCGGCGTTACTGTTTTGCCGGCTGCCGGTAGTTTCGGCGGCGCCTCTCGCAACTTTTTCAGACTGATTCGCGATGTCAACTTCGAAGGTTACGACTTCGTTGCCTTTGCCGATCAGGATGATATCTGGCACCCGAACAAGTTGCAGCGTTCGATCCAGTCCCTTCAAGCCCGTCATGTCGACGCCTGCTCCAGTAACGTTACGGCTTTTTGGTCGGACGGTAGAACCCATTTGCTGGACAAGGCACAGCCTCAGGTCGCCTGGGATTTTCTGTTCGAAGCAGCGGGCCCCGGTTGCACCTATGTGCTGAACAAAAAGCTGGCGATGGAGCTCAAGCTCTCGGTGCTAGCCCACTGGCACGAACTGCAGAGCGTAAGTCTGCATGACTGGTATATCTATGCATTTGCTCGCAGTCATGGTTTCAAGTGGTTTACCGACCCGGTACCTTCTATGCAATACCGCCAGCACGAAAGTAACCAGGTAGGTGCGAACATTGGGATCAGCTCATTGTTCGTGCGTTACAAAACCATTCATGACGGTTGGTGGTTTTCTCAGGTACAGCTCATTGCGGCACTTGTGGGCAAGGAAAACGATCCTTTTGTTCGGCGTTGGTATCGACTTGGACGCAGACAGCTGATGATGCTTTCGTTCAGTGCCTGGAAATGTCGGCGGCGGGTGCGGGACAAGGTGTTTTTCTTCCTGATTTGTTGGGCTACCGCAATAATCGGGAAAAAAACCTAATGAAAGGACCGAAGGTTCTGGTGACTGGAGCGTCTGGTTTTGTTGGTGAGTCGGTGGTTTTGCGGCTACTGCTGGACAAAAAGTTCACGCCGGTGGCTGCGGTTCGCGGCTCTTCATGCCTTGCCGGACTTTGTCGAGTGGTGCCATTCGCCTTGGGAAATGGCGCAAGGCTGCCGGTGCTGGACGATGTTCAGGTGATCATTCACTGTGCCGCGCGGGTGCATGTGATGAATGAAACAGCTACTGATGCCTTGGCAGAATTTCGCAAAATCAACGTGGACGGTACGGTTCGACTTGCTCGTAAAGCAGCAGAGTCAGGCGTGAAACGCTTCATCTTCATCAGTTCGATCAAGGTGAATGGCGAGCGCAGCACGCCGGGTGCTCCCTTCAAATTCGATGATTCTCCTGCACCGATTGATCCCTATGGCATCTCCAAGCTGGAGGCGGAAGAGGCGCTCCGGCAAATCAGTCAGGATACCGGAATGGAGGTCGTGATTATCCGCCCGCCACTGGTTTATGGTCCGGGAGTGAAGGCCAACTTTTTGAATATGATGGTTTGGCTGAATAAAAGAATTCCGTTGCCTTTGGGCGCCATAAATAATCGAAGAAGTTTTGTCGCTGTGGATAACCTTGTGGATCTGGTTATCAAATGTGTCGATCATCCTGAGGCTGCCAATAATACGTTTTTGGTCAGTGATGGCGAAGACTTGTCGACAACACAGTTATTGATGCGCATTGGCAAGGCTTTCGGAAAGCCAGCGTTGCTGATCCCCGTTCCAGTCTGGATGTTGAAGGGGGCTTTGTTTGTGCTCGGAAAAAAAGTCATCGCCCAGCGTTTATTCGATTCTCTTGAGGTCGATATCGTCAGGACTCAAACCCTCTTGAGTTGGTCTCCTCCTGTCGGGGTGGACCGGGCGCTACGTCGGACGGTTGATCACTATCTGGATACTCTAAAAAAATGATTTTCTGTTGGTTGTTAAGTGCGGTGTTCGTCATCTCGCTATTGTTGACTTATGTTTTGCGGCGCTATGCACTGGCCAATAGCCTGATCGATATTCCTAATTTACGTAGCTCCCACACTCTTCCTACTCCGAGAGGTGGTGGAGTGGCGATAGTCATTTCATTTCTGCTCGCGCTACCCGCGTTGTATGGTCTCGATTTGATCGATCTACCTACCCTGGCAGGGTTGTTGGGGGCGGGAGCGCTGGTTGCGGCTTTGGGTTTTGCTGATGATCACGGGCACATTGCGGCAAGATGGCGTTTGTTCGGGCATTTCATTGCCGCCGGCTGGGCGCTGTTCTGGTTGGGCGGGGGAGTGCAGATCTCTGTTTTTGGTTTGCTTCTCGATTTGAAATGGTTCGCAACCTTTCTGTTCGCCATCTTTCTGGTCTGGATGCTCAATCTCTACAACTTCATGGATGGCATCGATGGGCTGGCCAGTGTTGAGGCTATCTCTGTGTGCTTGTCTGGGTGCCTGGTCTATTGGCTGAGCGGGTATCAGGAACTGACCTGGGTGGTTTTGATACTGGCAGGCTCTGTGGCGGGGTTTCTTTGCTGGAACTTTCCCCCTGCGCGAATTTTCATGGGGGATGCCGGAAGTGGTTTTATCGGACTGATCATAGGCTTGCTGGCCATTATCGCTGCCGCTAAAGCGCCTGAGTTGCTTTGGTGTTGGCTGATACTGTTGGGGGTATTCATTGTCGATGCAACCTGGACGCTCATGCGGCGCCTTCTTCGCGGGGACAAGATTTATGAGGCCCATCGCAGTCACGCTTATCAATATGCTTCTCGGAAGTATGGAAGTCATAAAGCGGTGGTTTATGTTGTTCTGGCGATAAATCTGCTATGGCTTGCGCCGCTGTCGATTGCTGTCGGAGTCGGTTTGATTCCAGGTATTGCTGCCCTGGTCATTGCATACATTCCGCTGGTGCTGATTGCGTACAAATATCAGGCTGGAGTGTTGGAGTCGGCAAGGTGACGACTGTTTTTTTGGGGGAATTCTCTAGGATTTTTCTTACGAGCTTTTCAGAAACCTCACATATTCCGCCCATCAAAAGTCCGTATCCTGAGCCGGGCAGATCTCCCTTGTGAGCGGTAGTGTTTATGAGCGGAGCTTCGCCGGTTTCTAATGAGGGCTGTGGCGCAGGCCTCCTCTGCGGATAGCGTTCAGGTTTTAGGGCTACAGTGACAGGGTGTGCCTGTCGGTTGTGCTGGGAAGGCCGATGATTGTTGGTATGGCTTTCGGTTGATGATTGTGAAGGGTATCTATCTCGAAGGAATAATTTAATGCGTATATTCAGAGAGTTTGCACGGGATCGAAGGGTATTGCTGAATCTGATATCCAATGACCTTCGTGCGAGATACCTTACTAACTATCTTGGCATCTTGTGGGTGTTTATTCAGCCTGTGGCAACCACTGTTATCTTGTGGTTTGTGTTTCAGTTTGGGTTCAAGGCGGCTCCTCATAACGATTTTCCATTTGTCCTGTGGTTGGTGTGTGGTCTGGTGCCCTGGTTCTTTATCGTTGAAGCATTGAACTCAGGGTGTTCGTCGGTAAAGGAAAATAGTTTTCTGGTAAAAAAAATTGTCTTCAGGGTTTCATTGCTGCCGTTGGTAAAACTTGGTTCGGCGTTGATGGTCCACCTTTTTTTTGTTTGTATACTGGTTCTTTTGTTTTTGGCATATGGGTATGCACCTACGGTGTATTGGCTTCAGGTTGTTTATTATATTGTCTGTTTGTTTGCTTTGTTGCTGGCAATTGCCTGGATTACCAGTTCGGTGGTTATCTTTTTTCCAGACCTGAGTCAGTTGGTTTCCATGGCGGTGCAATTTGGCTTCTGGCTAACTCCGGTTTTCTGGGATATCAATGCCATGCATAGTCGCGCCGCAGCGTATCTTCAGTTTAATCCGTTCGCTTATATTGTCGAAGGGTTCAGGGATTCACTCATTCGTGGTGTCTGGTTTTGGGAGCGTTCGGAGCAAACGATCGTGTTCTGGATTGTCCTGATCATTCTGATGCTGGTAGGTTTACGGACGTTCAAAAAACTAAGACCTCACTTTGCGGATGTTTTGTGATGACTGAAGTAATCGAGGATGCCATTGTTGTCAGTAATATCTGTAAAGTCTATCGACTCTATGACAAACCCGTTGATAGATTGATTGAGGCCCTGTCTTTGTTCGGCGGGCGTCGGCATCACGATTTTCATGCTCTTTCGGATATAGCCTTCTCGGTCAAGAAGGGGCAGACCGTTGGTATATTAGGAAAGAACGGAGCGGGCAAGAGTACACTGCTCAAGATTTTGACCGGTGTGCTCACGCCCACAAGTGGGGAAGTTAAAGTGTTCGGTCGAATCGCCTCGTTGCTGGAGCTGGGGGCAGGCTTCAACCCTGATTATACCGGGATGGAGAATATTTACTTCCAGGGTACATTGATGGGGTACAGTCGCGCGGAAATGCAATCGCGTGTTTCGGCTATTATGGAATTTGCAGACATTGGCGAATTTATCAATCAGCCCGTTAGAATGTACAGTAGCGGTATGTTTGCGCGCTTGGCCTTTTCTGTTGCTATTAATGTTGAGCCGGACGTGCTTATTGTTGATGAGGCGTTGAGCGTTGGGGATGCAGGGTTTCAGTTGAAGTGTATGCTTAGAATGAAGCATATGCAGGAGCGAGGCACCACAATACTTTTTGTTTCTCATGATACTCAGTCGGTTATTCGGTTTTGCCAAGCCGTTATTGTAATGCAGGCCGGTCGTATTGTTGATTACAGTGCCGACGTGCTGACAGCTACCAAAAACTACGAAAAAAACGTTCGAAATGCAGGTGCATCGACAACGGCTCTTGCGGAGGAGTTGCATGTTGATGCTTCTTATGAGAAAGAACTGGGTGACATTTCAGAGGTGAGATTTGGCTCCGGAGAAGCTAAAATCAACGCGGTTGATTTTTTTGACTCTGCGGGGGTTAAAACAAATCATTTCGAGCCAATGAGTGAAGTCACCATGAATTGCTATATCGAGTCTCGGACAGTAATAAAAAACGTCGTCATTGGCTACTCATTGAGAAACGCAAAGGGCGTCGATGTGGCGGGTGACAATACCCTGTTGGCTGATAGTGGAATTAACTTTGAGAAAGGGGCGTATAAGGTCAGCTTTTCCTATTCGCTAAATATCGTGCCTGGTGAGTATTTTCTGTATATCGGTATGGCCAGTCTGAATGGCGAGCGCGTTGAGTTGGATCAGCGGTGGCCCTTAAGAAAAGTGAGTGTGTCTGGTGGGCGTCAGACTGTAGGTGTGGCCTATTGTCCGTCAACCATAAATGTTGTGAAGGTTGCTTGATACTATGCTTAAGATTGGTAACGCTGTCATTGCCGAAACGGTAAAGTTTCATGTGGATGATACCGCTGTTTGTATTATCGCTGACGATGTACAGATTCGCGACAATGTCGTTATTGAGTGTGGTGCTGGCGGGTTTTTGAGTATCTCGTCTGGCACCGTGATTAACTGTGGTGCATGGATTAACGGAAGTGGAAAAGTCACGATCGGCAAAAATGTGTTGATTGCACCTAACGTTTCCATAACGTCCTCTACTCATCGCCATGATCGCAAAATACCTGTCAAGGATCAGGGGCTGAAATTGGCTGAGGTGAATATTGAGGATGATGTCTGGATTGGAGCGAGTGCTTCAGTTCTGGCAGGAGCTGTCGTGGGTAAGGGCTCAATTGTCAGTGCAAACTCGGTCGTAAAGTTTAATGTTGAACCGCAAAGTATTGCAGTGGGTAACCCAGCAGTGCGGGTGGCGCAAAGAAAATTCAAGAGAGTTATGTTTTATACGCTGCCTCTGGTGCTAAGAGGGCGGCCGACGTTGTTCAGTAGTATCGTTGATTTGTATCTGCCGTTGGCGGATAAATTTGCCAGTGAAGGCTGGGAGTGCATATTTGTTGGCTCTGACGAGCTGAAAAATGAATATGGCGTATTTGATTATCAGTGGGTAAGTCCCACGACGCTTTCGTGTGTTTATCCAGATGGGTCTCGCTCTGATTGGCTGGCCGACTGGACCGCGATACTCAATAAGGAAGCGCTTCCTTATCACGACAAATTTGTTCGGCGGTTGGTGAGCGAGTTAGACCCGGATCTCGTTTTTTGTTGGAACTATGACGGCACGCTGGACACTACTTGTTCCTCTCACCATATTCCTCTGATTTTTAATGAGCTGGGTATGTTGCGAGCGCCTAACGCGATGGGTTACTACTCGGATCCGCAAGGCGTTAATGTGCGAAGTGCGTTCAGGGCGGAGTTCGCCATCTACCTGGATAAGATGCAGGCCCACGACAATAGCGGGTCTACTGATAGATTAAAGATGCTTGAAGATCGCTATAAGTACCAAGGTGAGGCCAAGGTACCGAATGCTCTGATTCTGCTTCAGGTTCAGGATGACTCCAATGTAATCATGGGGTCTCCCTATTCAAGCATGGCCGAGTATGTTCAGCATGTTTCAGATGTGATTTCCGGTTCGGGTTTAAAGGTCATCGTCAAGCCACATCCGTTGGATTCAGTGCCGCCGCTGCCGGCTCATGTCTTCGTCGCCGACAAAGAAGACAGTATTTCTGATTTGATTGCAGCCGCCGATGTTGTCTTCACCATTAATTCCTCTGCTGGATTTGAGGCCGCTTTGGCTGGCAAGCCTGTTTACGTCGTGGGGTTGGCCCCCTATTCAGGATTGGGGCTGACTATCGATGTCCGGGAACCGGCGAATCTGCTGTCGATTTGGCAAGCCCACAAGACAAATAGCGTGTGCACGCAAGCGCTCAGAGCATCCATTCTGGATTTTGCCGAGACGCAATACTTTCTTTCTGCTGCCCAGTTCTGCGAGCCGTCAGCTCACTTGGCTCGGATACGGCATGAGGGTGAGTCGAGTGGCGAAAGAAATTGTTTCGACCCTGATTTGGAAAGTTATCGCCAGCAATCCTATATTACATGGCTAGAGTCAAAAAATAAGGAGCTGGGTGCCGAGTTGGTTTTGTTGAATGATGAGTTTGTTCGCGTCAATAGCCAGCTTGTTGAGGTGGAAAAGCAACTTCATGTGTTGCAACAAAAGGGTGTGCAGTTTGAAAACTCAGAAGAAAAAAATTCGTTTTTAAGGGAAGAGCTATTCAGTATGAGGACTTCAAAAGAGTCGTTTGTAATGCGCTACCTATCGGGGCTGCGTCGGCTCGTGTCGAGTCCGAAGGCGGTACTTCGGCCGCTCTATCAGAAGCTTCCTTTTCTGGTGAGTATTCGTGTTCGAGTTTCTCTTTACTCAAAGGCATTTCGTGTAAAGCTTCTTTCGATTATCTATTCCAAAAATAATGCCAAAGCGATACAGGACATTACGGATCGTCGATTTTCTCATGCCTTGGTCCGTTCGGTAGCCACTGCTCAGCCCGTTATTGATGTGTCCATCGTTACCTATAATAGCGCCAAGTGGGTTGATGGCTTTTTTGAATCGTTGAAAAGTCAGAGCTATCCACTTGGAAAGTTGAACCTTTATTTTGTTGATAACGGTTCCGGTGATAATACGGTCGAAGCGTTAGAGCACTGGAAAGCGACCTTGGGTGTCGAGTTGGCCGGCTTTCAGGTTTTGCAGGGTGAAAACGTAGGTTTTGGTGCTGGTCATGACCGCGCGATCAAGCAGGGCGATTCGGAATATTTTCTGGTCAGCAATATCGACATTACTTTCGCAGATAACTCCATTGAGAAAATAGTTTCTTGTGCGTTGTCGGAAAATCAGGAGGATGTCGCATCCTGGGAGTTAAGGCAGGCGCCTTATGAACATCCGAAATATTATGATCCGGTGACGCTGGAAACTAACTGGTCTTCGCATGCATGTGTTCTGGTCAGAAGGTCCGCCTACGTTAAGGTTGGTGGGTATGAAAGTCAGATATTCATGTATGGAGAGGATGTGGAGCTTTCTTATCGGTTCAGATCTTATGGGTATCGGTTGAAGTATTGTCCTTCCGCTATCGTTTATCACTACACCTATGAGCATGAAAACCATGTGAAGCCGATTCAGTATACTGGTAGTACATTGGCCAATGCTTATATTCGATTGCGTTATGGTCGACTGACCGACAAGGTCGGAGGTGTTGTTCTGCAGTTATTATTGTTGTTGCGACCGCAAGTATATCCGGGGTCCCGTCGGGATTTACTGGGTAATATCGCTCGGCTCATGAAAAAAGCCCCATATTTTCTCAGGGGTAGGGGGCCAGATAAGGATGCTTGTTTTCCCTTCAGGGGCTTTGATTATGAAATGATCAGGGAAGGTGCTTTTTGGCCTGTCGGTGATCCTTTTGCTGAGCAGCCTTTGGTCACCATCGTGACGCGCACTTATCGGCAGAGAGAGGAGTTTCTACGGCAGTCCATCATGTCGGTATTCAATCAGACCTACCGCAATATTGAGTTGATCGTGGTCGAGGACGGAGGCTCGACAATGAAGTCTCTCGTATCTAAGGTGCAGCCTTCAGATGGGCGAAGTGTCAGCTTCTACGGTCTGGAGAAAGTAGGGCGATCGGTGACAGGTAACTATGGTCTTGAGATGGCCAAGGGCAAGTACTGCATGTTTCTCGATGACGATGATTTGCTATTCTCGGATCACGTTGAGGTCCTTGTGGCGGCACTGTTGAAGAATGAGCAGGCCGTTGCAGCTTATTCGTTGGCAATGGAAGTTGGTACAGTCACTGGCGGCAATAATGGGAGATATACGGAGGTCAGTCACGAGACTCACGACTTCTTTAAGCATGAATATGATTACGATGTGTTGCTGGATCATAACTTCATCCCTATTCAGTCTCTTCTTTTCAAAAGAGAGCTATACCTGAAGCGGGGCGGTTTCGAGATCGATATGAGTAATCTGGAAGACTGGAATCTTTGGTTGCGCTATGGGTATAAAAATCAGTTCTGTTATGTACCAAAAACCACGTCGTTGTTCAGAACACCTGCGGATCTGGAGGTGAGGCTGAGCAGGCACAAACAACTCCACGAAGCCTACTCCGTTGCAAAAAACCGGGCCTTGAAGTCTTGTGAGAGTTACCGCTGATTTGTTCTTTCTTGGTGCGCTGTAAATAAAAAATAGCGTAAGCGCTCCATCATCGCCTTTAGGCTGCACCTTTTGCGCCTCGACAAGCTTGCGTCGTGCATGGGTGCAGCAGCGTCAACGTTTGAGCAGGCTCGACGGAACTTCCTGCGCCCGGCTGGTCGAGTAGTCAACAAGTACCACCCGCCGATTTGACGCTCCGTCGGTTCACGCCCACATCCTGGGCATGTATATCGTACGCGACTTTCCAGAAGTCATTCCCTCATCAAGTTGAGCAAAAATTGCAGGTGTTCGCGGCACGGATAATCCAGCGCGCGGAGGTTTGTCGTGGAATATCGACACCGTGGCGGCCGAGTGCTTTTTCGAAGCGATGCAGTTGCAGGCAATCGACGAATTTGGTCGTCAGTGCTATCGCCAAAACACTGGGGCTTGCCATGCTCTTTTCGATCAGTCGAGTCGGTTTGTCAGCAGTGACCAGAGCGGTTCACCGCCACGGCAGGCGTATTCCCTGCACACATGCTTGATCACACGGATTTGCATCGGGGCGATCTCGAGTTGCTCGCTGATTTCCTCACCAATGCTGTGTTTGCGGCAATCGTAGGCGCAGGTCAGTTTTTGCTCGGGCAGTAGTTGAGTCGGTTGTTTAGAGACTATTGCAATGGCCAGGTTGTTCATTCGTAAGCGCTCCATGAACCCCACATTTTAAAGGTGGGGATCTATGGCTATCTTGGAGTTTGCGGTGTGCAGTTCCACGGCAGCAAGGCCTCGAAGTCTTCTACACTCGAGGCTTGTGGCAGGCGCTCAAGTGCGTGGCGCAGCCACGCAGGCGCTCAAGTGCGTGGCGCAGCCACG
>NZ_JBFTNH010000016.1:0-202241 GCF_056397385.1 Pseudomonas sp. 05N36 | reverse complement strand
CCTCTCGATGTGTCCGGCTGCGCCGTACGGCGCTGCGCGCCCACCCCCTGATGAACACCTCCACTCGGCCTCCCGATAGGGGCGGGTGGATCAAGATCAACAGCGGCAGGCGAGCTAACGCTCGGCCTGTTGAGTGGTGGGGGCGTGTTATTGGTTATCTTTGGAGCTGCGGTAGGCTGCGCGATCCTTTGATCTTTTGATCTTTTGATCTTTTGATCTTTTGATCTTTTGATCAAACCTGATATTCCGGCCGTTTGGCCAACCCTTCCTTCAGATACTCCACGAGTTTGCGCACCTTCGGCGATAGATGCCGTTGCTGTGGATACAGCGCCCAGACGGCGGTGTTCGGTGGTTGATGAGCATCCAGCAACGACACCAGGGCGCCACTGTTCAGGTGCTCCAGCACGTAGTAGTCCGGCAGCTGACACAACCCGACACCTTGTAGCGCTGCGTCCAGCACTGCTTGCCCGCTGTTACAGCGCCAATTGCCTTGTACTCGCTGGGAAAATTCTCTGCCGTCCTGTTCCAGTTGCCAGATGTCCGAGCTGCCGATCAGGCAGTTGTGTCGACTCAGCTCGGACAAGCTGTGCGGTCGGCCATAGCGTTCCAGATAGGACGGCGAGGCGCACAAGTACATGCGTCGTGGCGCCAGGCGCGTGGCTACCAACCGTGAGTCTTGCAGGCGGCCGAGCCGGATTGCCAGGTCCAGGCCCTCGTGCACCAGGTCGAGCGGACGGTTGCTCAGCTCGATATCGACCCGCAATTGCGGGTAAAGCCCCATGAAGCTGGTCACCAGCGGCACGATGAAGCGCTCGCCGTACGCCACTGCACAGGTCATGCGCAGCATGCCTTTGGGTTCGCTGGTCAGGTCGCCGACGGCGCGCAAGGCTTCTTCACGTCCGTCTTGCAAGCGTTGGCAGTGTTGCAGGAACGTCTGTCCGGCCTCGGTCAGCGTCACGCGACGGGTACTGCGGTAAAGCAGGCGGGTTTGCAGGCGCTCTTCAAGGCGTACGATTTGTCGACTGATGTGCGAGGACGAAACCCCGAGGCGTTCGGCGGCAGCCGTGAACTGGTTGCATTCGGCGACGGCAACGAATTCATCGATGCCTTCCCAGCGGTTCTCGGACATGAAGATTATCCCTGTGCAGCAATAATGTTTTGCTTTTGGCTGGATTATTAATCGTCTGGCGGTGTTTTACACTGGTTGTCTCGTTTTTATTCGCTGGAGAGACAGGATGATCAAGTCGCGCGCTGCCGTTGCCTTCGAGGCCAAGAAACCCCTTGAGATCGTTGAAGTCGATGTCGCCATGCCCAAGGCGGGTGAAGTCCTGTTGCGTGTGGTCGCCTCCGGTGTTTGCCATACCGACGCCTACACCCTGTCGGGCGCTGACCCGGAAGGCATCTTCCCGTCGATCCTCGGCCACGAAGGTGGCGCGATTGTCGAAGCTATCGGTGAAGGCGTGACCTCGGTCGCGGTCGGCGATCACGTGATTCCGCTGTACACCCCGGAATGCGGCCAGTGCAAATTCTGCAAGTCGGGCAAGACCAACCTCTGCCAGGCCATTCGTGCGACCCAGGGCAAAGGCCTGATGCCAGACGGCACTACGCGTTTCTCCTACAAAGGTCAGCCGATTTTCCACTACATGGGTACTTCGACCTTTTCCGAATACACCGTATTGCCGGAAATCTCCGTCGCGAAGATCCCTAAAGAAGCACCACTGGAAAAAGTCTGCCTGCTGGGTTGCGGCGTCACCACCGGTATCGGCGCGGTCATCAACACTGCCAAGGTCAAGCCGGGCGACACCGTGGCCATCTTCGGCCTGGGCGGTATTGGCCTGTCTGCGGTCATCGGTGCGGTCAAAGCCAAAGCCGGGCGAATCATTGCCATCGACATCAACCCGGCCAAGTTCGAAATCGCCAAGCAGTTGGGCGCTACCGATTGTGTGAACCCGAAAGATTTCGATCGGCCGATTCAGGACGTGATCGTCGACATGACTGATGGCGGCGTCGACTTCTCCTTCGAGTGCATCGGCAATGTACAGCTGATGCGTGCGGCACTGGAGTGCTGCCATAAAGGTTGGGGTGAGTCGGTGATCATCGGCGTTGCCGGTGCTGGCCAGGAAATCTCCACCCGTCCGTTCCAACTGGTGACCGGTCGCGTCTGGCGCGGTTCGGCATTTGGCGGCGTGCGCGGTCGTACCGAGTTGCCAAGCTACGTGGAAATGGCCCAGACCGGCGAAATCCCGTTGGACACTTTCATCACCCACACCATGGGTCTGGAAGACATCAACAAGGCATTCGACCTGATGCATGAAGGCAAAAGCATCCGCTCTGTCATCCATTTCAGAGGTCGGCCATGAGTCTGGAAAATCTCTCATGCCAGAAGAGCTTCGGTGGCTGGCATAAACGCTACAAGCATCATTCCGAGGTGCTGGGCTGCGACATGGTGTTTGCGGTGTACCTGCCGCCGCAAGCGGAGCAGGGCGGTAAGCTGCCGGTGTTGTACTGGCTGTCGGGATTGACCTGCACCGACGAAAACTTCATGCACAAGGCCGGCGCGATGCGCATGGCGGCCGAGCTGGGGCTGATCATTGTCGCGCCAGACACCAGCCCGCGAGGTGCCGATGTTCCAGGCGACCCGGACGGCGCATGGGATTTCGGCCTGGGTGCCGGGTTTTATCTGAATGCCACGCAGGAGCCTTGGGCCAGGCACTATCGGATGCACGACTATGTGGTGCAGGAATTACCGGCGTTGGTCGAAGCGCATTTTCCGGCCTCGGACAAACGCGGCGTCAGCGGCCACTCCATGGGTGGGCACGGCGCACTGGTCTGTGCCTTGCGCAACCCTGGGCGGTATCAGTCGGTGTCGGCCTTCGCGCCCATCAACAATCCGATGGATTGCCCTTGGGGTCAGAAGGCGTTTTCGCGCTACCTGGGCGAAGAGCGTTCGAAGTGGCGCGAATGGGATGCCTGCGTGCTGATCAGCGAAGCCAGCGAAAAGCTGCCGTTGCTGGTGGATCAAGGCGATCGGGACGACTTCCTCGCCACTCAGCTCAAGCCCGAAGCGCTGCAGCAAGCGGCGAAACTGGCCGGCCATCCGCTGACCTTGCGTCTGCAACCGGGCTACGACCACAGCTATTTCTTTATCGCCAGCTTTATTGATGAACACTTGCGACATCACGCACACGCTCTAGGCGCCTAATGTCCGCCAAAGCAGGTAGAATCACGCCCTGACTAAATCGGGGCGTTTTTTTATGCGTATTGGCCACGGCTATGATGTGCACCGTTTCGCTGAAGGCGATTTCATCACCCTGGGCGGCGTGCGAATTGCACACGGTTTCGGACTGCTCGCCCATTCCGACGGCGACGTCTTGCTGCATTCGTTGAGCGATGCCTTGCTCGGCGCAGCGGCGCTGGGTGATATCGGTAAACACTTTCCAGACACCGACCCGCAATTCAAAGGTGCTGACAGCCGCGTACTGTTGCGTCACGTTGTCGCGCTGATCCACGCCAAGGGCTGGAAGGTCGGTAATGTCGATAACACCATCGTTGCCCAGGCGCCGAAAATGGCCCCGCATATCGAATCGATGCGTGCGCTGATCGCCGCGGATCTTCAAGTTGAGTTGGATCAAGTGAACGTGAAAGCTACCACCACCGAAAAGCTCGGCTTTGTCGGTCGCGAAGAGGGCATTGCCGTGCACTCCGTTGCCTTGTTGTTGCGCGCATGAATGAACTGCAATTGCTCGGCCCGCGTGCCTACGGTGAAGCCCTCGGCACTGCCGTACTGAAAGCCATCGCGGAGGATTTTCAGGTCGATGAAGTCCTCGATATTCCGCTGACTGGCGAAGGCGAACACCTGTGGATCTGGGTGGAAAAACGCGGCCTGAACACTGAAGAGGCGGCCCGGCGAATTGCCAAGGCTGCCGGCGTGCCGTTGCGCACCGTCAGCTATGCCGGCTTGAAAGATCGCCAGGCACTGACCCGCCAGTGGTTCAGCGTGCAATTGCCGGGCAAGGCCGATCCTGACTTGTCCGCGGCAGAAAACGACACACTGAAAATCCTCAAGACCGCACGCCATAAACGCAAGTTGCAGCGCGGTGCGCATTCGGCCAATGGTTTCACCTTGCGCCTGACCCAGCTCACCGGCGACAAGGCGGCGATTGACGCGCGTCTGCAACTGATCGCCAAACAAGGCGTTCCCAACTACTTCGGCGCGCAGCGTTTCGGCCATAACGGCGGCAACGTGGTGGATGCCCGTGACTGGGCGGCACGCAAAGCCTTGCCGGAACAGCGCAACGTGCGTTCACGCCTGCTCTCCACTGCGCGCAGCTTTCTGTTCAATCAGGTGTTGGCGGCGCGAGTTGCCGACGGCAGCTGGCAGCGCGCCCAGGTGGGCGACTTGCTGGCTTTCACCGACAGCCGCAGCTTCTTTCCGGCCGGTGAGGCCGAATGCAGTGACCCGCGTCTGGCGATCCTCGACCTGCACCCGACCGGGCCGCAGTGGGGCGAAGGCGAGTCGCCCGCGACCGGTGCGACTCATGAGCTCGAGCAGCAGGTCGCGACAGGCGAAGCGGATCTGCGCGATTGGTTGATAAACGCTGGAATGAGCCATGAACGTCGCATCCTGCGGCTGCCCATTGGCGGGTTGACGTGGCATTATCCCTCGCTGGACATTCTGCAACTGGAATTCGTCCTTCCGGCCGGATGCTTCGCCACCGTACTGGTGCGTGAACTCGTCGATCTGGTGCCGGTAGGGCAGACGGACAGCTCATGCGTATTCTGATTTCTAACGACGATGGGGTAGCAGCACCCGGTCTTGCCGCGCTTCATGCTGCGCTGGCGGATTACACCGAGTGCGTGGTTATTGCCCCTGACCAGGACAAAAGCGGCGCCAGCAGTTCGCTGACGCTCGACCGTCCGTTGCACCCGCAAACCCTGGCCAATGGCTTTATCAGCCTCAATGGCACGCCGACCGATTGCGTGCACCTGGGCCTCAACGGTTTGCTGGAGTGCGAGCCGGATATGGTGGTTTCCGGGATTAACATGGGGGCCAACCTGGGCGACGATGTGCTGTATTCCGGCACGGTCGCGGCGGCGCTCGAAGGGCGTTTCCTCACGCTGCCGTCGTTTGCCTTTTCGCTGGTATCGCGGCAAGTGGAACACCTGCCGACGGCGGCCTACTTTGCGCGCAAGCTGGTAGAGGCTCATGCCGACCTCGATTTGCCACCGCGCACGGTGCTGAACGTGAACATTCCCAATCTGCCCCTGGCTCACATTCGAGGCATCCAGCTGACCCGCCTGKGCCATCGCGCCCGTGCTGCTGCGCCGATAAAGGTCGTCGACCCGCGTGGCAAGTCCGGCTACTGGATTGCCGCGGCCGGTGATGTGGAAGATGGCGGGCCGGGTACGGATTTCCATGCGGTGATGCAGGGCTACGTTTCGATCACGCCGCTGCAACTCGATCGCACCTTCAATGACGCCTTTGGAAGTCTTGATGGCTGGCTGGAGGGGCTGCGCTGATGGCTCGTGAACAAGACGATATCCTGCGTCGTGGAATCGGGATGACCTCCCAGCGCACGCGCGAACGGCTGATCCAGCGCCTGTATGAGGAAGGTCTGTCCAACGCCCAGGTGTTGGAGGTCATTCGGCGGACACCGCGTCATCTGTTTGTCGATGAAGCCCTGGCGCATCGAGCCTACGAAGACACGGCATTGCCGATCGGCCATAACCAGACCATTTCGCAGCCTTATATGGTGGCTCGCATGAGCGAACTGCTGCTGGAGGCCGGTCCTCTGGATAAAGTGCTGGAGATCGGTACCGGGTCCGGTTACCAGACGGCGGTGTTGTCGCAATTGGTCGAGCGGGTGTTTTCCGTCGAGCGCATCAAGGTCCTGCAGGATCGCGCCAAGGAACGCCTGGTCGAGTTGAACCTGCGCAACGTGGTGTTTCGCTGGGGCGACGGTTGGGAAGGCTGGCCGGCGCTGGCGCCGTACAACGGCATCATCGTCACTGCGGTGGCGACCGATGTACCCCAGGCGTTGCTCGATCAATTAGCGCCGGGTGGGCGGTTGGTGATTCCGGTTGGTTCAGGGGAGGTTCAGCAATTGATGTTGATCATCCGTGAAGAACAAGGCTTTTCCAGGCGCGTTTTGGGGAGCGTGCGCTTCGTGCCATTGCTCCATGGGCCACTGGTTTGAGCATTTATTTAAAGACGCTGAATTCTGTTTGATTACCTTGGTCTTACAGCGGCATTGATCGGTTAAACGCGATTGAACAGCGATCGGCAAACGTGTGCGCGTATCGATTTTGTTTTACCGGCGGTAAAGCCCGAACGGCCAGTTATACTTGCGACATTTCATGCCTGAATACGGCGATTTTTATCTTCAACCACCACAAAGGGAGCGGCGGGTGAGTCTCACAGTCATTGCGCAGCGTATCGGTACAACAAGCTTTCAGCGCCTGGTGACTGGCCTTGTCTTGAGTTCCTTGTTGGTCGGTTGCTCCAGCACGCGTTCAAGCGATGTGCGAGTGGTCGATCGTAATAACGCGGCGGCCCAACGCCCCGCAGTAACCACCGGCCAATACGTGGTCCGTCGCGGCGATACCCTGTTCTCGATCGCGTTTCGCTACGGCTGGGACTACAAGGCCCTGGCGGCACGCAACAACATTCCTACGCCTTACACAATCCATCCAGGTCAGACGATTCGCTTCGATGGGCGTTCCGGTTCAACGCCGACAGAGGTGGTGACCGCGTCCGGGACAGCCGCTTCTTCTTCGAGCAAATTTACTGTCACCCGGCGTCCGGCATCGGGTGCCAGCCCGGCCAAAGAGACGGCTGCACCGTCCGTCGCAAACAAGCCGGCACCTGCGCCACTGCCTCCGGCAGGGCCTGCGCCGACAGGCTGGGGATGGCCATCCAACGGCATTTTGATTGGAAAATTCTCTTCAAACGGTAGTTTGAATAAAGGAATTGATATCGCCGGGGATTTGGGACAGCCTGTTTTAGCTGCGTCTGATGGGACGGTGGTTTACGCCGGGAGTGGCTTGCGGGGCTACGGCGAATTGGTCATCATCAAACACAGCGATACCTACGTCAGTGCCTACGGTCACAACCGCAGGCTGTTGGTTCGGGAGGGGCAGCAGGTCAAAGTCGGACAGACAATTGCCGAAATGGGGTCAACGGGTACAGACCGGGTGAAACTGCATTTTGAGATTCGCCGACAAGGTAAACCTGTAGATCCGCTGCAATTCCTGCCACGTCGTTGATTTGTTTCCAGCCTGTTCCGTCACGTAGAGGGAACAGGCTCCAGCGTTGCCAAGGATAAAGGCGTCGCTTGAGCCTGAGGTCGAACTCACCAAAGGACTATAACAATGGCTCTCAGTAAAGAAGTGCCGGAGTTTGACATCGACGATGAGGTTCTCCTGATGGAGACCGACGTCGCATCGGACGAGATGTCGAATGAAGGATCTGCTACGCCTTCAGTTCGCGCCAAATCCAGACACTCCGCAACACTCAAGCAGCATAAGTACATCGACTACACCCGAGCGCTCGATGCTACTCAGCTGTACCTCAACGAAATCGGCTTTTCCCCCTTGTTGTCTCCGGAAGAAGAAGTTCATTTTGCGCGCCTGTCGCAAAGTGGCGATCCGGCTGGGCGCAAACGCATGATTGAAAGCAACCTGCGACTGGTGGTGAAAATCGCCCGACGCTACGTCAATCGTGGACTGTCGCTGCTCGACCTGATCGAAGAGGGTAACCTCGGCCTGATCCGGGCAGTGGAGAAGTTCGACCCGGAGCGCGGCTTCCGCTTTTCGACCTACGCGACCTGGTGGATCCGCCAGACCATCGAGCGTGCAATCATGAATCAGACCCGGACCATCCGGCTGCCGATTCATGTGGTCAAAGAGCTCAACGTCTACCTTCGGGCAGCACGGGAGCTGACGCAAAAGCTCGATCACGAACCCTCTCCCGAAGAAATCGCCAACCTGCTGGAAAAACCGGTAGGGGAGGTCAAGCGCATGCTGGGCCTGAACGAGCGGGTTTCTTCGGTCGACGTCTCGCTGGGTCCGGATTCGGATAAAACCCTGCTGGACACCCTTACCGATGACCGCCCTACCGATCCTTGTGAGCTGCTTCAGGATGATGACCTGTCGCAGAGCATCGATCAGTGGCTCTCGGAGCTGACGGACAAACAGCGCGAAGTGGTGATCCGCCGCTTCGGCCTGCGCGGCCATGAGAGCAGTACGCTGGAAGACGTAGGCCTGGAGATTGGCCTGACCCGTGAACGGGTCAGACAGATTCAGGTTGAAGGTCTGAAACGCCTGCGGGAAATCCTTGAGAAGAATGGCCTGTCGAGCGAGTCGCTGTTCCAGTAGCAGGAGCGCGTTCGCCTGATAACAATAAGCCCCGTCTGTTTCGGGGCTTTTTGTTATTCGCCGGTTAATGTGCTGTTTAAACTTTGTAAGAGCTATTCGGACGCTTTCGCAGGTTAACGTAAGCCATGGCTTACTCTTTCGTAAGTGTTCGGTTTTTCTACCAGGTAGTTGTCGTCTATATTTGTTGACTAAACTGGTTAACTGTTTGATTTGTAATGATATTTCTTACGGTTAAACAGTTGGTTTCACCCGGATTTGCCCGTGGCAGGTGATTGCTCTTGCCGGGGAACTCTTTAATATCAGCCCTGTGTCGACGGATAGACACAGCCATCAAGGATGATGGTCAAGGAACATCGCAAGGACGTGATTCATCAGGACGATGAAAAGGAACACAAGGAATAGGGAAAAAATGTGGGCGGGTCATACCGCCCCTTTTTTTTGTCCGTAGAAAAGGGGCGCAGCGCCTGTAACGCAAAAAGGCCCGCAAGGGGCCTTTTCAAGAGCGCGGCTCAAGAGCGCGGCAATGATCAGCGAGCGAGGTCTTTGATCTTGCCTTTAACGCCATCAAACTCTGCCGCATCCGGCAGCGGATCTTTCTTCTCAGTGATGTTGGGCCAGATTTCGGCCAGTTCAACGTTCAGCTGAATGAATTCTTGCATCTCACTTGGGACTTCGTCTTCAGAGAAGATGGCCACAGCAGGGCATTCTGGCTCGCACAGGGCGCAGTCGATGCACTCATCCGGGTGAATCACCAGGAAGTTCGGGCCTTCGTAAAAGCAGTCCACCGGACACACTTCTACGCAGTCGGTGTACTTGCACTTGATGCAGTTGTCGGTGACGACGAAGGTCATTCTAATTCTCTCCTCAGGCGGCGGCGTGCTGCGCCCCTTCACGGTGGGGTCGCCAGGTTTGGGAGCGATAGTCTGCAGACCAGGCTATTTGCCTGCAGCATCCCAAACCGCGCGAGATTCTAACAGCTTGCAGGCCAGTGCGTTAGATCCGTGTCTTTAATGTATAGAGCATTTCCAGCGCTCTCCGCGGGGTCATGTCATCCAGATCAAGCTTGGCGAGTTCATCGAGCACTGGATGCGGCAGGCTGGCGAACATATCGCTCTGCTGCGGCGCGGCCGGTTTGCCTTTGCTTGGCTGCGGCGTTTCGTGAGGCAGCGCCGTGGCTTCCAGTCGACCCAGATGCTCGCGAGCCCGCACAATCACCTCGGTGGGGACGCCGGCCAGTTGCGCAACCGCCAATCCGTAGCTCTGGCTGGCAGGGCCAGGCAGTACGTGGTGGAGGAATACGATGCGCTCGTTGTGCTCGGTGGCGTTGAGGTGGACGTTGGCCACCAGCGGCTGGCTTTCCGGCAGTACCGTCAGCTCGAAGTAGTGGGTGGCGAACAGCGTATAAGCGCGCAACTGAGCCAGACGCTCGGCTGCTGCCCAAGCCAGCGACAGGCCGTCGAAGGTGCTGGTGCCGCGACCGACTTCGTCCATCAGCACCAGGCTGCGTTCGGTGGCGTTGTGCAGGATGTTCGCGGTTTCGCTCATCTCGACCATGAAGGTCGAACGACCACCGGCCAGGTCATCGCTGGAGCCGATCCGGGTGAAAATCCGGTCCACCAGCGACAATTCGCAGCTGGCGGCGGGCACGAAGCTACCGATATGCGCCAGCAGCACGATCAACGCAGTTTGCCGCATGTAAGTGGATTTACCGCCCATGTTCGGGCCGGTAATCACCAGCATCCGGGTGCTGTCGTCCAGGCTCAGGTCGTTGGCCACGAACGGTGTGGTCAGTACTTGTTCAACCACCGGGTGACGGCCCTGGCTGATGCGCATGCACGGCTCGCTGACGAACCGTGGGCAGTTCAGGTCAAGGTTCAGTGCGCGCTCGGCCAGGTTGCTCAAGACATCCAGCTCGGCCAGTGCCGCGGCAGTGTCCTGCAGCGGTGGCAGTTGGCTGATCAGGTCTTCGAGCAGGGCCTCGTAAAGCATCTTCTCGCGGGCCAGCGCGCGACTCTTGGCCGACAGGGCCTTGTCTTCGAAGGCTTTGAGTTCTGGCGTGATGAAACGCTCTGCACCCTTGAGCGTCTGGCGGCGGATGTAATCGGCCGGTGCCTGCTCGGCTTGCTTGCTTGGCAGTTCGATGAAGTAGCCGTGAATCCGGTTGTAGCCGACTTTCAGGTTGGCCAGGCCGGTGCGCGCCTTCTCGCGGGCTTCGAGGTCGATCAGGAATTGTCCGGCGTTTTCGCTCAGCGATTGCAGCTCGTCGAGCTCGGCGTCGTAACCGGTTTTCAACACGCCACCGTCGCGGATCACCGCCGGCGGGTTGTCGATGATGGCTTTTTCCAGCAGGGCGGCCAGCTCGGGATAGGTGCTGGTAGTCACCGCCAGTTGGTGAAGGTGTGGCGCCTCAAGCTCGGTCATCGCCACTTGCAGTTCTGGCAGCGCGCCGAGGGCGTCGCGCAGGCGAGCCAGGTCTCGTGGGCGAGCGTTACGCAGGCCGATACGCGCCAGAATCCGCTCAATGTCACCGATCTCTTTCAACTGCGGTTGGAGTTTCTCGAAGCGGTAACCGTCGAGCAGGCAGGTGATCGAGGTCTGGCGTGCCAGCAGCACGCTCAAGTCGCGCAGTGGGCGATTCAACCAACGGGTCAGCAAGCGGCTGCCCATGGCGGTCTGGCAACGGTCGACCACCGATTGCAGGGTGTTCTCGCGGCCACCCGCCAGGTTGGTGTCCAGCTCCAGGTTGCGACGGCTCGCGCCATCCAGCACCACGGTATCGTCCAGACGCTCATGACGCAGGCTGCGCAAATGCGGCAGGGCGGTGCGTTGGGTTTCCTTGGCGTAGCTCAACAGGCAACCGGCGGCACCGATGGCGAGGGTCAGGTTCTCGCAGCCAAAACCTTTGAGGTCCTGGGTGGAAAATTGCTGGCAAAGACTTTTCAGCGCCGAATCACGCTCGAAATCCCACGGTGCGCGACGACGAACGCCACGACGCTTCTCGGCCGGCAAGTCTTTTGGCCAGTCATCCGGAATCATCAGCTCGACCGGATTGACCCGCTCCAGCTCCGCCAGCAGGTTTTCCCAACCTTTGATCTCCAGCACGCTGAAGTTGCCGCTGGTGATGTCCAGCACGGCCAGGCCGAACAGGCGCTCGTCACCCAGCACGGCGGCGATCAGGTTGTCGCGGCGCTCGTCCAGCAGTGCTTCATCGCTGACGGTGCCGGGGGTGATGATTCGTACAACCTGACGGTCTACCGGACCTTTGCTGGTCGCCGGGTCGCCGACCTGTTCACAGATCACCACCGATTCGCCGAGCTTGACCAGTTTCGCCAGGTAACCTTCCGCAGCGTGGTAAGGAATCCCACACATCGGAATCGCCTGCCCGGCCGACTGCCCACGGGCGGTCAGGGTGATGTCCAGCAATTTGGCGGCCTTCTTCGCGTCTTCATAGAAGATCTCGTAGAAGTCACCCATGCGGTAGAACATCAACTGGTCAGGGTGCTGGTTCTTCAGACGCCAGTACTGCTGCATCATCGGAGTGTGGGAAGACAGATCGGAGAGTGCTTTATTCATCAGGTAATCAGGCGAATTCGTTGAAAGGGGTGGGGCAAAAGAGGGACGTCGGCCCGGCTTTTCCGCGATGGGCGCAAGGTTACCATGGGCAGTCCGACCTACGCAGGGATGAAAGGCCCGCTGCACATTTCAGCGGTTTATGCACTTGTTATGCAAAACAGCATTTGTCATCTTCGAAAAGAACAAGCACTATGCACGCTATGCAAAAACGCAATGTTTCTACCGTCTTAAGAGCGCTGCTCGATCAGCACGGGATCTCCCCCACGGAGCTTCACCGTCGCACCGGCGTGCCTCAATCTACCCTCTCGCGGATTCTCAGCGGGAAGATCGTCGATCCTTCGGATAAACACATCTCGAAGATCGCCGAGTACTTCCGTGTGAGCACTGACCTGTTGCGTGGCCGCGCCGATGTAGCGCCGGCCATCACGCCTGCACGCGAAGAGTCGCATTCGGAACTCAAGGACATAAGCCTGTGGGATGACGATACCCCCGTCGATGACGACGAGGTCTCGGTCCCCTTTCTTCGAGAGGTTGAATTGGCTGCTGGATCAGGAAGATTCGTCATCGAAGAAAGCGAGCGCTCTAGCTTGCGCTTCGGCAAGCGCAGCTTGCGGCATAACGGTGTGCAGTTCGACCAGGCCAAATGCGTGACGGTGCGCGGCAACAGCATGTTGCCAGTGCTGCGCGATGGCGCCACGGTTGGGGTCAACGCCGGCAAGTCCGGGATTGGCGACATCGTTGATGGTGATCTGTATGCCATCAACCATAACGGCCAACTGCGGGTGAAGCAGCTCTATCGTCTGCCTACCGGCATTCGTCTGCGTAGCTTCAATCGCGATGAACACCCGGATGAGGACTACACCTTCCAGGAAATCCAGGAAGAGCAAATCGTCATCCTCGGTCACGTCTTCTGGTGGGGCATGTACGCCCGTTAACCCATAGCTGTCAGACAAAACCCGCCATCGAGCGGGTTTTTTTTCGCCTGACGAAAACCATCCCAGCCTTTGTTTGCGGGGCTTTCATGCGTCCGTGCATTTCTAATGCATAAATAAATGCATTTACGCATTGACTGTATATGCATCAATGCATATTCTTTGTCCCAAGCCGCTCAACAACGGCTCGCAACGAAGCTCTTTAGTTCCACAGCAAAGGCAGCGATGAACCGGCCTCAACGGTTCAGAGGGTTGGCAACTGACCCGGGTGTGCAGCGTAAAGCACCGTAAGCAGTTATCCGGCGGACAGGGTCGCGGTCGGAGGAACAATTTGAATGGATCCGTACCGCGCCAGTAGCGCCGAAAGATCGGAAGGACCGTATTACTGAAAAGCCCGGGCGACCGGGCTTTTTGGAATGCCTACCTACCGTCAGGCACATCAAGAGACAGCGTTTGAACAACACACAAACCCATCACCTATTTATCAACGCAGGAGGCGTGACATGACAAACGAGCAGCAAGCGTTGGCGGACATGCCTATCTGGCTGGTCATCGCCCTGGCGGTGGTCGGCGGGGTGTCCGGCGAAATGTGGCGCGCCGACAAGGAGGGCGCTCGCGGCTGGCCACTGTTGCGGCGCCTGGTGCTGCGCTCCGGGGCCTGCATGGTCTGCGGGGTCTCGACCATCATGCTGCTGTATGCCGCTGGCGTGTCGATCTGGACCGCCGGCGCGTTCGGTTGCCTCACCGCGATGGCCGGCGCCGACGTCGCCATCGGCTTGTACGAGCGCTGGGCGGCCAAGCGGATTGGCATCGATGAAGTGACGCCGCGTGATGCCAGCCAGGACCGCTAATGGTACTGGCAGCAAAGAGGATCACCGCTGAACAAGTCCAATGGACTGGCTGACGGGGGGCGTAGACAACGACCCCGACCTGCAAGGATGCGGGTCATCGGCGGTAACTTTCCTTAACGAAAAATGAGTGCGGTAAGTACCGCATGACTCAATCATTCAACTCAACAGGTAAATACATGAACGTTATCAATAGAACTATTGCTCCACTCGCATTGTCCGCTGCATTGCTTGGCGTTGGCAGCAACGCTTTTGCCGCCAACCTTCTGATCAATGGCAGTTTTGAACAGCCAGGTTGCAGCAGTAGCTGTGTTCTGGATACCCCGGCGAAAACCAACTTTATCCCTGGCTGGACGACCTTTCTGTCGGGTGCGGAATACTTCAACATGCCGGCGTCGATCCCGAGTTCCGTAGCGGCAGACGGTGTGGCAATCGTTGACCTTGCCAACTACGCCTATCTGAACGGTGGCGGGATTCAGCAAAACTTTGAAACCGTTATCGGTGCAAAATATCGGCTGACCTTTAGTGCCGGTAACTCCAAGTATGGTGGTCGTTCCGGCGACGGGATTATTCAAGTTAAAGTGGCAGGGCAAACGACCAGTTTCAATACACCTACCGCGTCAGGAGTGGCGACGGTATGGAGCACCATTACTTATGACTTCACCGCAACAACCGCTCACACCACACTCAGCTTCTCCAACGAACAGAACCCAAACTATAACTTTGCCTTTATCGATAAGGTTGTCGTCGAGCGCTTGTAATTAGTTCGCCTCGGCCCATGAAGTATCTAGACAAAGTTCTCGATAACGTCCTGGGCTTTCCAGGTGCATTAGACGGCGGGGGAGACCGCCGTCCGGTGGTGATTTGACGCAGTAATACTCGAACAGGAAACCGCTTATGTCTCCAAGCGTTATCAATAAACCCTCGGAGCTGATTCTCGCTATCGGTGAGGCACTTCGGCCGTTTTATCCAGGCCTGAAGGTTGGGGGATATCAGGATTTCGATGGGGTTGTCGATGATGCCTGGGTCCTGATCGCGATTCAGCGCGATGCCGCAGGCACCCGCGCCAACGATGGGCGTATCGCTCATGTCCTGACGATCTCGCTGCAAGGCGTGGTCGCCGGAAAGAGCGGGCATTCAGGGCTTGAGGCCTGCAATCTCGCCAGCGCACTGAAGGATATCGTCACGGATAACCGTTGGGGCGTATCGGGAGGGCAATGCGACCTGCCGATGAGCATCGAGGCCGTGCCGTCGACGTTCACCAGTGGTGAGCAGGTGTATGACGCATGGACGGTTTCGTTTTCCCAGACGTTGTACTTCGGCTCGCCGTTGCTCGATGAGCCAACGGGCACACCGAAGTTCGCGTTCACCTCGCAAGTCTCGAACATCGACGATCCGGATCAATACACAGAGCTTTGGTCACAAGCAMTCAAGGGGTAGCCCATGTTTGACGCTCTTCTACGTATGCAGCTCGGTCCGATCATTGAGCGTTTGGCTGAGATGGAGACCGAGTTCGAAGACCTGCACCGGCGTGCCGACAGCTTTTGTCGCATCGGCGTGTGCGTGGCGGTCGATGCCGCCAGCAACACCTGCAAAGTCAGCCATGGGGATCTGCTGACGCCAGCGATCAGATTCTTCAACCCGAGTGCTGGCGAACAGAGCGAGTCGCGAATCCCGTCCGAGGGTGAGCAGTGTTTGCTGCTGAACTATGGCGGTGGCGATGGCGCTGGGCAATCGGTCGCCTTGTTCGGCCTCAACAGCAACCGGTTCCCGCCGGTGTCGACCGTCGCCACGCTGACGCGTCGCCTCCACAAGGACGGCACCGAAAGCAGTTACGACGATGCGAGCCATGTTCTGAGCTGGACCAACGGACAGACGGCGTTCAAGGGCTCGCGTGAGTCGGTCGAGTTGACCGTCGGCTCGGCCCGCCTGGCACTGACCCCTGAGGCCATCGAGCTGAAACTGGGCGCAGTCGGCGTGTTGCTCGACGCCTCTGGCGTTCACTTCCTCGGCCCTTTGGTGGATCACCAGGGGCGAGTTATCAGTACGGCATAAGGGACTTCCCATGATTGGAGTCGATAGAAACACCGGGGCAGCGGTCGACGACTGGCTCCAGTTTGTGCAGCGCGCAACCCGCGCACTGACCACCCCGTTGGGCACTCGTCAAAAGCGCCCGCTGTATGGATCGCTGGTCCCTGATTTGCTGGGGCAGAACGTCGGCGACGACGTGTTGATCCTTGCGCAGAGCCATGCGGCGCAGGCGTTTTACAACAAGGCAAATGGTATCGATGATTTTGAGCCTGAAGTCATTGTCGCCAGTCGTCGAGGGGCGGGGCTGCTGTTGCGCTTCGCCGGTACCTGGAAAAACCGCAAACAGACATTCGAGGTCGTGACATGAGCATGCTCATACCCGGTCAAAACCAGTTGGCTGAGCCGGCGATTGTCACGGTCGAAGCGTTCGAGGCATTGTTCGCCGAGTTCAAGGCGTTTGTCGTCGACTACGTGGCCGCCCGTTCACCAGAAACCGGCGCCAAACTGCAAGTCAGCCTCGACAACGAAAGCGAGCTGCTGACCCTGGCCCTTGAGGCCTTTTGTGTGCGGCTGCAAACCCACGAACGTAAATACAACGCTCGCATCAAGCAGATGCTCGCGTGGTGGGCGACCGGCAGTAACCTCGACGCCCGCCTCGCGGACATGGGGCTTGAGCGCCAGATGCTGAACCCGGGAGACCCGGTGGCATTCCCGCCGATCCCACCTACTTATGAAAGCGACGACGATGCCCGACTGCGCTACTACCTCGCACCTCATGCGCCAGCAGCGGGTTCGCGGATGCAGTATCGCCGCGAGGTGTTCACCCTGGGCGAACGGCCAGCAGTGAAGGTCGAAACCACGGCTCCGGGCGTGGTGACGGTGACCTACAGCTTTGATCCGGATGGCTACGCGGCGCAGGTCAAGGATGGCAACGGGCGCCGAACAGCGCCTGGCGAGGTGAGGGTCACCGTGCTGTCGCGAGAGGCTGACGGCACGCCGTCTGCGGACCTGCTGGACGGGGTTCGCCGGCACTTTGCCCGCCCTGACGTGAGGCCCGAAACGGATCTTGTCACGGTGCAGGCCGCCGAAATCAAACGCTACAAGATCCGGGTAGTCGCGAAGATCAACGCCGGACCGGACTCGGGGCTGACCAAGGTGGCCGCCGAGCAGCAATTGCAGGCGTATGCCGATGCGTGCCACCGGCTGGAAGGGCGGGTCGATCCGAGCTGGATCGATTACACGATACATACCGCCGGCGCGGTACAGCTGGAGATCCTCGAGCCAGTGGAGCCCATCGTGACCACAGCCTTCCAGGCGCCGTACTGCACGGGCGTCGAGGTTGAGGTGCTCACGCTATGAGTGATGAAACGCACCGTCCGAGCCTGTTGCCGGCGAACAGCTCGCCGCTGGAAAAAGCGCTTGATCTCGGTTTCGGTCAATTGCTCGATCGCATTGCTCTGCCGTTCCCTGAATTGATGAATCCAGCGACGACACCGTCGGCGTTCCTGCCGTATCTCGCCGCGGATCGCGGTGTCAGCGAATGGGACGCGGGCGCCAGCGAGGCAGAAAAGCGTTTGACCGTCTCACTGTCCTGGCAGATCCAGCGGCAGGCCGGAACCAATAAAGCGTTGAGTCATGCCGTCGAATCGCTGGGTTTCACACCGAATATCTCTGCCTGGTACGAGCAGCGTCCTCTCGGTAATCCCTACACCTTCGACGTGCAGGCGATCATCGGTCGAAGCTGGTCGAGTGGCGATCACAATCGCCTGATACGCCGTATCAATGCGGCGAAGAGCGAGCGAGACGACGCAACCATCACCATCGTTCACGAGACGAGCGGCGGCCTGCGTGTTGCCGCAGGTGCTGATCCTGGCCTGAGTATCAGTGACGACAGACAGCCGGGCGCATTGCCTGACGTGAGGCTGCACGCTTGGCTTGCAATGCACAGCGCTGCACACACGCCGCTTTCCGATGGCGAACTGTTCCTTTTCGGGGCGCTGCCTGAATACGACTGACAGGCGCTGGGGTGTCTCAGCGCTACACCATTAACGATTACGACCTCAGGGCGCAGCTATGACAGAAGACATTACGCGCTTGGTTCGCTTCACTTCCGCCGGTCTGGATGAAGTGTTGCAGGCAAAAAACCAAGGCTTGAAAGGTGAGATTACCCACATTGGCGTGGGTACCGCTCGCTATGACCCGAACGGCTCGGAAACAGCCCTGCGCGATGAGCGGCAACGGGTGGCGATTGTTGACTACGAGGACCTGGGTTCCCGGCAGCTACGGATGGCCGCGCTGTTCAGCGGTCCGGATGAATACGAGATTGGCGAGTTTGGCTTCTACCTCGCCAGCGGCACGCTGCTGGCGGTTTACTCGGTCGCTGGAAAGCTGCTGACGTATAAGGCCAGCGCCGCTCGTGTATTGCAAAAATTCACCCTCGATATTTCGCCGCTACCGGCGGACAGCGTGACCATCGTTGTCGGTAGCGAAAACCTCAACGTGTTGTTGGCTGAGGAACTCTCGATCATGGCCGCGGCATCGATCGGCAATATGTCCCGCCATGTTGATCTGATGTTGCGGGTTATGGATCTTGAAGCGAAATAGGGGGGCATGAGTGTTCCGCACTTGACGAACTTCGACGGTGCTGTTTTGGGATTTGAAGTGGTTTACGCATCCGCTGATAGCGTTTCAACGCTGGGCGCGAATGTGAACTATGGCTTTCATAAACGGGTAGCGGCGTTTAACGCTGGTGCTGAAAAGATAAACTTTACTAGGGGTTGATGATGGGTATTGAAACAACTATCACAAAGGTTGTAGATGCATGTGAAAAGCTTACCCAGACGGTGACTGGTCAGATCGGTAAGATCGATGCTCGCATGGACGCGGCATTAGGTCAGTTCACTGCTTGGCGCAGTGCTGTGCAGGCAAAGGATATTAACGGGCGGGCCTCTTACTCACAGATTATTGATCTTACCGGGTTGTCTACTAATATTTTTTATCCGGTTTGGTGGCGAATGCCTGGCAACGAGCAGGGTATATCCGAGATCCTGATATCCAGGAACTTCAGTCTCGACAGTGAAAAAAATCCGTTCAACAACAACTTTGAAGTCCACGTTGCTGGCTTGAATTTGCAGATGGAGGGGTGTGGAATCCCTTGGAATGGTGATGCTAACTTCCTGGCAGTAAAACGGGTTTCTCAAACGTATCGGGAAACCGTTCGGCGCGTTGAGTTTGGGATGCTTTCGTACGTCCGTCCGGTAACAGGTGTCAAGCCGATATATCTTAATCAGGTTTCCGGTGCGTTGGTGAACTCTCCGCAGGAGTCGGGATGCTATTTGCGTGGCGGGCTGTCCTATATCATTACAAAAAGTTTTGAAGGACCGGTGAAGTACAGTCGTTCTGATGCTGAGGTTGAACTGAGTCAAGCTGTAACTTCTGAATATGAGATTTCGTGGAAGGTAAAACCTTTTGCAATTACCGCGCCTGAGTTGGGCACAACGTATCCCGAAAACAGAATGGCTTATACGTTTGACAACGATAAACGCTATGCAGCAAAAGGAGTTTAAGGATGACCGGTTTTATCAAAGAGCTATTGCTCGACTCAGGTGAGACGTTGATCAATGTGCCAACTGATCGCCCAACTTTGGTGGCGCTTGGATTCAGTGAGGCTCGCGCCGATGAGCTCTGCCTTGAAGCTGAGCGCGTGGCGAAGTCGGTGGCTGTAGGGGCCGCGCGTCGTGCCCTGTACGTGGCTGAGGCTGATCCGTTGTTTCTCGAGTGGCAATACGACGAAACACCTGAAAAGGAACAAGCGTGGCGCGATAAGGTGGCCGAAATAAAGGCTCTCTATCCGTTACCTGATCGCACTTGAATACCCCGACCGCGAAAGCGGTTTTTTTTCGCCCACACAAAGCCCCTGCAATGGGGCTTTTGTGTTGTTGAGCCTGGAGAAATTCGTAAATGTCCAATCGTCAGAAATACACCGTCCTCATCCCGTTCCCCACCGGTGGCGGCCATTGGTCGAGCGTCGGCCAACAGCTCGAACTGCTCGACGTTGAGGCCTCTGCACTGCGCAGCGCTGGCCGACTAGAACTGAGCAGCGTCCTCGAGGCCGAGGCCTCCCCAACCACCCCGGCCAAGAAGGCCGCCACCAAGAAGGCTGAATAACCATGGCTGAGGTTTTGAACTTCGAGCACAACGGCATCACCGTCAATGCCACCGAATCCCCCGAGGCCATGGGTGGCCTCGGTGACAACGTCATCGGTCTGGTCGGCACGGCGCCGAATGCCAACCCGCTGATCCCGAAAAATACCCCGTTCCGCATCAACAGCTTCACCACCCACGCGCAGCTCGATCCGACCGGCGCCGAGGCGGGGACGCTGTATCAGGCGGTTTACCAGATCCTGAAAGTGGTCAAGGTGCCGGTGTATGTGGTTATCGTCGAAGAGGGTGCGACCCCGGCCGACACCCTGAACAACGTGATCGGCGGCAACGAAGCGCTGACCGGTCGCAAGCTGGGCCTGGCCGCGCTGAGCAGTGTGCCTGAAGACCTGACCATCATCGGTGCGCCGGGTTTTACCGGCACCAAGGCGGTGGCCAGCGAGTTCGCCTCGTTCGGCAAGCGCATCAAGGCCCGCGTGGTGCTTGATGGCAAGGACACCTCGGTTGCCGATCAGGTGACGTACAGCAAGGACCTGGGCGGCGCGGATCTGGGTTTCGACCGCTGCCTCGTCGTGCACAACATGCCTGCGGTGTACTCCAAGGCGGCGAAGAAAAACGTGTTTCTGGCGCCTTCCAGCCTGGCTATCGCGGCACTCGCCAAGGTCAAGCAATGGGAAAGCCCGGGCAACCAGGTGACCTACGCCGAAGACGTTTCGCGGACCGTGGAATACAACATTCTCGACACCTCGACCGAGGGCGATCTGCTCAACCGCTACGGCATCAGCTACTACGCCCGGACTGTCCTCGGCGGCTTCTCGCTGCTGGGTAACCGCTCCATCACCGGCAAGTTCATCAGCTACGTCGGCCTGGAAGATGCCATCAGCCGCAAGCTGGTCAAGGCCGGCCAGAAAGCCATGGCCAAGAACCTGACCAAGTCGTTCATGGACCAGGAGGTCAAGCGCATCAACGACTGGCTGCAAACCCTGGTCGCCGACGAAACCATCCCTGGTGGCAGCGTGTACCTGCACCCGGAATTGAACAGCGTCGAGAAGTACAAGAACGGCACCTGGTTCATCGTCATCGACTACGGCCGCTACGCGCCGAACGAACACATGGTTTACCAACTCAACGCCCGCGATGAAATCATCGAGCAGTTCCTGGAGGATGTTCTCTAATGTTTACCAACCGCGTAAGACAGGCCATCGCGGCCACCCTGCAAGGCCTGCCGTTGTCGGCGACGGTGGAAGAATTCACCCCGCCGAAGATCGAATTCGAGATGGAAAACATGGTCGGCGGCCGCTTTATCGGCGAGGAAATGGCCAAGAGCGGGAAAGCGCTGACCTCCAAGCTGATTCTGCAAGGCGCCGGCCCGGAAATCATGCTTGCTCTGGGCGTGAAGCTGGGCGACGACATTCTGCTGAACGTGCGTGAAGCCGGCCAGGATCAGGACGGCAACACCTGGTTCACCTACCACACCGTCGGCGGCAAGCTGAAATCTCTTGAGGAAGCCGTTCTCAAAATGAACGAGAAGCCCAAGACCACCCTTGAGCTGTCCTGCCGCACCTACAACCGCCTGGAAAACGGCATTCCAGTGATCGACATCGACGTGCGCACCCAGAAGTTCGTGCTCAACGGCGTCGACATTCTCGGCGACGCCCGCCGCGCCGTTTTACTGCCGTAACACCAAGGCCAACCAAGGCGCAAAACCGGTGGGAGCGAGCCTGCTCGCGATGAGGGAAGCACATTCAACACCATTGTTGACTGCCCCCGACGCTATCGCGAGCAGGCTCGCTCCCACAAGGATTGTGGCGAACAGGTCCCTGAGCAGCACCCTTTCATGAATCACCAAGGAATTTCTTACATGTCCTGGATGCCACCCAAACATGAACTGTTGTCGCCGATTACCGGTGATGACGGATCCGAGATTGAGCAGATCCAACTCCAGCCGCTGTTCTATGCCGCACAGAAAGAGGCGCTTTCCCGCGCTGGCGATGATGAAGACGAGCAGTTCTTCGAACTGGCCAAATTGGCTACCGGCCTGTCAGTCAAGGAACTTGATCAGCTCAAACGCCCGGACTACGTGAGCATTGCGCAGTACGTGCACGAAATGTCGACCCGCCCGGCGTCGTACTTTCTACAGCAGGCTACCGAGGCTGACGAAGTGTCGGACAACGATCCCGATCAGGTGCAACTGCTGCAACCGCTCAATGTGGCAGGCCGCAGCATGACTTCGCTGACCCTGGAAATGCCGGTGCTGCGTGCCACCAAGGCGATGAAAAAACTGAAGACGGCCAAGGAACGTGCCGAGTTCATCACCGCTCACTGTACCGGCCTGATGCTTCCCGACCTGGCCTCGCTGACCGTGCCCGACTGGACCCAGTTGCAGGTGCGCATCGACGATTTTTTAAACAAACCGGCGGACTTCTTTCGGAGCGCGACATCGAAGTAATCCTCGATGTGGTGCCGCTCATTTACCCGGTAAGTGAGGCGGAAATTCTGGAGTGGGACGCTGGCAAGGCATTGCGCCGCTACGACATTGCGATCACTCGCCTTGGCATGAAACAGGAGTAGAGCGGGATGGCGGACGATAGATATTCGCTCAAATACGCGGCCCTCAACGACAGCGGGTTGGCGTTCGGTAATACCAGCCTGACTACGGCAGCCACGAGCGTTGCGTCAGCACAAGGTACGGGCACGTCCGCCAGGGATCAGATGTCTGGCCTCGGTCTGGGGCTGGAAAACGTCGGGCTCAAGCTCAGTCTGCTGACGACGGCTATCGAGTCGTTGACCTTGAAGCTTTCGTCGCAACGATTGTTGTTCCAAACGATGGGAACCGGTGCCAAGAGTGAGTCGGCCAGCGAGCAAAAGAGTGCGGGCAAGTCGGGTAGCGGTATCGAACCGCCGGACCTGCTCAAACCCGCGATAGCGATGGATTCGGCCATGGCCGATCTGAAGCAGGCAGCCCAATTTACCCCGCGTCAGAGCGAAGAGATGGCGCAGTCAACCCAGCACATCGCCAGCGCTCCGCTGGTGGCGGCCGGGGGATCCAAGGCAGTTGATTTGGTGAAGATTGAAAGTCTGGCTGCCAGGGCAGGAATCGTAAGCGATCTGCCCAATGCGTCGGACCGACAGTTAGCGCTGCAGCGCTTCGCCAGTGACGCCGGCGTCGCCGCGTCGGCGTTCAAAATGCCGGCCATGGATGTCGCCGAGATGATGGTCGGCTGGCGCACCTCCATGAAGCTCAATGGTGCTGAAACCTTTGACTTGGCGGATGCAACCAACCATCTGGGCAAGATACCCAATGGTGCGAAAGCGGCCGATATCGGTGCCGTCTTGCAGCGTGACGGTGCTGCGGCAACGGCGGCAGGCCTGTCTCCTGCGCTAGCCGCAGCGTTGACGGCTGCATTGCTCAATACCGGTACGCAAAAGGCTGAGGCCGGCGTAGCGCTAAAAAGCATCACCACTGTGATGGGCAAGGGTGATCAGGCCTCGGCAACCGAGCAAGCGGCCTGGAAGCAGCTGGGGCTGGAGCCGAAAGCGGTGGCGAGCGGCTTGCGTGACAAGAACGCCGCGCCTGGCACGGTGATGTCGGTGCTTGCGGCCTTGAACGCGCAACCTGCCGAGAATCGCGCGACGCTTGCCTCCACGCTATTTGGCGAGGGTGATAAGGCCGCGCTGAACATGGCGCAAAACCTTACCGATGTGAATGGCGCCTTCTGGCAGGTAAAAGACAAAGCCCAGTACGCCACGTCGGAGTTGGGTGACAAGGGCTCGGTGAGGCAAGACGCACTTGCACTGTCGAAAAACCGGCAAGGCCAGTGGAACGTCTTGAATGCAAGCAATGATCGTCTGTCGGTGGCCACGGGTAATGCTCTGGCGCCCGTGACGGATAGCTCGCTCCACTCGCTTGGTTCGTTGGTTGATGGCTTGAGTGAATTGGCTGCAGCATCTCCGAAAACCACGGCTGCCATTGTGCTGGTTGCAGCGGCGATCAAACCGCTGGTGGGGGCGCTGTTCAAGGCCGTCGTGGATGAGATGACCAATCAGCTGGCCAAGCGAGTCTTGGGCGGGGTGGCCGCACGGCTCCCTGATCGATTGGGTGAGGCGATTTCCGACGATTTCAGAAACAAAGGCCGGACGGACAAACCGAATGCCAGCGAGACAAACAGGAGTCCAGAACCCAGAAACGGTCCGTCTGTGCGTGTGAGTCCGCGAGGCTCGCGTGCGAGCACTCCTCGCTGGGGCGGGTTGACTGCCTCAATGCGTTCGATACCCCGCAAGCTTCCCGGCCCATTGAAAGGAGTCGGTGCCGTCGCTGATGTGGCCGAGGGTCTGCTTGTCGGCAACACCCGGATGGTGGGAGCAGGCCTTGGGGCTGCAGGTGGTGGCTGGGCGGGAGCTTCGGCTGGTGCGGTCGCGGGTGCCGCTTTGGGCAGTGTCGTTCCGCTGCTGGGTACAGCCATCGGAGGACTTCTTGGCGGGCTGGTAGGCGGCTGGATGGGCAGTGAGTCAGGTGCCTGGCTGGGTGAAAAACTCGCAGCGCCCGCCGACAAACTCCCCCCTCCGGATCAGGCTGCCAAAGACCTGACCAACGCCCAGACGAGCAATCAGCAGAACACGGTTAACGCGAACATCTACATCAATGGCCAGGATCAGGCCAGCGCCAGTCAGTTGGCGAACCTGGTGGTGCAACAGATTACGGGCCAATTCGGGCTAATGACCATGCCCAACTCACTCGCCATGCGAAGTGACGCGGCCCTGACCGATGGAGGTACGTAATGCGCCAGCAAATGGTGTTGGGCAGTTTTATTTTCGGCCTGTCCAGAAACTTCGCTTACCACAGCCTGGTGCGCACCTCGGACGGCGGCTGGAAGAGCATCGACATCCTCACCAGTAAACCCAAATCCAGTCAGATCGGCCAAGGCCTGCAAGGGCTGACGATAACGGGCAAGTCGATGTACGCGACGGCCATGGAGCGGCTCGATGAGCTGCGTGCATTGCAGGCGCTGCGCATCCCTTTGCCGTTGGTTGACGGCATCGGCCGCAACTGGGGGTTGTGGCAGATCAACAAGGTCTCGGAGACCCAGAGTGACGTCATTGATGACGGCACCGCGATGGTGGTTGGCTGGGTGATCGAATTGACGGAGTTCGCCAATGCGTAGGGTTCGAAGTATTGCCGGTGATTCGGTGAATCTGTTGCTCTACCGCGAGCTCAATCGTTGCGACGATGCGGCCGAAGAGGCGCTGTGGCGCCTCAATCCGACGCTGGCCGAACAGGGCCCGGTATTACCTGCGGGTGTCTGGGTGGTTCTGCCGGAACTCGACTCAAAACCCGCTGCGATCGCAGCGGTTTCGGCCTGGGATTAAGGAGGCAGCATGTCACTTGGTTTCACGCCAGCGGTGGAAATTTACGGCGCTAACGCGGCGTTGCTCAACGAACGGTTGATCTCCTGGCAGCACGTAGATGCGGCGGGGATAGAGTCCGATCAACTGACACTCACGATCAGTCTGGAGGGGCTTGAAGGGTTGCCCAGCCTCGGTGGAAAAATCGGCCTGCGGGTCGGTTATCTGGAGTCGGGGCTGGTGGATAAAGGCGAGTTCGTCATTACCCGGCGCACGCCGACCCTGTTTCCACTGCGTCTGACATTGGTGGCCACGGCGGCGCCGTTCAGTGCGGGGGATCAGACCGGGTTCAAGCAGCGCCGATCGGTCAGTCATGGTCCGACCACCTTAGGGGCGCTGTTTCGTGAGTTGACGTCCAGGCACGGTTTTTCTCCTCGTGTGGCCCCGGGCCTGTCGCTGATAAAAATCGAGCACATCGATCAGTCCAACGAAACCGATATGGGGTTTCTGACCCGACTGGCCTACCTTCACGACGCTGTCGCCAAGCCGGTCAACGAGCTGTATGTGCTGGCACGACGGGGTCAGGCGAAATCGTTATCAGGCAAGGTCCTGCCAGACGTAAAGCTGTCGGTAACGACCAACAATCGTCCAGGCGATCAGGCCTTTATTTCTGCCACCCTGGATGAAACCGCCCGGGCGAAGTACCAGGGTTGCAAGACCAGCTGGTGGGACGCAGCGGCGGGCAAAGTACGTGTGGTCGAGAGTGGCATCGCGCCGTTCAAGACGATGCGCCAGCGCTACCAAAGCGCAAGCGATGCACAGGCCGCTGGCGAAGGCGAGGTCCGCCGGATGATGCGTGAAGCACTCAAGGTGAAGATCGACTGCCCCGGCAATCCACAATTGTCCGCCGAAGGGCTGGTGCTGCTGGATGCCTCCTGGCCCGATTTCATGCGGGGGCGTTGGTCGATCGACAAGGTCACGGCCAGCAGCGATCGCGAGAAGAGTTACCGCTGCATGATCGAGGCGACCTGCCTGGACGCCAAGGCATAACACCCGTCACCGATTCGGGTCGACTGCGATGTATTGCTGAACGCATGTCCTGTGGGAGCGAGCCTGCTCGCGATAGCGGTGTGCCTGTCAACATCAATCTTGAATGTCAGGCCGCCATCGCGAGCAGGCTCGCTCCCACAGGTTCCTGACTGGCATCTTTCATTCAATTCTGGAGCGCCTCCATGAAGATCTCTCCGATCCTCACGCAGTTGCGTGAGCAATGCCCAACCCTGGCCAATCGGGTGGCTGCCGGCATCGACCTCGCCAGCCTGCAAGCCAACACACCGCTGCAAACCCCTTGCGCCTACATCACGCCGCTCGCCGATCTGGCAAGCAAAAGCGTGGCGCAAAACCTGATGCTGCAACCGATCCGCGACCGCTTTGAAGTGACCCTGGTGCTCGACACCACGGACGCTACAAAAGCGCTGGATCTGATGCACGACCTGCGCGCCGAACTCTGGCGGGCACTGGTGGGTTTCAAGCCCGGTAGCGGCTACGACGCCGTCGGTTACGACGGCGGCGAACTGGTTTCCATCAATAGCAGCCGCGTGCTGTATCGCTTGCGCTTTTTTACCGGGTTTCAGCTTGGCCGCAATCTGCCAGGTCAGCCTGCGGAGAGCTGGCACGAGCGTGAACTGGACGGCTTGTCGTCCTTTACCGGGGTGACCGTGCGGGTCGATGCGATCGATCCGGCGGACCCCAACCTGAAACGTCCGGGGCCTGACGGGCGCCTGGAACTGACTTTCTCTGGAGACGTAAAGCAATGAGCAAACGCATCACTGTGCTGCCGGCCGAAGGCCGTGCCGTGCCCGACCCGGAAGCGGGCGATCTGTTGCCTCTCGAAGGCCGTGAAGTGCCGGACAACGCCTGGTGGCGTCGACGTCTGGCCGATGGCGATATCACTACCAAAGCCGTGGAAGCGGCAACACCACAGGGAGCCAAATAATGGCGATCGGATTCAGCAACATTCCTGCGGACATTCGTGTTCCGCTGTTCTACGCCGAGATGGACAATTCGGCAGCCAATAGCGCGTCGTCGGCCATGCGCCGGTTGATCGTCGCTCAGGTCAACGACAACGTCGTCAGCGCCGATGTCGGCAAACTGGTGTTGGTGTCCAGCGTGGCGCTGGCCAAAAGCATCGGCGGCCAAGGCTCGATGCTGGCCTCGATGTACGAGACCTGGCGCAAGACCGACCCGGTCGGCGAAATCTGGTGCCTGCCGCTGCAGAACACCGTGGGCAGCATTGCCAAAGGCGTGGTGACCCTGACTGGCACCGCAACGGAAAGCGGTGTGCTCAACCTGTACGTTGGTGGCGTGCGTGTTCAAGCGGCCGTGGTCAACGCTGCAACAGCGGCTCAGGCAGCGACTGCACTGGCTCTGAAAATCAACGCCAGCGCCGATCTGCCGGTCGCCGCCGCTGCGGTTGAAGGTGTGATCACCCTGACTGCCAAATGGACCGGTGACAGCGCCAACGACATCAGCCTGCAGTTCAATCGCCTGGGCAAGAGCAATGGCGAAGACACACCGGCTGGCCTGACCACCGCCATCACCCCAATGGCCGGTGGTGCTGGCGTGCCGGATCAAGTAGCGGCAGTCGCAGCGCTGGGTGATGAGCCGTTCGAATTCATCTGCATGCCGTGGACTGACACTGCAACCCTCAATACCTGGCAAGCCGTCATGGATGACAGCGTCGGTCGTTGGTCGTGGGCCAAGCAATTGTTCGGTCACGTCTACACCGCCAAACGCGGCACCGTTGGCACCCTGGTGGCTGCCGGCCAAACCCGTAACGACCAGCACATGACCATTCAGGCGCTGGAGTTGGGTGTCCCTCAACCGTTCTGGGTTCAGGCCGCCGCACTGGCTGCGCGCACCTCGGTGTTCATCTCTGCCGACGCCAGCCGTCCGACCCAAAGCGGCAGCCTGCCGGGCGTTGAACCGGCTCCGGCCAGTGAGCGCTTCACCCTGACCGAGCGCCAGTCGCTGCTCAACTACGGCATCGCTACCGCGTACTACGAAGGCGGCTACGTGCGCATTCAGCGGGCGATCACCACCTATCAGAAAAACGCATACGGCCAGGCAGACAACTCCTACCTGGACAGCGAAACCATGCACCAGTCGGCGTTCATCGTGCGTCGTCTGCAAAGCGTGATCACCAGCAAGTACGGTCGCCACAAACTGGCCGCCGACGGCACCCGTTTCGGTGCCGGCCAGCCGATCGTGACCCCGAGCACCATTCGCGGTGAGCTGATCGCCCAGTACGCCAAGCTCGAACTGGAAGGTCACGTCGAGAACGCCGAACTGTTCGCCGAGCACCTGATCGTCGAGCGCGACAGCCAGGACCCGAGCCGCGTCAACGTGCTGTTCCCGCCGGATTACATCAACGGCCTGCGTGTGTTCGCACTGCTCAACCAATTCCGTTTGCAGTACGACAACGCGGCCTGAGTGCCGCGTTTCACTGTATGAGTTCAGCCCACCTCGAGTGGGCTTTTTTTTGAAGGGAGAAACACCATGGGTCAACTGATTGCGGGCACCTGCTACGTCAAAGTGGACGGCGCTCAACTGACCATCAACGGTGGCTGCGAAGCGCCGCTGATGTCCACCAAACGCGAAACACTGGTGCCGGGTTTCTACAAGGAAACCGATATCACCCCGTCGTTCAAGGTGACGGCGCTGCACACCCCGGACTTCCCGCTCAAGCAGCTGATCGCCGGTACCGACATGACCGTCACCTGCGAATTCAGCAACGGCAAAGTCTTCGTACTGGCCGGTGCCTACCTGGTCGATGCGCCGATTTCCAAGGGCGATGACGCGTCTATCGCGCTGGTCTTCGAAGGTGTGAAGGGGACCTGGCAATGACTCAAGCCGTGAAGCTGCAAGTGGCCATCGAGGCCCACGGCGAGCCGCTGACCGAACTGACCCTGCGCCGTCCGACGGTGCAGGAGGTGCGGGCGATCAAGGCGCTGCCGTACAAGATCGACAAAAGCGAAGAAGTCAGCCTGGACATGGACGTCGCGGCCAAATACATCGCGGTTTGCGCCGGCATCCCGCCGTCGTCGGTCAACCAGTTGGACCTGGCTGACCTCAACGCGCTGAGCTGGGCTGTCGCGAGTTTTTTCATGAGTGCGGCATCGGCGCCATCACCGACCTGATCGCTGTCGCCTATGACCTGGCCTGGTTCTGGAAGGTTGACCCCGAACAGATGATGGCCAGGCCACTGGACGTGCTCCGCGAATCACTGGAGCACGCGCAACGGATCAATGCGATGCAGCAGGTGCAGTGATGGCAGAGACAGAAAAGATTGAGAAAAAAGCGGTCTTGCTGACCGGCATCGATGAACTGTCACCCAAACTCAAGGATCTTCGGGCGAAAGTCGATGGCTTCAAAACCAACCTTGAGCAGGCCGGTATAGGCAGGCTGGACATCAGCGGCTTGTTCAAGGGCGGCAGCGTGGTCACGCCCTTCGTCGAAGGTATCAAGTCGGCGGCAGCGTTCCAGGGCAAATTGGCTGAGGTCGGTGAGACGGCAAAAAGCGTCGATGTACCGAGCGTGCCCAAAAGTGCTGCGCAAAACCTGAACGTTTTCAGCGCTTCGATGGACAAGGTCTCGGTTGCGGTTGACGCCGCGTTACTGCCAGCAGTCAGCGCGGTGGTGGTCGGTCTCGAGCCGTTGCTCAATGGCGTCGGAACGTTGCTCAACGACAACCCGGAACTGGTCCAGGGCATTGCCGCGGGCGCTATCGCGTTCTCTGCCATTCAATCGGCGGTTACGGGGGCTTCACAAGCGCTTGACCTGATGAGCACGGTGCTCAAGACCAGTCCGCTGATGTTGGTTGCCATGGGTATTGCGTTGGTGGCCGGGGTGATCGTTGCGAACTGGAAACCAATCTCGGCGTTTTTCGCCGGGCTCTGGCAAGAGATTGCACCGGTTGTCATGCCGATGGTCGAGTTCTTCAAGACGATGTTCGCCTTAACGCCGCTGGGGATGATCATCGCCAACTGGCGTCCGATCAGCAGCTTCTTCAGTTCGCTTTGGCAAGGGGTCAAAGCCGTTGCTGTGCCGGTCATCGACTTCTTCAAGACGCTGTTTTCCTGGACTCCGTTGGGGATGATCGTTAACAACTGGCAACCGCTGGTTGGATTGTTTTCAGCGATCTGGGATTTGCTTCGGGCATTGTCCGTGCCCGTGGTGGACTTCTTCAAAGGCCTGTTCGATTGGTCGCCGATGGCGCAGGTCAGTGCGGCGTGGCAGCCACTGAGTGAATTCTTCTCTGGCTTGTGGGACTCGCTGACCAGTGTCACGGCCCCGGTCGGGGAACTGTTCAAAACGCTGTTCGACTGGTCACCGATGCAGATGATTACCGAGCACTGGACGCCGATCATCGCGTGGTTCAGTGGGCTATGGGAAAAACTCAAGGCGATTATCGAACCGATCAAGGACCTGTTCGGCGGCAGTGTCAGTGGCTTCATTGCGAAGATCACCGGCAAGGTCGAAGGCTTGACCGAGGCGCAACGGAAAACCAACGCCGAAGGCAAAGGTGAACTGGCGCCAGCGTTTTTCGGTGCCAGTAACGATCAATCGTCGCTGCCCGGCGATTTGCCTAAAGGCTCCAACGCGCTGGTGCAACAAAGCGCCGCCAACAACCGCGCGCAACTGGAAGGCGGCCTGACGGTGCGCTTTGAAAATGCACCGGCCGGCATGCGTACCGATCAACCACAGACCAACCAGCCTGGCCTGGCCGTGACGTCGCAGATTGGCTATCGCTCACTGTCTCTAGGAGGTTCCAATGAGTTGGCGTGATCGTTTGTTGCCGGCGTCGTTTCGCGGCGTCGGATTCTGGGTCGATCAGGCGAAAACCCCGGTCGGCCAGAAAGGTCAGTTGCATGAGTATCCCCAGCGTGACCAGCCGTTCTTCGAGGGCCTTGGCCAACAGGCGAAGATCCACGACCTGACGGCATTTATCGTCGGACCGGATTGCCTGGAGCAGCGTGACAAACTGCTCAAGGCGCTGGAGGAGGGCGCGGGTGAACTGGTTCATCCGTGGCTGGGGCGGATGCAGGTCAAGGTCGGCGAATGCGAAATGACCCAGACCCGTCAGGACGGCGGGCTGGTGACGTTCGCCCTGAAGTTCTACCCCGACCAACCGCTGCAGTTCCCCACCGCTCAGGTCAACACTCGCGAGCAATTGCTGGTGTCGGCCGACAGTTTGTTGGGATCGATGGTGCGCCGCTTCGAAGATGCCATGAGCCTCATCAAGGCGGCGCGGATCGGCATCAAGGAACTGCGCGACAGCCTCAAAGACGTCTACGAGGTCATCGAGCATGAGTTCAAAGAGGTGATCGAGACCTACAAGGAGCTCAGTTTGCTGGTCAAGGCGATCAAGGAACTGCCCCGGGAAGTGAGCGCGGAGTTCAAGGGGTTGCTGGGGGACATCAAGGAACTCGGGGACTTCGCGCGTGAGGGTTACCGTGGCGTGCTCGCCAGCGCTTCGCAGCAGGTTGAAGCGGTGAAAAAGATCGACGCTCCCAAGCTCACCACTGGCAAGGACACGGTGGCGGCGGCTCAGGCCATGGCCAATCTGGTGCAGGACGCGTTGTTGGTGAAGCTCGGTTATCAGGTGGCGCGGATGCCGGTGGCGACCCCGGTGGTCAAATTGAACTCCACGCCGTCCCTGGCGCAGCAAGCGGTGCAACCGGTGCAGCGGGTGGACGTGCCGGTGGCCGACGATGTGCTGACCTTGCGCGATGCGCTTAATGAAGCGATCTGGCAAGCCGCGCTCAAGGCGGACGCCGTGCATTATCAAGCGCTCAATGCCATGCGCCAGCAACTGTTCGGGCATCTCACGGCGGTGGCATCTTCCGGTGTGCGGCTGATCACGTTGTCTCCCAATCAGAGCATGCCGGCACTGGTGCTCACCTACAAATACCTGGGGGATGCCACTCGGGTGAGTGAAGTGACGCAACGCAACGGGGTGATCCACTTTGGATTCCTGCCCCCGGGCGGCCTGCAAATCGCCCGGGAGTAGACCATGACCGACCTTGCAAACGCCGTCAGCCTGACCGTTAACGGTCTGGATTATGGCGGCTGGAAAAGCGTGGAAATCAGTGCGGACCTGGAGCGTCAGTTCCGCACCTTCACACTCAACATCACCTGGCAATGGCCGGGGCAAACCCTGGCGGTGCCGATCAAGCCCGGTTCGCGTTGCCAAGTGCGAATCGGTTGCGATCTGGTACTCACGGGGCACGTCTACAAGGCACCGGTCAGTTACGACGGCAAGCAGATCAGCCTGAGTATCGAGGGCAGTTCGCTGACCCGGGACCTGGTGGATTGTGCGGCGATCAATCGTCCGAGCCAATGGCAGGAACAAAGCGTGCTGAGCATCGTCCAGGCCCTGGCATCGCCTTATGGCGTGGGAGTGGTCAGCGAGATCGCACAAACCGCCAAGTTGAATAAACACAGCATCGTCCCAGGAGAAACGGTGTTTCAGTCCATCGACCGCTTGCTGACCCTGTATCGGGTGTTCTCCACCGACGATGCCGAAGGCCGTGTGCTGTTGGCGAAACCCGGCAGTGGCGGGCGGGCCAGTGATGTGCTGGAACTGGGCAAGAACATTCTCTCGGCCAACGCGCCGATGGATTTCAGCCAGGTCTTTTCTGAATACCGGGTGATTGGCCAGCACAAGGGCAGCGACAGCAAAAGTGGCAGCGCAGTGAGTGAGGTGTCAGGTGTGGCGACGGATGCTACGGCCCAACGCAAACGGGTCACGGTGATCAGCGAAAGTGCGCAACTGACGACGGAACTGGCGCAGCAACGCGCCGATTGGGAAAGCGCCACCCGCACTGGCAAGGCCCTGACAACAACCTACCGGGTGCAGGGCTGGCGGCAATCCAACGGCGATTTGTGGCGGCACAACACGCAGGTCAGGGTGATCGACAAGGTGCTGGGTTTTGATCAGGACATGCTGATCTCGAAGGTCACTTACTCGCTCTCTGAGCAGGGCTCCATCACCACCCTGCAAGTGGCGCCGCCGCATACCTTCGACGCCAACCCGGTCCCCCCAAAATCCTGAGTCCACATAAATTCGTAGCAGCTGCCGAAGGCTGCGTTCGGCTGCGCAGCAGTCGTGAATTCAGGCACTGCGGTACTTCAGGTTAATCGTCGATACAGGTTTCACGGCCGCTACGCGCCCGAACGCAGCCTTCGGCAGCTGCTACGGGTGCATCGTCCGCCGGGCCTCACCCGATATTCAAGGAAAACCCAATGAGCCTACTGACACGCCTCTTGGCGCGCGGCACCGTCGTGCTCGCCAATTCGGCTACCAAGCTGCAATCGCTGCAAATGCGCCTGACTGCCGGCGAAGTGAACGACGACATGGAGCACTTCGAGCCCTACGGTTTCACCAGCAACCCGCTGGCCGGCGCCGAAGGTATCGCGACCTTTCTCGGTGGGGATCGCTCCCACGCCGTGGTGCTGGTGGTCGCCGATCGCCGCTATCGCCTCAAGGCGCTGGCACCCGGTGAAGTGGCGATCTACACCGACGAAGGGGACAAGGTCCACTTCAAGCGCGGCCGGATCATCGACATCGAAACCAGCACGCTGAACATCCGCGCCAGCAGCGCTGTGAACATCGACACGCCGACCCTGACCCAGACCGGCAAGATCGTCTCCCAGGGGGACCAGGTTGCCGGCGGTATCAGCCAAATCAAACACGTGCATCCGGGCGTCCAGCCGGGCAACGGCCAGACCGCTGCCCCCGCAGGAGGCCAGTGATGTTTATCAGTCATGACCTCAAAACCGCATTGACCCGTTCGGTGCTGATCAGCCTCTTCACCTGGCGCCGCGCCGCCGACGATGACTTCCTCGATGACGACGAACGCTTCGGCTGGTGGGGCGACAGTTTTCCCACGGTGGCCGACGACCGAATCGGCTCGCGCCTGTGGCTGCTGCGCCGAGTCAAGCTGACCCGGCAGACCCAGCTCGACGCCGAATTTTATGCCCGCGAAGCTCTGCAATGGCTGATCGACGACGGCCATTGCAGCGCCATCGAGATCCTCAGCGAACGCCTCGACGACCAGGGCTTGAACCTGCGCACGGTCCTGACCCTGGCCGACGGTGAGCGTCTGGACATCAACCCTGAACACAGTTGGCAGGTGACCTATGCCGTTTGAAACGCCTTCGCTGCCGGTGCTGATCAAGCGCACCCAAAGCGACCTGGCCAGCGATTCGCTGCGCCAGTCCGATGCGCAAGTTCTGGCCCGAACCCTCGGCGGTGCAGCCTTTGGCCTGTATGGCTATCTGGACTGGATCGCCGAGCAGATTCTGCCGGACAAAGCCGATGAACCGACCCTGGAACGCATCGCCGCGCTACGCCTCAACCAGCCGCGTAAAGCGGCGCAATCCGCTCGCGGAGCCGTCAGCTTCAGCGCCACGGTGGGCGCGGTGCTGGATGTCGACACCCTGCTGCAATCGAGCGACGGTCGCACCTACAAAGTGACCGCCGCGCTCACCACCGGCAATGGTCTCAACAGCACCACCATCGCCGCGCTGGACGCCGGATCGCTCGGCAATGCCGATGCGGGCATGACGCTGATCCCGGTGCAACCGATCCAGGGCATCGGTGGCGTCTTCACCGTGCTGGCGCCGGGCCTGACCGGCGGCATTGCCCGCGAAAGCCTCGAATCGCTGCGCTCGCGGGTGATCCGCTCGTACCGCATCATCCCTCACGGCGGCTCGGCGCAAGACTATGAAACCTGGGCGCTGGAGTGCCCGGGAATCACCCGCGCCTGGTGTCGTGGCAGCTATCTGGGGCCAGGCACCGTCGGTTTGTTCGTCATGCGTGACGATGACCCGCAGCCGGTTCCGGATGAGACACAACTGGCGTTGGTCCAGGCATACATCGAGCCTTTGCGCCCGGTCACTGCCGAGCTGCATGTGCTGGCGCCGGTGCAGTTGCCGGTGACCTACAACCTGCGCCTGACCCCTGACACCAGCGCTGTACGCGCCGCCGTCGAGGCGCAATTGCGCGACCTGCACAACCGTGAGGCCGGGCTCGGTGAAACCTTGCTGCTGACCCACATTGCCGAAGCCATCAGCAGCGCCACCGGCGAAAGCGATCACAAACTGGTCGCGCCAGCCGCCGACGTTACGGCCGCGAGCAATCAGCTGCTGACGTTCGGAGGCTGCGTATGGCTGGAATAAGAACCGCCGAGCAATACCAGGCCCAACTGCGCAGCCTGCTGCCCAGCGGCCCGGCCTGGGACCCGGAGCGGGTGCCGGAACTGGAGCAAGTGCTGGAGGGCGTCTCCCAGGAACTGGCACGTCTCGACGCCCGCGCCGCCGACCTGCTCAACGAAATGGACCCGGCCGGCGTCAGCGAACTGGTGCCGGATTGGGAGCGGGTGATGAACCTGCCCGATCCGTGCCTGGGCCTGACCCCGCTCTTCGACGACCGCCGCCTCGCGGTACGCCGGCGACTGCTCGCGGTCGGCAGCCAGGCAATCAGCTACTTCGTCGAAATCGCCCGCACCCAGGGCTACCCGAACGCCACCATCACCGAACTCGAAGCCCCACGCATGGGCCGCTCGCGTTTCGGTGCGGCGCACTTCGGTACCTGGCAGGCGCAGTTCATGTGGACCCTCAACACAGGCGGTCGCTTGCTGCTGGGGCGGCGCTTCGGTGCCAGTTACTGGGGCGAACGCTTTGGCATGAACCCGGGCTCGGCGCTGGAGTGTTTGATCCACCGCAGTGCGCCGGCGCATACGCTGGTGCATATCAATTATGACTAGGGGATAGGAAATGGATTATCCGAAGAGTGTACCCAGCGCCGGGTTGATCAGCGGCAAGTTTGTCGATGAAAACCCGCTGACCGGAACGCCGGGGTCGCTGATTCCGGCGGCGTGGGGTAATGGTGTCACCCAGGAGATTGTGAACGTCATCAAGGCGGGCGAGTTGACCCCGGATGAGACGAAAAACGATCAGTTGTTGCAGGCGATTCAGAGCGTCACGGCCAAGGGCTGGAATCAGGATCTGGCATTGCCCATTGCGGCGTTACCTTTGCCGACGGTGGCGACAGCTGATGCGCGTCTGCCGGTGACACCGACAGCCATTTCGACCAGTGGCGGGAAGGTATCGATTCCGGCGGGTGTGTACATCAGCATCGGTCAGGAAGTGCTGGCAGGGCAGTTGGGGCGGTCGCGCACCGTCATGACAACGGCATGGAGCAGTGCAGATTTGCTGCCGAACTCGGGGTACTTCCTCAGGGCTCAGATCATGGGTGGTGTGCTGACGCTCTACATGCAGCGGGGAACTATCTATGACGGTGCCCCGGATTCACTGAAGGGCACCGTGAATGGGGCGGCCGGGGGTGGTTTTCAGTCCACACCGCTGGATATGTGTCTTGCCTGGGTAGTGACCGGTGCACCGGGAACTTTACCTACGGTACGCCAAATCTATAACCGTGCGCGATTGACCTGGACTCAGACTGTGAATGGCACAGGTGTGGTTTACCTGCCGCTTGATCCACATGCGCGTGCTGCGCGTCTGGTTGCCGGCAACCCCACGCCTTCCCCGACCGCAATCACCTCGCTGGCTTTTCCGCAGGCAGGCTGGGTAGGCGGTAATTATTGCTTCCTGTCTCCAGTATCACCATCAAGTTCCAATCATGCTGTGGGCTGGGCCGATCCGGCAAACCCGACCCCCTGCATGCTGTTCACCAGCAATGTTTTAAACGATGTAACGGTATCGGCACTGACCGCCAGTTTTGATCACTCACAACTTCGCTCTCTTTGGCAGGTGTATCAGGCAGAGCACACGCTGGGTTCCACCAGCGCTGAAAGTGATGAACTGCTGCTCAGTATGGGCATAAAAAGTCACCAAGCGCTCACCGACTACAGCGTCGGCATTGCCGTCAATTTTTCGAACGCCGTAAACGTCAATCTGTCCTGGGAGCTGATCCGATGAAAGTCATTCAGGAAATGCATCAATTTGAAGACGAACTTCGCCCCGCCCAGCCTTCTACAGCCCATGACTGGGATGGCGTCGAATGGGTGCTGAATCCCGCCAAAGTGACAGCGACGGAGCGCCAGGAAACGGAAGCCCTTTGTTCCCAAGTGGATGCGGCGGCCGACAGCGCCCGTAAGGCTCTGACCGGTGATCCGCTGCGCGCGATGGAATATGCGAGCGCTGCCGCCGACGCGCAGGCGTTCAAGGATGCGGGTTACCCCCAAAAAGCTGTCCCGCTGTCCGTGAGCGCGTGGGCCATCAAAGGCCGAACAGCCCAAGAGGCAGCCGACGACATTCTTGGTAAGTATGCCGGGTTCAATAACAGTTTGTTGACCCTGCGCGCCCTACGCTTGAAAGCCAAGGAACGGATCAGGGCTCAAGTCGCCAAGGGCAAGACAGAACGGGCCAAAGAAGTGTGCGATGCAGCCATTCTGGCCCTGCGTAACGTCGGGAGCGATCTGTCGCAGTAGAGCGCAGCGGGTTAGCCCCGGCTCACGAAGAGTATGAGTCTCTTGAAAGCTGTGCCTGACGCCCACTAACTCAGTGGGCGTTTTTTCGATTCGTTCAAGTATCCCGGTCAAACAAGGCTGGAGGACAAACATTATGGATTATCCAAAAAATACACCCGGCGTAGGGCTGGTGAATGGCAAGTTCGTTGATGAAAACGTGGTTTCCGGAACACCGGGATCGTTGATTCCCGCGACGTGGGGTAACAGTGTTACCCAGGAACTGCTGGCGGTTATTACGAGCGCTGGGTTGGCACCGGCTGAGGCGGATAACGGTCAGTTGCTGAAGGCAATGCAAGTAATTATGGCGAAGGCGAGTCCGATGCTTTCGTTGGTGATGAATATTGCCGGCTCCAAAGTGCTGGCGCCTGAAGAGTTAGGGCTTGTACTGGTCAATGGAGGGGCCGAGGCCGTTACCATTACGTTGCCAGCGGCCAATGCGGGCTTGGGGGTTCGTGACGTCATCCTGCGACGCGTGGACAACAGCGGTAACCGCTTGGTTGTTCAGTGTTCAGGAACGGATACCATCAAGTTTCACACCCACCTTCGTGCAAGTGGCTATGCGTTTCTGGTGTTGATGGGAGCTGGGGACTGGTGGCATTTACGCTGCGATGGTGCTGGTAGCTGGTGGCCCGTAGGGCGTTATGACGGAGCCGCTCTGGGGCGCATGTTTTTTGAAACTACGACTCTGTTTAGTCCCGGTGGATACGGAGCTTTGAATGGAAAGCTTCTTAACCGGGCTGATTGGCCCTGGTTGTGGGATCACGCAAAACAATCAGGAATGTTGCGCTCCGAGTCGGATCGCGGTGGAGCCTGGACCTATGGTGATGGGGTTGCGACGTTTCGCTTGCCTGAGGCACAGGGAGAATTTATCCGGGTTCTTGATGAAGATCGAGGTGTGGATGTATCGCGTGGTGCAGGTACCTGGCAATCAGGTACGAACATCACCGGAGATAACGGTTCGGCACCGGCGGTGCAGGGCATTGGGAATCTCGCCACTGTGGGGGCTGACCCAACTAACTTTAATGGGCTGATTTACTATTGTTCAGCCACGTCTGCGGAGAGTATTTCCAGTAACTACTGGGGGATGACACGTCCTCGAAACGTCGCTTATCCCAGTCGTATCAAACTGATCTGAGGTTCCAATGTTTAACTACTTGATCAATAACTCCCGTGAGTTGATTGGGCCGATTGCGTTTCCTGTCGTCCCGGGTCTCGGCGTGCAATTGCCGAGTAATGCCGTCGAGTTATCTCACGAACTTGCCGAACCCGAAAGCGGCTTTGCATGGGGCTGGGTTAATGGTGTTCCCGAGGCATTGCGTGACCGTCGCGGCACCGTATTTCAAACGCAAACAGGCGCATCGATCACGTGGGAACAATTGGGTGAGTTACCCGATGGCTTCACCGATAAACCCTGGCCCGGTCAGTATTACGTTTGGCTCGATGGCGACTGGCAACTTGATCAATCGGCGAAAGAAGCGGCTGAACTGGCAAGTGTTCTGAAAGACCGAGACAGCCGCTTGCGCGACGCCGCCATGCGCATCGCCCCCCTTCAATACGCCGTCGATCTGGGTGATGCCACGCAACAGGAGCAATCCGCACTGCAGGACTGGAAACGCTACTGCATTGCCTTGAACCGCATCGAACAGCAAGCAGGGTACCCCCTGGAAGTCGAGTGGCCGGTTCTGACGTTATCCGAACCCAAGGAATCGACGAATTCACTGCGCTCGCTGTTCGGCCTTAAACAAAAGTAAATCAAGGACATCCTCATGCCTGTAACAGAAGGGCAACTGCTCAAGATAATGCCCAACGCCCGCCTCCAAGCGGGCGTTTTCGTTTCTGCCCTCAACACCGCCATGGATCGCCACCAGATCAACACCCCCAAGCGCATCGCCGCGTTCCTTGCGCAGATCGGCCATGAATCGGGGCAATTGCGGTATGTGCGTGAGTTGGGCAACGACCAATACCTCAGCAAGTACGACACCGGCGCGCTGGCCGTCCGCTTGGGCAACACGCCTGAAGCTGACGGTGATGGTCAGCGTTATCGCGGGCGCGGGCTGATTCAGATCACCGGTCACGACAACTATCGTCGATGCAGCCTTGGGCTGTTCGGGGATGAGCGTTTGCTGACCCTGCCTGAGTTGCTCGAGCAGCCCCAATGGGCGGCCGAGTCGGCGGCCTGGTTCTGGGAGCTGAACGGTTTGAATGAACTGGCCGATCGTGAGCAGTTCAACAGCATCACCCGCCGGATCAACGGCGGGTTGAATGGGCTGGAAGAACGCTTGCAGCTCTGGACGCGGGCGAGGGCGGTGTTATGCCAGCCTTCGGTCTGATACCACTTCCGTACCGGGTGATCGGCGTTGCTGTGCTGCTGGCCATTGTGGCTGGCGGTGCCGCGGCAGTGTCCTGGCACCTTCAGGATTGGCGTTACGGTCGGCAACTGGCGGAACAAGCCAGGTTGCACGGCGAGACGCTGAACCAACTGACCCTGGCGGCGGCGAATCAACAACGCGCCGAACAGGACAAGCGCCTGGCCCTGGAGCAGCGTCTTCAGGCCAGTGATCAAACCTATTCAAAGGCCTTGAGCGATGCACAACGTGATCAAGGTCGCCTGCGCGACCGTCTTGCCACTGCTGATTTGCGCCTGTCAGTCCTTGTCGACCCCCGTGATGCCGACGCCGGTTGTGGCGTGTCAGCCGCCTCCGGCACCTGCGGCGTGGTTCATGCAGCCCTACGAGCCCGACTTGAGCCGGCGCATGCTCAACGAATTATCGGCATCACCGACGCAGGCGACCGCGGACTGATTGCCTTGCAGGCCTGTCAGGCGTATGTCAGAGCGCTTGCTCACTAACATTTTGATCTAGCCTGCGTCTTGCAAGCGTGATTCGCTCGTGTACGGTAGTGCGCATGCCCGCCTGATCAAGGAGAGAGTCGTGAACGAAATCACCCAGCTTGCCGCGCAACTAGGCCGGCGTTTGCAGGTGCTCAATGCGCATGTCAGCACGGCCGAGTCCTGCACCGGCGGCGGGATCGCCGAAGCGATCACCCGGATTGCCGGCAGCTCGGCGTGGTTCGAGGCGGGTTACGTCACTTATTCCAATCGCCAGAAGACCCAGCAGTTGAATGTGCCCGCCGAGTTGTTCACCGAGGTCGGGGCGGTCAGCCGTGAAGTGGTCGAAGCCATGGTGCGCGGCGCCCAGCACAAGAGTCGCGCGCGTTTTGCCGTGGCGGTCAGCGGTATTGCGGGGCCGGACGGCGGTACGCCGAACAAGCCGGTGGGCACCGTGTGGCTGGCATGGGCGGTCGGAGATGCCGTGTATTCGGAGTGCAGATACTTCACCGGCAACCGCGATGACGTCCGCCGACAAACGGTGAAGGCCGCGCTAGAGGGGTTGCTGCAGTATGCCTCCGGAGAAATCTCAAATGAGGGGTAGGCGATCCCGAAACGCTGTGGAATAATACTGGCTACTTATACAGGTGTTGGCCGTCAGGCCTTATTGATTACGTGAGGACTTTAATGGACGACAACAAGAAGAAAGCCTTGGCTGCGGCCCTGGGTCAGATCGAACGTCAATTCGGCAAGGGTGCCGTAATGCGTATGGGCGATCAGGACCGTCAGGCGATCCCGGCTATTTCCACTGGCTCTCTGGGTCTGGATATCGCGCTCGGCATTGGCGGTCTGCCAAAAGGCCGTATCGTTGAAATCTACGGTCCTGAATCCTCCGGTAAAACCACGCTGACACTGTCCGTGATCGCCCAGGCTCAAAAAGCCGGCGCGACCTGCGCATTCGTCGACGCCGAGCACGCCCTGGACCCGGAATACGCCGGCAAACTGGGCGTCAATGTCGACGACCTGCTGGTTTCCCAGCCGGATACCGGCGAGCAAGCCCTGGAAATCACCGACATGCTGGTGCGTTCCAACGCGGTTGACGTGATCATCGTCGACTCCGTGGCGGCCCTGGTTCCGAAGGCTGAAATCGAAGGCGAAATGGGTGACATGCACGTGGGCCTGCAAGCCCGTCTGATGTCCCAGGCGCTGCGTAAAATCACCGGTAACATCAAGAACGCCAACTGCCTGGTGATCTTCATCAACCAGATCCGGATGAAAATCGGCGTGATGTTCGGCAGCCCGGAAACCACCACCGGTGGTAACGCGCTGAAGTTCTACGCTTCGGTTCGCCTGGACATCCGCCGCACCGGCGCGGTGAAAGAAGGCGACGAAGTGGTCGGCAGCGAAACCCGCGTCAAAGTCGTCAAGAACAAGGTGGCTTCGCCGTTCCGTCAGGCCGAGTTCCAGATTCTTTACGGCAAGGGCATCTACCTCAACGGTGAGATGATCGACCTTGGCGTACTGCACGGTTTCGTTGAAAAATCCGGTGCCTGGTATGCCTATAACGGCAGCAAGATCGGCCAGGGTAAAGCCAACTCGGCCAAGTTCCTGCAGGACAACCCGGACATCGCTGCCACCCTTGAGAAGCAGATTCGCGACAAGCTGCTGACGCCGTCTGCTGACGTCAAGGCTTCTCCGGTCAAAGAGACCGAAGATGATCTGGCTGACGCTGATATCTGATTGATCCGATGACCGCCGTACTCGATACCCTCGTCGCGGTGCGGCGAACCGCAATGGACCTGCTCGCGCGACGCGAGCACGGTCGAGTCGAGCTGACGCGTAAACTGCGTCAGCGCGGCGCTTCTGATGAAATGATCGATACTGCACTCGACCGTCTGACGGAAGAGGGGCTGCTGTCCGAATCCCGATACCTCGAAAGCTTCGTTTCCTACCGTGCCCGTTCCGGCTACGGCCCTGCGCGCATCCGCGAAGAGTTGAGCCAGCGTGGCTTGCAGCGTGCCGATATCGAACTCGCCCTGCGTGAAAGCGGAATCAGCTGGCAAGAAAACCTGGAGGAGACCTGGCGACGCAAGTTTGCCGGGCATTTACCGATAGACGCCCGCGAGCGCGCCAAGCAAGGGCGCTTCCTCGCCTATCGGGGATACTCCATGGAAATGATTGGCCGCTTGTTCAGCGGCCGAGGAATGGATGACTGACTGAAAGGGCCCGACTATTGAAATAGTCGGGCTTTTTTTTTTGCTCAAATAACCTTGATCTGTTCCCGTTTGCGCTGTGGCGTCTGGGGCGGCTGAGCCGTGGCCCAGTTTTCCGGCAGGTTGATGTAGTCGACCAGTTCACGCAGGCGTCCGTGATCACGGGCGTTGAAGGTGAAGGACAGTCGCACCAGATGACTGAACTGAGCCTCGTCGTGCTCCTCGCCACCGTAAGTATGTTGATGAAAGTGATCGCTCAGGCACAGGTCGGCAAAGGCCTCCTGTATATGCTCGAGCGCCTGGTCGTTGAGTTTGTGATTCATGCGGATCACGAACTGATGTTTCAGCCAGCGGCTGGAGTGGAAGTTGCTGTAGAACTGATTGATTTCCGCCACAGCGTCATCGACGGTGTACACCAGACGAATCAGCTTCAGGTCGTTCGACAGGATGTAATGGTTGGCCTCCAGTTGATTGCGGATGAAGTTCAGCGCACTTTCCCAGAACGTGCCGCCAGGAGCATCCAGCAACACCACGGGAACCAGCGGGCTTTTGCCGGTCTGGATCAGGGTCAGCACTTCCAGGGCTTCGTCCAGCGTGCCGAAGCCGCCCGGGCAGAGCACCAGCGCGTCGGCCTCTTTGACGAAGAACAGTTTGCGGGTAAAGAAAAAGTGAAACGGTAGCAGGTTGGMAGTGCCGCCTACGGTCGGATTCGCATGCTGCTCGAAGGGCAGGGTGATATTGAATCCTAGGCTGTTATCCCGACCTGCACCTTCATGGGCGGCGGCCATGATGCCGCCGCCGGCACCGGTGATGACCATCAGGTTGGATTGGGCGAGTTTTGCGCCCAGTTCCCGGGCCAGGGCGTACAGCGGATGTTCAACCGGCGTACGTGCCGAGCCGAAAACGGTCACTTTACGCCGCCCCTTGAACTGCTCCAGCACACGGAAGGCATGCTCGAGTTCGCGCAGGGTTTGTTGGGTGATCTTGGCGTTCCAGCGATTGTGGTCTTCTTGCGCCATGCGCAAGACCGTCAACATCATGTCGCGATAAATCGAAATATTCGGGCTATTGGGTGAAACCAGGTTGAGTTGCTCTTCGATCTTGCTGGTGAGATCGACGCCGATGCTTTGAAAATGGCGCACCAGAAGCTCATTCGGTTGGTAAGGCATTCAACTTCTCCTTCTACACAGAACCCTCGGCTCGAACGAGAAATTCGCCTGAGCCGCGACACCGCTTGTGTCGCTCTCAGCCCGCAAGAGGGCTGGGCACTACACCCGACTCGACCTGACCATGAAGCGTTGAAGTGGTGGTCGAGTCATCCAGACGGGTTCTGCTTATCCCTTGGATGAAAGAAACGTTCGCACGACAGGACTCTGAATGGGCAGCCCCTTTTCTGCCCCGGACATTAAACACCAATACATTGAATCTAGACGCTTGTGGTGAGTTGCGCTGACTTGATCATGGTCCTCGAAAGTCTTCGCTGGCAATCACTTATTGCGAGTTCGCAACCGAGTGTCACCGCTCGTCAGAACCTCTGTCGGACGGCCAAGGCTCTGATTTACTCAGTTACAGACACAACACGACAGCATTGCGTCCAGGGCAAGGCGCAAGGCTTCAGGAGCGGTAGGGGATCATCGCGCAATGATTGGCGATCAAGTGCAAGGAGGCAGGCTATGAGCCTGGTAATTCTGGAGGTCGATGCGCAACTGTATCGATTGCTGCAGTCGGCGGCCGCGCGTAATCACGTGAGCCTTGAAGAGGAATGTCGTCGGCGCTTGGAGGACAAAGAGTGGCGCTCGCCTTATTTGCAGGCGCTGGTGGCAGAGCTGCGCGCCGATGATGAGCAACGACGCGCAGGTTCGCACTGATCAAGCGATTACTTTTTCTTTTGCGCCGTTTGCGCAGGGCAATCCGATTCCTGGTAGCTGGCCGAGCCTACAGGGCGGTTGGTTTTGTTTTCCGAAAAGTCGTAACGCATGATCGCGCCCTTGGCCATCAGCTTGCGGTAGTTCACGTTACGGCAAACGCTGGCGCCCAGTTGCAGATAAACCACTTTCGGGTTGGCGCGCATTTCGTCGGCATAAGCGGATTGCACGCTGATGTGGTCGATCAGCTGTTTGCCATCGACCGTATAACCTTGGTCGAGAAGGTTCTCATTGATTTCCCGAGGTAGGCCGACGTTACTTTCCGCAGCAACCTTTTCCAGCATCTTGCCCAGATTCAAGTCATTCAGGGAGGCTGCTTGAGCGCTGAAGGGCAGGGCCAGCAGAAGGGCAGCGGTGGGGACGATAAGGCGCAGCATGAAACTCTCCTGGTTCAGTGACTGGTGCTTCGACCAGCCACATGGCGGTGCGTTCAGTGGCGGCGGATTATAGGCGAGCGGGGGGTAGGCGGTACAGGTTTGGGCGAGCGGCTCTGGTAAACTGCCGCGACTTCCTGCCTTGCCGAGTGTTTTTTGTGTCGATATCCCTTCCCTGCGGATGCTGCCTGCGATGAGCGATGCAGCCCCACGTTTTGCCACGAACGCCGTAGCCCGTCTGCGCGATGAGCGAGAAGAGGAGAGTACCAAGCCTTTCCTGGCCCGCGGTTCACGGGCACCCCGTTGCCATACGTGCCGGGTGATCGAGAGCCACTGCCTGTGTAACTGGCGTCCCCAGGTCGAATCTCGGGCCGGTGTTTGCCTGATCATGACCAGGAAGGAAGTGTTCAAACCGAGCAATACCGGCTGGCTGATCGCAGACGTGGTCAGGGATAACTTTGCCTTTATCTGGTCGCGTACCGAGATCGACCCGCAATTGATCAAGCTTTTGTCCGACCCGCAATGGCAGCCTTATCTGGTCTTTCCCGGCGAATACGTTGCTCCCGAACGCGTGACTCATACCGTCGAGGCTGCCAGCGAGAAGCGCCCGCTGTTCATCCTGCTGGATGCAACCTGGACCGAGGCGAGGAAGATTTTTCGGAAAAGCCCTTATTTCGACGGGTTTCCGATTCTGAGCCTGCTCCCCGAAAAACTCTCGCGGTACCGCCTGCGAAGGTCTACCCGCAGCGAACACCTGTGCACCGCGGAAGTGGCCGCGTTGTGCCTGGATCTGGCGGGGGATGTAGACGCTGCATCGGCACTGGATGCCTATTTCGATGTGTTCAGCCAGCATTACCTCGATGCCAAGCATCAGCTGGAAATGAATGTCTCGACCCCGGCCCATACAGAATTGCTGCCTTTCGTTGAACACACCGCGCCGGTCATGTCCTGAGAGTCGCCCATACTGACAGGTAACCGCGGGTTTGCGGCTTGACCACCCAGGCTTCGCTGGGCATCCTTGGCGCCGATTAGGGCGCGGCCGAAGATTGAAACGCCGGTTTTATGGGGTCTTGGCGTTGAACGTGCCCTGTTGGTGCTGCTGTCTGGTGGTACCTCGAGTTGCCTTGGCGAGGCCTGAATGCATCGGGTCTGCCATAAAAAACAGGATCATTTGAAAAATGGCCACATACGAAATCCTGATTGCCGATGACCATCCTCTCTTTCGCAGCGCGCTGCGCCAGGCCGTGACCCTGGGCCTTGGTCCCGAGGTTCGTCTGGTGGAAGTGGCGAGCATTGCCGAGCTGGAAGCCCGTCTGACCGAAAAGGCTGACTGGGATCTGGTGCTGCTGGATCTGAACATGCCGGGCGCATACGGGTTCTCCGGGCTGGTGCTGTTGCGCGGTCAATACCCGCAGATCCCGGTGGTGATGGTGTCGGCTCAGGAAGAAGCCACAATCATGGTGCGTTCCCGTGAGTTCGGGGCCAGCGGTTTCATTCCCAAATCCAGTTCACTGGAAGTGATTCAGCAAGCCGTGCGCTCTGTGCTGGATGGCGATGTCTTCTGGCCGCCGCAGGCATTTGAAGCGGTCAGCGTTTCGGACGAGGCCAAGGCTGCCAGCGAAGGCTTGGCCAGTCTGACGCCACAGCAGTTCCGTGTATTGACCATGGTCTGCGAAGGTCTGCTGAACAAGCAGATTGCCTACGAGTTGAGTGTGTCGGAGGCGACGATCAAGGCGCACGTGACGGCAATCTTCCGCAAGCTGGGTGTGCGTACCCGGACTCAGGCGGCGTTGTTGTTGCAACAACTTGAGTCTATTTCGAGCCACTAACGGCGCTTTCATTCACGCTTTTTTAACTTCTGTTGATCTAGCTTTTCTACTTCATCTGGTTCAGTTGCCTACTTTATGTCGCCTTTCAAAGGTCAAACCGGTCTCAAGCGCATTCTCAATGCAGGTGGTTATTCTCTCGACGGCCTGCGTGCAGCCTTCACCGGCGAAGCCGCTTTCCGTCAACTGGTGCTGCTCAATGTCATCCTGATTCCGCTGGCGTTTGTGCTGAACGTCAGCCACGTCGAGCGTGCCTTGCTGATTGCCGTCTGCATGCTGGCGCTGATCGTCGAGTTGCTCAATTCGGCCGTGGAAGCGGCCATCGACCGGATTTCCCTCGATCGGCACCCGTTGTCGAAAAATGCCAAGGACATGGGCAGCGCTGCTCAGTTGATGGCCCTGAGCATGATCGTGATGGTGTGGGCGGTCATTCTGCTTTAAGCAATCGTCGGCAGAACGATCTCGTCGCTGCGCTGAACCCCGGCGGTGAAAGCGCGGCACAGGTCGAGAAACTCGCGCATGGCCGACGTCTGATATTTCTGTTTGTGCCAGATGAAATAAAACTGCCGCGCCAGATCCAGGTCCGGTGTTTCAACCGCCACCAGGCTGCCGCGGCGGAATGCATCGCGTAGCGCCAACCGCGAAATACAGCCAATCCCCAAGCCAGACTCCACCGCGCGCTTGATCGCTTCGGTGTGTTCCAGCTCAAGCCGGATATTCAAGGCGCTTCGGTGATGACGCATGGCCTGGTCAAAGGTCAGGCGCGTGCCGGAGCCCTGCTCGCGAAGGATCCACGCCTCGTGCGTCAGCTCCTCCATGCTGGCCTGGCCACGGGCGGCCAGCGGATGTTGCGGGGCGCAAAACACCACCAGCTCATCCTCGACCCAGCTTTGTACCTCGATGTCCGGGTGGCTGCAGTCGCCTTCGATTAGACCCAGATCAATTTCATAGTGGGCGACTTGTTGCACGATGTTGGCAGTGTTCTGCACGTGCAGCTTCACCTGGCTTTCCGGATGACGCTGCATGAAGCTGCCAATCAGCAACGTCGCCAGGTAGTTGCCGATGGTGAGCGTGGCGCCGACCGCCAGTGAGCCGAAACCGGACTTGCCGTTGAGCAGGTCTTCGATTTCCTTGGCCTGGTCGAGCAAGGCCACCGCCTGCGGCAACAATTGTTTGCCCATGGCGTTGAGGCTCAGCCGCTTGCCGGCGCGGTCGAACAATTGGCAGCTGGACTGACGCTCGAGTTCGGTGATCGAGGTGCTGGCCGCCGACTGCGAAAGGTTGAGCAGGCCGGCAGCACGAGACACACTCTCTTGCTGAGCGACGGCGACGAAGACTTGAAGTTGACGTAGAGTAAATCGCATATCTATATAACCGATAACCCTTATCTTAATAATCCAGTTAACAGATATTGTCGCTGCCATTAGAATGCGATGCAATTGCGCAGCGCTCTCTTGGCGCAGAGCATGCGCAGACAAAATCTCCAGGAGTCCCACGTACATGAGCAACATGAACCACGAGCGTGTCCTCAGTGTTCACCACTGGAACGACACTCTGTTCAGCTTCAAGTGCACCCGCGATCCGGGCCTGCGCTTCGAGAACGGCCAGTTCGTGATGATCGGCCTGCAACAGCCCAACGGCCGCCCGCTTATGCGCGCTTACTCGATTGCCAGCCCGAACTGGGAAGAGCATCTCGAGTTCTTCAGCATCAAGGTTCCCGATGGTCCGCTGACTTCCCAGTTGCAACATCTGAAGGAAGGCGACGAGATCATCATCAGCAAAAAACCGACCGGCACCCTGGTGCTGGACGATTTGAAGCCTGGCAAGCATCTGTACCTGCTCAGCACCGGCACCGGTCTGGCGCCGTTCATGAGCGTCATCCAGGATCCGGAAACCTACGAGCGTTTCGAAAAAGTGATCCTGTGCCACGGCGTACGCTACGTCAACGAAGTCGCTTACCGCGAGTTCATCACCGAGCACCTGCCGCAGAACGAGTTCTTCGGCGAGGCCCTGCGTGACAAGTTGATCTACTACCCGACCGTGACCCGCGAGCCGTTTGAAAACGAAGGTCGTCTGACCGACCTGATGCGCAGCGGCAAGCTGTTCAGCGACATCGGCCTGCCGCCGATCAATCCTGAAGACGACCGCGCCATGCTCTGCGGCAGCCCGAGCATGCTCGACGAAACCAGCGAAGTGCTGAACAGCTTCGGCCTGAAAGTTTCGCCGCGTATGCGTGAACCGGGTGACTACCTGATCGAGCGTGCGTTCGTCGAGAAGTAAGCAGCAATGAAAATGTGGGAGCGAGCCTGCTCGCGATGACGGACTGACAGCCAATACAGGTGCTGAATGTCAAACCGCTATCGCGAGCAGACGGAACGCCGCCCGGCTGCTCCCACATAAAGCAAAAGCCCGCGTTGCCTGAAGAAGGCAGCGCGGGCTTTTGCGTTTCGGGGGTTCAGGTTTTCGCGGGGATGACTTCGAGGACGCGGATCAGCCCGGCTTGCGGGTAATGCCAGCGTACGTCCAGGTCCCAGAACTGGGCGCCGTATTCGCGTTCGGGTGCAGGCGTCTGGTAGGCCGGGCGTGGGTCTTGCGCCAGGCATTGCTCGATCAGCTCGACCAAGGGCTCTTCAAGGCGCTGAGCGTGCGTATGCGCCTGTTGCAAGGCGGTATCCGCCCACTGCACCGGAATCAGCTGCGGCGCGGCGCTGGCGATCTCGTTGGACGCACCCGGGATGATATCGGCGTAGGGCACGTAGGGTTTGATGTCGAGAATCGGCGTACCGTCCAGCAGGTCGATGCCGGAGATCCACAGGCGATTGGCTTCAACCTTGTCCAGCTTGACCACCGATTGACCAATGCCATTGGGTCGATGGGTCGCGCGCGTGGCGAACACACCCATGGACTTGTTGCCGCCCAAACGCGGTGGGCGGACTTTGAGTCGCGGCTTGTCTTCCAGTGCCTGATGAAACAGGAACAGCAGCCAGACATGGCTGACCTGCTCCAGGCCTTGCACCGCATCGCCCTGATCGAACGGCGCCACCAATTCCAGAATGCCGCGTGCGGCCGGGGCCAGCTGCGGCTGACGCGGAATCGCGAACTTCTCCTTGAAGCAGGAGCGCACGAAGCCGATCGGGGAAACGCTGTAGCTCATGATCAGCCGCGAACGCGCAGGGTCAGGCCCTTGAGGAAGTTGCGCAGCAACTGGTCGCCGCAAGGGCGATAGTTGGTGTGGCCGAACTTGCGAAACAGTGCGCTCAGCTCAGGCTTGGAGACCGGGAATTCGGCGGCCTTGAGGATGGCGTGCATGTCGTCTTCTTTCAGTTCGAAGGCCACGCGCAGCTTCTTCAGGATGATGTTGTTGGTGACTGGCAGCTCGATCGGCTGTGGCGGACGGCTTTCGTCCTTGCCACGCTTGAAGAACACCAGGCCATCGAGGAAGTGCGCCATGACCTCGTCCGGGCAGCGTACGAAGCCTTCTTCGTCTTCTTCTTTCTTGTCGAGGTAGGTCACCAGGTCGGGCAGGGTGACATCCATGCCGCCGAGCTTGATGATCTCGATGACTTTTTTGTCACTGATGTCGAGCATGTAGCGCACGCTGCGCAGTACGTCGTTATGAATCATGTGTGCAGTCCTGATCATTCAGCTGTGGGCGTTGCCGTTAACAGCAACGCCGAAATGTGTGGCCGCCTTAGAATTTCTCTTTGGCAGACAGATAGCGCCATTGGCCCACCGGCACTTTGCCGATGGAAACACCGCCGATACGGATGCGGCGGATGGCGACGACCTTGAGGCCGACAGCCTGGCAGAGCTGGGCGATGATCCCCGGTTGCGGGTTTTTCATCGCGAAGCGCAGGCGATTTTCGTTCTGCCAACTGGCTTTGACCGCTGGCAGTTCCTTGCCTTTGTACGACAGGCCGTGGGTCAGGCGGTTGAGCCCGTGAGCGACCATGTCACCTTCGACCTCGACCACATACTCTTGCTCGATCTTGCTGGCATCGGCGGTGAGTTTGCGCAGGATCTTCCAGTCCTGGGTGAACACCAGCAGCCCGCTGGCGTTGGCCTGCAGGTCGGCGCTGGCGGTCAGGCGCAGGAAGTGGCCCTTGAGCGGACGTTTGCTGAAGCGGTGTTCTTCGCTCAGGGTCTCGGGGCCGATCAGTTGCAGGGCGGTCTCGGCATCCATGCCCGCTGGCGCGTGCAGCAGGATGGTCACGGGCTCCGGCGCAGTGGCCTTGGCTTCGGGGTCGAGTTCGACTTTCTGGGTGTCGACCTTGAACTGCGGCTCATCGATGACTTCGCCGTCCACGGTGACCCAGCCGCCCTCAATGAACAGCTCAGCCTCCCGACGGGAGCAGCCGACGAGCTCGATGAGGCGTTTGGAGAGACGAATCGGGTCAGTCATGTCAGGGGCCGTTACAAAAGGGGGGAGGCATTGTACCTGCCTCGCGCCGGTTAATCGCGGGTCCATTTGCGCCATGTGGCTTTTATGTGGGAGCGGGCTTGCTCGCGAAAGCGGTTTATCAGTCAACATTGATGTTGAGACTGATGGCCCCCTCGCGAGCAAGCCCGCTCCCACAGTTGTTTTGTGTCAGCCATTGCGTGTGAGTTGTTGCCCTTGGCGCAGGCGCAGGCGCATGTGCAGCAGCGGATATGGCTGGCCCATGCCATCGACCTCAGAGCGTCCGATGACTTCGAAACCCTGTTTGAAATAGAACCCCAAGGCTTGCGGGTTTTGTTCGTTGACGTCCAGTTGATCGGCGTTGAGGTGTTCCATGGCGTAGTTCAGCAGTTGTTTGCCCAGGCCCTCGCCACGGTGTTCGGGGGCGATAAAGAGCATTTCGATCTTGCCTGCCGCAACGCCGGCAAACCCGGTGATGTGCTGGTGCCGGTCGCGGGTGCAGATCAGCATGACGGCATCCAGATAGCGGGTAAGCACCAGGTTCTTCAGCAGCTCGATGTAACTGTCCGGTAGAAAATCATGTGTGGCGCGGACCGACGCCTCCCAGACCCGGGTCAGTTCTTCATAGTCGCTGTGTTTCGGTGTGTGGATGACCGAATGATGGCGCATACCCGCCTGCCCCTTGTGCCGTGAGTGAGGTTGAATCCTCTTGCTGAACAATACGATAGACGTAAAAAAACCCCGCATCTCGTGAAGAGAGCGGGGCTTTTCATATTTTTTGCGTTTAGATCTGTTCAGCCCACAGGTCGTATTCGTCGGCGTCGGTCACTTTGCACCAGACCTTGTCGCCCGGCTTGAGGTTGCTGCCGTTGTCGATGAAGACGTTGCCGTCGATTTCCGGGGCATCGAAGAAGCAACGGCCGACCGCGCCTTGCTCGTCGACTTCATCGACCAGCACTTCGATTTCACGGCCGATGCGCATTTGCAGGCGCGCCGAGCTGATGGCCTGCTGGTGCGCCATGAAGCGATCCCAGCGGTCTTGCTTGACCTCATCCGGAACGATCTCCAGATCCAGATCGTTGGCCGGAGCGCCTTCAACCGGCGAGTACTGGAAGCAGCCGACACGGTCGAGCTGGGCTTCGGTCAGCCAGTTCAGCAGGTACTGGAAGTCTTCTTCGGTTTCGCCGGGGAAGCCGACGATGAAGGTCGAACGGATGATCAGGTCTGGACAGATCTCGCGCCAGTTCTTGATGCGCGCCAGGGTCTTGTCTTCGAACGCCGGACGTTTCATCGCCTTGAGCACTTTCGGGCTGGCGTGCTGGAACGGGATGTCCAGGTACGGCAGGATTTTCCCGGCGGCCATCAGCGGGATCAGCTCGTCGACGTGCGGGTACGGGTAAACGTAGTGCAGGCGAACCCAGACGCCGAGGGTGCTGAGCGCTTCGCAGAGTTCGGTCATGCGGGTTTTCACCGGCGCGCCGTTCCAGAAACCGGTGCGGTACTTGACGTCAACGCCGTAGGCGCTGGTGTCCTGGGAAATCACCAGCAGCTCTTTGACGCCGGATTTGACCAGGCGCTGGGCTTCGTCGAGCACATCGCCCACCGGACGGCTGACCAGTTTGCCGCGCATCGACGGGATGATGCAGAAGCTGCAGCTGTGGTTGCAGCCTTCGGAAATCTTCAGGTAGGCGTAGTGGCGCGGCGTCAGCTTGATGCCTTGCGGCGGTACCAGGTCGATCAGCGGGTTGTGATCCTGGCGCGGTGGCACGACGTCGTGCACGGCGTTGACCACTTGCTCGTACTGCTGCGGACCGGTGACGGCCAGCACACTTGGGTGTACGTTGCGGATGTTGCCTTCTTCGACGCCCATGCAGCCGGTGACGATGACCTTGCCGTTTTCCTTGATGGCTTCGCCGATCACTTCAAGGGATTCGGCCTTGGCCGAGTCGATGAAGCCGCAGGTGTTGACCACCACGACATCGGCGTCCTGATAGGTGGACACGACATCATAGCCTTCCATGCGCAGTTGGGTGAGGATGCGCTCGGAGTCGACCAGTGCTTTCGGGCAACCCAGGGATACGAAACCAACTTTAGGGTTGGCCGGCGTTGTGGTGGACATGTCTAACCTCGGTGTTTTGTGACGCCTCCAGCCGACAACGGCAAGGCGACAGACGGGCGCTTGACGCGCCTCTGATCAAAAAGTGCGCAATTCTAGCGGTGGTCAGCGTACTTGACCAGCTTTATGGAGGGAAATACGACGAGTGCTGCGCTATGCTTCGCGCCGTTACACCCAGGCGTATTTTTTCAGTCAATAAATCGCCTGTATCAATAAGTAAAACAGCGCATGCTGCACGGCAGTCTGCGCAGATTGGCAAAGCTCAGGCGCTTGTTCGTGTCGTGCTTTTTACATGAAGCCCCGGTCTTGGTGGCAGGAGTGGTTGATGGGTCAGGCAAGTAGTCAGGCAGTAGGCTCAGCGCATTCCGGGGCAGCAAAGCCCTTGGGAATGTTGGTGGCGGCGGTCGGGGTGGTTTATGGCGATATCGGTACCAGCCCGCTCTATACCCTCAAAGAGGTGTTTACCGGTGGCTATGGGGTGCAAGCCAACCATGACGGAGTATTCGGGATTCTGGCGCTGATTTTCTGGTCGCTGATCTGGGTCGTCTCGATCAAGTACGTGTTGTTCATTCTGCGCGCCGACAACCAGGGCGAAGGCGGGATCATGGCCCTGACCGCGTTGGCGCGGCGAGCCTCGGCATCGTATCCACGGCTGCAATCGGTGCTGGTGATCCTCGGTCTGATCGGCGCTGCGTTGTTCTATGGCGACAGCATGATCACCCCGGCGATTTCCGTATTGTCGGCGGTGGAAGGTCTGGAGCTGGCATTCGAGGGCCTCGAACGCTGGGTCGTGCCGTTGTCGCTGATCGTGCTGGTGGGGTTGTTCCTGATCCAGAAACACGGCACTGACCGCATCGGCAAGTTGTTCGGTCCGGTGATGGTGTTGTGGTTCGTGGTGCTGGGTGTCATGGGAGCGCTTGGCATTTCCCGTTATCCGGAAGTGCTGCAAGCGCTGAATCCGGTCTGGGGTGTACGCTTTTTCGAGGTTCATCCTGGCATAGGTATCGCGATTCTTGGCGCGGTGGTGTTGTCGTTGACCGGCGCTGAAGCGTTGTATGCGGACATGGGCCACTTCGGCCGCAAACCGATTGCCCGTGCCTGGTTCGCGTTGGTGCTGCCGGCGCTGGTGCTCAACTACTTTGGCCAGGGCGCGTTGCTGCTGGAGAACCCGGACGCCGCGCGTAACCCGTTCTATCTGCTGGCACCGGGCTGGGCGTTGATTCCATTGGTCGTGTTGTCGACGCTGGCAACGGTGATCGCTTCCCAGGCGGTGATTTCCGGTGCGTTCTCCCTGACCCGTCAGGCGATTCAGCTCGGTTACATCCCGCGCATGTACATTCAGCACACCTCAAGTGCCGAGCAAGGCCAGATCTACATCGGTGCGGTGAACTGGACGCTGATGGTCGGCGTTATCTTGCTGGTGCTGGGCTTCGGGTCGTCCAACGCCCTGGCCTCGGCTTACGGTGTAGCGGTCACCGGGACCATGTTGATCACCAGTATTCTGGTGGCGTCGGTCATGCTGTTGTTGTGGAAATGGTCACCTGTCCTGACAGTGCCGATCCTGGTCGGTTTCCTGCTGGTGGACGGGCTGTACTTCGCTGCCAACGTGCCTAAAATCGTGCAGGGCGGTGCCTTCCCGGTATTGGCGGGGATTGTGCTGTTTATCCTCATGACCACCTGGAAGCGCGGTAAAGAGCTGCTGGTGGATCGGCTGGATGAGGGCGGTCTGCCATTACCAATTTTCATCAGCAGTATTCGCGTGCAGCCACCTCACCGGGTCCAGGGTACGGCGGTGTTCCTGACCGCGCGGCCGGATGCGGTGCCCCATGCGTTGTTGCACAACTTGCTGCACAACCAGGTGCTGCATGAGCAGGTGGTGTTGCTGACGGTGGTTTACGAGGACATCCCGCGGGTGCCGACACAGCGACGGTTTGAGGTCGACTCCTACGGTGAGGGCTTCTACCGGGTGATCCTGCACTTCGGCTTTACGGATGAACCGGATGTACCGCAAGCGCTGAAGCTGTGCCATCTCGATGAGCTGGACTTCAGCCCGATGCGTACGACGTACTTCCTCAGTCGGGAAACGGTCATCACCTCCAAGCTCGTCGGTATGGCCCGCTGGCGCGAAGTGTTGTTCGCCTTCATGCTGAAAAACGCCAACGGCAACCTGCGGTTCTTCAAGTTGCCGGTGAACCGGGTGATTGAGCTGGGTACACAGGTAGAAATGTAAGCCTCACAAAAAGCCCCCGTTGCCAGTTTGGTAACGGGGGCTTTTTCGTTTCTGTGCCTTTAGGGAACGATAGAGGAAACGGACAAAATCGTACGCCAAGCGTGCGGCCTGTCAGGTTGAGGCCATAGAGGTTGACGCCGAGGCGTCAGGAAATGCAGAAGGCGGCCCTACTCTGATGCGGCGCCGGTGGCCCGCCTGACGTCCGGCAGGGGCGTACTTCAACTGGACGCGCATGCACAGCGGTCGTAATCAGCTTCCGTTCTGCTCATCCGGTGCAGGTGCATATTGCGCAATCCATTTCCGAACGTACTCCAGTACGCGATTCGCACCCTCGACAGTCTCAGCGAGCTCAATCGGTCGCTTGCCGTCCAGATAAGGATTGGGCTGCTCCATCCATTTGAACACTGCCGCCTTGCTGCCTCGTACCGGGATCGCCCGTTCCAGGATCTCCTGCAGCAGTTCCGGTTGCCCATACCAGGACTCAGGTTTGGTTGTCGGACGCTTGCCCTGGATGACTCGGGGCAATTGGCAGGCTGCGAGCTCGTTGGAGTTGATATGCCGGCGAGTCCAGTGAGACAGCTTCACCAAGTCGGTGTTTGGCGGTCGTGTGTGGTCGGTGGTCGGTACAACCACGCCGATCAACACATTGGTGTGAGCTCTCATCATCTCCAGTGCCGGCGCAATGTCCGTGTCGTTAGTGACGATGATCGCATGATCAATCTGCCCTGTGATTGCGTCGTGGTATGCCTGCAGGGCTAGGTTCACGTCGCTTTGTTTCTCCTCGACCTTCCAGGCTTGGATTTCCTGGCATTCGCGGGGAGCCCTGTCGGGATGCTCGGCGTCGACGATTTTCACCTTCATTTTGTTGACAGCGTAGTAGCCTTCGATCAGCTCGATTCGACCGTCATGCAGCTTGCGCAACGCGGTGTGATAGCGCGCCTGAGACGATACAGAGTCGGGAGCTCGGGCAACGGACTCGATGATCTTTGCGGTGAAGAACTTGATCGAGGGGGAGGTAAGCAGGGTCGATTGCCGGATATGGCCATCGCCATCCTTGACTAGCGCGGATGGCAGGATGTGTTTTTCAAAGAGGGGCAGCAGATCCAGCCACTTGTGGGGAGTGCCACGTAAGCAGCCGTAGTAGAAGTTGTATCCGTCGATGTAGATGCGAGTGCGCAGAGGCTCTAGCTCAGGCGTTCCCTGCATTTATCGTACTCCAGAAACGAAAAAACCGGCTAGCGCCGGCTTTTTCCCCCTCCAACCAGATGGTCAAGCCACGCCGGTCATGAGGGTTAGTTGTTGAGCAAAGTATCGCGTAATGAAGGTCGTAATGCAAGGGAACACAAGGGAACACAAGGGGATGCAAGGTCATTTAGCATTAGCAAGCTTGAGTGCACTTTCTGTTCCGTTGCTCCCCAAGCCCATTGATTGCGAGCATGGCAGTTTTCGATTGCAAACCGCTACAGCTACGGTAGGTCAGAAAACCTTAGCGTACGATTTTTTCCGAATTCTGCACGCTCCCCCTTCAGTTGCTTTCAGGCCGCGGGTCTTCGGATTTGGTCTTTGTCCGGGCAGGTCGCGGGGTAAGGACCTTTACCACATCATCAATCACGGCCTTGCTCATTGCCGTCAGATAATGCGCGGCCCAGGCGTGGCGGTCGGTGTCTTTTGCGAAGGCGGCATCCTGAGCAAAGGATCTGGCGAGGAACAGCAGATCGGAGGCCTGTGACAATGCATCAACGATGGGGACGCCGGCACGGACGTTGAATAAGGCCTGGTCCGAGCAGTAGATCAGTGGCGTGAAGCCGATGGTTTTTAGTTCTGAAGTCGCGGACGAATCTGTTTTAGTCATGGTGTTACTCCTGGGTTCAAGGAGCCGCCACATTCGTTTCCAAGCGAATGGGTGACGGCTGTACGCAGGTTGGAAAACCGGGAACCTAGGAACCGGCACGCCCGAAGGCGTCCCACGCACAGCCGCCATAACACACGATTGCAGTCGTAAAAACCTCTGCAGTCATGATGGGGTGCTGTTGCGCTACGGTTCGACGGGTTTCCAAGCCCGATCACTGAATGGTCAGCGACGTCCGGAGAGTATCCCGTCGAAGAAAAGCGCAACAAGGCATCAAAGTGCCCAAGCGCAAGATTCGGAGTTTGCCTACAAGGTCTGCGAGCGTCATCCGATATTTCGACACCTTAAGTAAACGAAAGTAAACGCGGCTTCTTTGGGCGAATGCATAACCCCAAGGTAATGGATATCCCATGTGGGAGCGAGCCTGCTCGCGATGCAGGCGCCTCGATGTGTCAGGCAATCCGAGGTGATGCTATCGCGAGCAGGCTCGCTCCCACAGGTGAACTGTGCCGTCCTGTCGAGCGGTGCGCGACATGAAAAAAGCCCCCATTACCTTGCGGCAACGGGGGCTTTTTGTTGAACTCGGCTCAGGTCACTGTTCTGCGACCTTGTCCTTGTTCTGACGCTTCTCGATCGCATTGACCAGGCGTTTGGCCAGGGCCGGGTAGTTCTCGTCGAAGTGGTGGCCGCCCGGCAGCTTCAAGGCTTCACCCACAGCGGTCTTGTCGGTGCAGCCACTCTCGGCGATTTCTTCTGCGCCGTAGATGCACAGCACCTTGTCGGCGGGCAGCTTGGCCATTTCCGGGCCGGTGTCGGCCTCTTTGCCAGCATTGCCGAGCCAGCCTTCGACCTGGATTTCGAAGCTGCCAGTACGGGCAAAGGCCAGCAGGATGATTGCGTCGACCCGTTGCTGTTCGCTTTCCGGCATGCGGTTGTAGATCGCCGGCAAGACGTCGGCACCGAACGAGTAGCCCGTCAGGATGAAGCGTTTGGTGCCCCACTTCTGGCGGTAGTGCTGCATCAGTTCGGTAAGGTCGATGGCGCTTTGCTCAGGGCTCTTGTGCTGCCAGTAGTAGCGCAGGGTGTCGATGCCGACCACTGGGTAGCCGATCTTCGCCATTTCACCGGCCACGTCACGGTCCAGGTCGCGCCAGCCGCCGTCACCGGAAAGGAACAGGGTGACGGTGTCCTTGGCCTGGCCGGCAGGCACTTCGACCACCGGGATGTTCAGGCCGCCATTGCCCTTGTCAGCACCGACGAGGAGCTTGCGCAGTTCGTTGTTGAGGACTTGCGGCAGGTTGATGTCGTAGTCGCTGATGCTGGTTTCGGCATTGGGTTGATCGCGCACGAAGCCGGCGCTGGTGTCGTCCGGGTTATCGTTCCATGCAACCAGCCAGTGACCGTGAGCTGCGCTTTTTGGCAGCGAGTGGGTGCAGCCGGGTTTTTCCAGTGCCAGGTCTACCGAAACGGCCTGGGACTTGTCATCTTTCTGCTCGGCCAGCCAGCGCCAGGCCAGGATGGCGCCAGGGCCGATACCGCTGACCAGGGTCGCAGGGCCCTTGAGCTGCTGGAAGGCTGCCTGCAGGGCATTGCCTTGTTGGGTGCAGTCCGTGGGCAGGACCACCTGAACGATTTGCGCGGCACCGCCACGGCTTAGGGTCATCAGTTGCTTGTCGCTGAGCTTCTGGTCTTCGTTCACCGCGACAACCACTTGGGCGCGCGGCGTGGTGCCGGGAATGACACGGGTCATTGCCGGGCCATCAACGGGCGTCAGCAGTTCGAGAGTGGGCTCTGGTGCCGGGCGGTTCCAGTACCAGTAACCGCCACCGAGGATCACAGCCAGCACCACCAGAGTGGCCAATACATACCGCCAGGAGCGTTGAATCATCAGCGTTTCACCAATCCAGTCAAGCCGCCCGCAATCAGGGCGGCGGTATCGGCCAGTGCCACCAGCGGATCGAGTCCGGCGGGCACGGCCATGTAACGAGGTTCCCAGTCAGGCTGGAATTTGTCCTTGAAGCGGCGCAGCCCCTGGAAGTTATAGAGCTGCTCGCCACGGCGAAACACCATCGAGCCGAGGCGTTGGGTCAGTGGCGCGCCACGACGGGGTTGCAGACCCGACAGCGGCACCATGCCCAGACTGAAACGTGCATATCCGTGATTTTTATAATGTTGAATCAGGCCGACCATCATGAACTCCATGGTCAGCTTGGGCGCGTCCGGGTGGGCACGCATCAGGTCGAGGCTGGCCAGGTCGTGGCTATACGTCTCGAGCAGGTTGGCGAATGCCACCGGGCGACCTTCAAAGTGAATGATCGCAATCCGGAAGTGCTTGAGGTAATCGTCGCTGAAACGGCCGAGGGAGAAGCCTTTTTCGCGAACGTTCTTGCCGGTCAGCCAGGCATCGGAAATAACCTTGAGCTCTTCCATTGGCGCATGACCCGGTTCGTAGATTTCCAGCGACAGGCCATCGCGGGTGCCACGGTTCCAGGTGTAACGCAGGTCCTTCATCTCTTTGCCCTTGGCCTCGAGATCAAAGCGATGCAGGTCAACCCGCGCTTCTTCGCCCAGCTTGATCGCGGTCAGGCCGATGTCCATGTAGTACGGCAGGTTTTCGGCGCGTACCTGATAGAACACCGGGCGGGCGTGATGAAGGTCGCAGAGGTCACGGAACTGCCAGATCATTTCCGCGCGTTGCTGGGTCGGGCCGATCGGGTCGTACAAGGCTACCAGACTGCGGCCACGACGCGCATACATCAAGAACGCTTCGTCGTTAGGGTGAAACAGTAGCGCCTTGTCACCGGTCAGGGCGAGGCCGCCGTCCGGTTGCGACGAGGCCATCAGGATCTTCAGCGCCTTATCCAGTTCGGCGGCGTCGGGCTGATGAATCACCGGGCGCGCGGTGCGCAGCAGCCAGGTCAGGGACACCACCACCAGCAACACGGCCGCGCCGAGCAGCGAGCGCAGGCCGCGCGGGGCATCGGAATCCAGGGTGAACTGCCACCACAATTGATGGCTGTACGGCACATCCTGATAGGCGAACAGCAGGAGCCAGATCGAGGCGCCCAGCACGCACAGGCTGGCCACCAGGTACAGCGGCGAGAACGGCACTTCGGTCAAGCGGCTTGGGCGGTAGAAAGAGCGACGGAAGATCGCCAGCAGGCTGGCGGTCAGAATCATCAGGCAGGCTTCTTCCCAGTCGAACCCTTTGAGCAGCGAGAGCACGGCACCGATCATCAGCAAGATGGTGGTCAGCATCCAGGCGGCCGAGAGACGGCGGCGCAGACCTTGAGCCAGCAACAGGCAGAGCACACCGATCAGGCTGGCACCGAAGTGCGAGGCATCGACCAGGCGATGGGGGATCAGGAACCCGATGTGTTCCAGACGGGTGTCGATTTCCGGTGTCGCACCGGAGAACAGCAACACCACGCCAGACAGGAACACCAGGATCGCCAGTACCGGTGCGGCCATGCCCGAGGCGGCGCGCAGCGATTGACGGGTGTTGAACAGGCGTTGTGCTTCATTGATCAGCAGCAGGACGCAAGCGACCAAAAGCGGCAGAACCACATAGATCAGGCGATACAGCAGCAGGGCGGCGGCCAGTGGCGCAGCGCCAAGTTTGTCGGCGAAGGCCGCCAGCAGAATCGCTTCGAATACTCCGACGCCGCCTGGTACGTGGCTGAGCACGCCAGCGGCCAGGGCCAGCAGATAGACCAGCAGGAAGGCGCCGAACGGTGGCGCTTCCGGCAGCAGCAGATACAGCACGGTCGCGGCGGCTGCCACGTCCAGTGCGGTAATCACCAATTGCAGGAAGGTCAGGCGACGACCCGGCAAGCGTAGTGTGCGTCGTCCGATGCGAACCAGCAGGTTGTCCGTATACGGTTGTTCTGGCAGGCGGCGGCGGTACAGGCCGATGGCCAATACCGAGCACAGCAGCAGCACGGCAATCGCAATGGCGCCCAGCAACGGCTGTGACAAGTGCAGCGCGGTGGAAGCGGCAGGCAGGTTGCTGAGTGTCGCCAGGGCCGCGAGCGGCGGCAGGGCGCAGCCCAATGACAGGCTGGCAAACAACGTCATGTGGGCGACTTCCGCCGCCCCGAGCCCGTGACGTGCATACAGGCGGTAACGCACCGAGCCGCCGGACAGCAACGAAAGGCCAATGGCGTTACCGATGGCGAATGCGGTGAAACCACCCAGAATCATCGTGCGCGGCGGCAAGTTCACGCCAGCGTAACGCGTGGCCGACCATTCATAGCCGAGCAAGATGATGAAGCCGGCAATGGTTGCAGCCAATGCGCCGAGCAGGGCCGGCTTCGGCACTTCCAGAATCGAGTCGTGCAGGGCGTAGAGATCGAGCTCGCTTAATAGATGGCGACAGGCGATCAACGCGATAGCGAACAATAGCAACGTGACCGCCAGGCCAATGGGCTGACGGTACTTGCTGACCAGATCCAGCCAGTGCAGACGGGTGGCCGTGATTGGTTGTGTCGCTGTGACGGTGTCTTGTAAATCAGACGAGTTGGCGCGCATCAATCACCTCTTGGATTGTGCGCGACAGGATGGGGGTATCCAGCCAAGTTACCAATCCCTGTAGAAAAAAATAATCACAAATATTAACGCGTATCACCGAGCATCGGGGATTACGCACATTCAATCGTAGAGAGGCTTGCCTGCGACTCAGCATAGCCTGATCTGGTGGACTCCGAAGAGCGCCAAAGGTTCGTCATACATTGCCAGATCATTGTTGCGAAAGGACTTTTCTACAGATACAAAAAAGGCCGCTCTTTCGAGCAGCCTTTTTTGATGTTTGGTTGCGGGAGCCGGATTTGAACCGACGACCTTCGGGTTATGAGCCCGACGAGCTACCAGACTGCTCCATCCCGCGTCTGTGTGGCGGCATTCTACAGGCGATCGCCTGAGTGTCAACCGTTAATAGTCCGCTGGGTCAAATTAACGTTAATTAGCTYCAAGCGATTGCTGCGCTCAGGTTAAGTATAAGAAGCGCAAAGGGTTTTTTCCTGGCTCTGGCGACGAGAGGGGGGATGAAAAACAGGCGCGCACAAAAAAGGCCACTCTTTCGAGTAGCCTTTTTTGATGTTTGGTTGCGGGAGCCGGATTTGAACCGACGACCTTCGGGTTATGAGCCCGACGAGCTACCAGACTGCTCCATCCCGCGTCTGTGTGTCGGCATTCTACAGAGGATCGCCGGGCTGTCAATTGCTAATTCAGAAAAATCTGTTCCTGTTCAATCGCTTAGCGTATCAGTCGGGAGGTCGAATAGGGCTTGAGGGCTTGCTGTATAAGGCTTTCAGCTCTATTGGCAGGTTAGGGTCGATTGAGAAAATAAATCCAGTGAAGGCGTTTCCTACCACTAGTAGAGAAGAATCAAAGCACTGGTGCTATATACAGTTGTCAGTGAGATACTGGCGATCCGGTTCGCCCCAGTCCCTTTTCCTTCATTGAACACCGCCTTATATGACGCAGCGCAAAATCATCCACGTCGATTGTGACTGCTTCTATGCCGCCATCGAGATGCGTGACGACCCGACTCTGGCGAGCAAGCCGCTGGCGGTGGGTGGCTCGGCGGATCATCGCGGGGTTATCGCGACGTGCAACTATGAGGCGCGGGCTTACGGGGTACGCTCGGCCATGTCCTCACGGCACGCCTTGAAGCTGTGCCCGGACCTGGTCATCGTCAAGCCGCGAATGGATGCCTATAGAGAGGCGTCAAAAGAGATTCAGGCGATTTTTCGTGATTACACCGACCTGATCGAGCCGCTGTCGCTGGATGAGGCGTATCTCGACGTGTCGGAAAGTACCCATTTTGCTGGCAGTGCCACGCGAATTGCCCAGGACATTCGGCGCCGGGTTTCCAATCAGCTGCATATCACCGTCTCGGCGGGAGTAGCGCCGAACAAGTTTCTCGCGAAGATCGCCAGTGACTGGAAAAAGCCCAACGGATTGTTTGTGATCACGCCGGATCAGGTCGAGGACTTTGTCTCGCAGTTGCCGGTGAGCAAGCTGCATGGCGTCGGCAAAGTCACTGCCGACAAGCTGGCGAAGCTCGGTATTGCCGATTGCCTGCAGTTGCGTGACTGGAACAAGTTGGCGCTGGTGCGCGAATTTGGCAGCTTTGGCGAGCGCCTGTGGAGTCTGGCGCGTGGGATCGATGATCGGCAGGTGCAGAACGACAGCCGTCGGCAGTCGGTGAGTGTCGAAAATACCTACGATGTGGACCTGCCGGATCTGGTCAGTTGCCTGGATAAGCTACCGGACCTGCTGGAAACCCTGAACGGGCGTATGGCGCGGATCGATAGCAGCTACCGACCGGGCAAGCCGTTCGTCAAAGTGAAGTTCCATGACTTTACCCAGACGACGCTGGAGCAGGCCGGGGCAGGGCGTGACTTGGGCAGCTATCAGTTGTTGCTGACTCAGGCGTTCAATCGGGGTGGAAAACCCGTGCGTTTATTGGGGATTGGCGTGCGCTTGCAGGATCTGCGTGGCGGGTTCGAGCAGTTGGATCTGTTTGATCGGTAGGGTCACATCGCGGGCATAAGCATCTACGCATCTATCTGTTCCTACACCCGTAGCAGCTGCCGAGCCTGCGAGGCTGCGTTCGGCTCGGTCCGCGCTCGGTCCGCGCTCGGGCGTAGCGGTCGTAAAGTCCGACAACGCGTTTTTTCAGGTAAACCGCGCATGTAGAATTTGCGAGGACTTCGTCCTCGAACGCAGCCTCGCAGGCTCGGCAGCTGCTACGGGTGTAGGGGGAAAAGACGTGTAGTCACGATACCCGCGATGCTTTTAAGCTTTAATTCGGCCCTGGATCCGCCACCAAACGCCCTGCATCCTTGGTCAGCGACTTGAGAAACTCGCTTTGCAGCTCGGGATCGTTGCGGGTCAGTTCGATCAGGCTTTGTTCCAGCTCGCTGGCTTCTTCTTCCAGACCCAGCTCCGACAGGCGTTTGACCCGGTGTACCCACTGGCTCACTTCGTCGTCTTCGAGGTCGTCGTAAATCAGCGTATGAGCTTCCAGTAACTTGCTGCGCAAGGTGCTGCTGATCGTCAGGGACGAGTCGGTGTGCACATCGTCCTGGGCATCTTCAACAGTAATCTGCAGCTTGCCGATACGATTGAGGTCCTGCTCCGCGAACGGGCTGTCGAGCAGATTCAGGCGCAACACGCCGTTGCGGTCAGTGGTGAGCTCGAAGGTCTGCGTGCCGGCCTTGACCTCTACCGGGCGCTCGCTCCATGGCAGGCTCGAATATTCCATGCGCTTATCACGCTGGACTTCATCGATACCGGCCAGGTTCTGTTGTGCGCGACCATGGGACTGTATGTTCATGAACGGGTTGAGCCCGGCAATGCCTGTGCTGATCCAGTCCTTGGTCATGCTGTCCGGCAGGTTGCCGAGGGCGAACACGTTGGCAATGTTCGCGCCGACACCGCCCACCAAAGCCACCGCGCCCAGCGGAATCTCGTAGACCTTGCGCCAGGGTTGGTAAGGCGTGTAGCGATCGTAGCGCCGGGTGACATCGTACTCGGTGACTTCGAAGGTCTTCTGCTCGTGAATCCGTACCCGGCGTTGCGGCAGCTCAAGCACCTTAGGCTCGCCGACATCGATCTGCAGGCTGTGATCGAGCAGCTTTCGCTCGATGCGTTCCTCGTGCTCGCTGCGTTGTGACATCTGATTGGCGCAGCCGCTGAGCAACAGGGTGCCGCACAGGGCGGCACCACCGAGGCTTAAGGTGTTTCGCTTGAACATGACTTCTCTATCTGGTGTCAGCGGCGGATACGAGCCTGAAGGAACGACAGTACGTCAGCGACCGGCAGCGCTTGCGGCTCGGCCTCGGTACGGCTCTTGTATTCCAGGTTGCCTTCGGCAAGGCCGCGGTCACTGACCACGATCCGGTGAGGAATGCCGATCAGCTCCATGTCCGCGAACTTGATGCCCGGGCTGGTTTTCTTGTCGCGATCGTCCAGCAGTACTTCGAAGCCGGCAGCGGTCAGTTCCGCGTACAGCTTGTCGGTCGCTTCGCGAACCTGCTCGGTTTCGTAGCGCAGAGGCACCAGGGCGATCTGGAAGGGCGCGAGGGCGTCGCTCCAGATGATGCCTTTCTCGTCATTGTTCTGCTCGATGGCCGCAGCCACCACGCGGGACACGCCGATGCCATAGCAACCCATTTCCAGGGTGACCGGCTTGCCGTTCTCGCCGAGCACTTCGCACTTCATTGCTTTGCTGTACTTGTTGCCCAGCTGGAAGATGTGCCCGACTTCAATGCCGCGCTTGATTTTCAGGGTGCCTTTGCCGTCTGGGCTAGGGTCGCCGGACACGACGTTACGCAGGTCGGCAACGGTCGGTACTGGCAGATCGCGCTCCCAGTTCACGCCGAAGTAGTGCTTGTCGTCGATGTTGGCGCCGATGCCGAAGTCGCTCATCAGTTCGACGGAACGGTCGATGATGATTGGCAGTGGCAGGTTCAGCGGGCCAAGGGAGCCGGCGCCGGCGCCAATGGCGTCACGCAGTTCGGCTTCGGAGGCCATGACCAGCGGGCTGGCGACGCCAGGCTGGTTGGCGGCCTTGATTTCGTTCAGTTCGTGGTCGCCACGGATGATCAGGGCAATCAGCTTGCCTTTCTCTTCTGCGTGAACCACCAGGGTCTTGATGGTTTTTTCGATTGGCAGATTGAAGCCTTCGACCAGTTGCGCAATGGTCTTGGCGTTCGGGGTGTCGACCAGTCGCAGTTCTTCGGTCGGTGCGGCGCGCGAGGTTTCTCGTGGCACGGCTTCGGCTTTCTCGATGTTCGCCGCGTAGTCGGAACCGTTGCTGAAGACGATGTCGTCTTCGCCGGACTCGGCCAGTACGTGGAACTCGTGGGAGCCGGCGCCACCGATGGAACCGTTGTCGGCTTCAACCGGGCGGAACTTCAGGCCCAGGCGGGTGAACACGTTGCAGTAGGCCTGGTGCATGCGGTCGTAAGTGACTTGCAGCGATGCCTGGTCAGCGTGGAAGGAGTAGGCGTCCTTCATGATGAATTCGCGACCGCGCATCAAGCCGAAGCGTGGGCGGATTTCGTCACGGAATTTGGTCTGGATCTGGTACAGGTTGATCGGCAGCTGCTTGTAGCTGCTCAACTCGTTGCGCATCAGGTCGGTGATCACTTCTTCATGAGTCGGGCCGGCGCAGAAATCGCGACCGTGACGATCCTTGAAGCGCAGCAGTTCAGGGCCGTACTCTTCCCAGCGACCGGATTCCTGCCACAGCTCAGCCGGTTGAGTGCTCGGCATCAACACTTCGAGAGAGCCGGCGGCGTTCATTTCTTCACGAACGACGGCTTCGACCTTGCGCATCACTCGCAAGCCCATCGGCAGCCAGGTGTACAGGCCGGAGGCGAGTTTGCGGATCATGCCGGCGCGCAGCATCAGCTGATGGCTGACGACGACCGCATCGGAAGGCGTTTCTTTCTGTGTGGCGAGCAAAAATTGACTGGTGCGCATGGTAGGCCGTTGTCGGTTGCTGAAGACTAGAAATGACGAAGCATTGTACGGGCGAGATTTGCTGGCGTACAGGATTGCGGCCGGCGGTGTGGCTTGAGTGCGGAGAAAACTCCGCACTCAAGGCGCTACGACTCTTCGACGGCGGTGGTGGTCTGGGCAGGCTCGGGTGTTGGTGTCGGACCTTCGCGGCGGTTTTCCTGGAACCAGTGCAGGGCAATCAGCAGCAAGGTCGGCACGCCAAGCAGGGTCGTGATGATGAAGAAGTTGTGATAGCCGTATTTCTCCACCATGACTCCGGAGTAGCCGCCGATCAGGCGCGGCAGCAGGAGCATGATCGAGCTGAGCAGGGCGTACTGGGTCGCGGAAAACTTCAGGTTGGTCAGGCTCGACAGGTAGGCGACGAAGGCCGAGGTAGCCATGCCCGAGCTGAAGTTGTCGAGGGAGATGGTGACGATCAGCATCTCCAGGTTGGCGCCCATGTCGGCGAGCATCACAAACAACAGGTTGGTAGCGGCTGATGCGAACCCGCCGATGAACAGAATCGGCAGGATGCCGAAACGCACGATCAGCAGGCCGCCCATGCCGGCGCCTATCAGGGTCATGATCAGGCCGAAGATCTTGCTGACGCCGGCGATCTGATCCTTGGTGAAGCCCAGGTCGATGTAGAACACGTTGGCCATCACGCCCATGACGGTGTCGGACATTCGATAGGTGGCGATCAGGCCCAGCAGCAGAAAGGCCTGCCAGCGGTAGCGGACAACGAAGTCGTTGACGGGCGTCAGCACCGGGGCCAGGCCGCGGCGGCCCATGGTGGAGAGGCACAGGCTGGTCAGGATGATGTAGAGCAGGGCTCGTAGAAATGCCCGATCTTCCAGCAGCAGGTCCAGTGGGCTCATGGCGCCGCTGATGACGCTGGCGAAGTCAGTGTTGTAGAGCTGGGTAAACATCGCGGGCACGGACACCAGCAAAACGATGAGTACGAATACCGATGCCAGTTGGTGCACGAAGCTGTAGCGGCCGGCGGACAGTTGGGTACGCAGCGGCACGGGTGGCTCGCGCATGAGCAGGCTGGTGATTAGCGCCGGGATCATCAGTAGGCCGAACAGCGCGTAGGTGCCGGTCCAGGCCGAGTGTTTGTAATTGAACCCGGTGGAACCGAAGCCTTCGGCAATGAACAGTGCGCCGGCTGTCGCCAGGAGGGCCGCGACCCGATAGCCGGACATATAGCTGGCAGCCAGTGCAGCCTGGCGCGTGTCGTCGACGATTTCCAGGCGATAAGCATCGACGGCAATGTCCTGGGTGGCGGAGGCGAACGCGACCAGAACGGCAATCGCAATCAGCCAGGACAGGTGTTTTTGCGGGTCGCAGAAGCCCATGCCGATCAGGCCGAGGACCAGCAGTATTTGCGCCAGGACCAGCCACGAGCGTCGTCGGCCGAGTTTGCCGAGGAATGGCAGGCGCCATTGGTCGAGAAGTGGCGACCACACCCATTTAAACGCATACGCCAGCCCGATCAGGCTGGCATAACCAATCGTTTCACGGGCCACGCCGGCCTCACGCAGCCAGACGGAAAGCGTTGAGAACACCAGCATGTAGGGTAGGCCAGCGGCGAAACCCAGTAGCAGCAGTACGAGCGTCGAGGGGCTGGCATAAGCAGCGAGCGCGGCGCGCCAGGTTTTACGGGGCATGGGCTGGAGTCTGCCTCAAAATTGCGAAAACAAAGCGCGCACTCTAACCGCTGTGCTCTACCGGGCGCCAGCCATGACGCTGAATATCAACACGATTGTTCAGGATGCTGACACCTTCCGTGCGCAGTCGTGCCCGCTGTTCATCGCCTGAGGGACTTCCCGCTGGCAAACTGAGGCGACCGCCGGCAGCCAATACACGATGCCAGGGCAGCTTGGTGTCGCCGGGCAACTGACTCAATGTGCGCCCCACCCAGCGGGCGGCCCGCCCCAGGCCTGCCAGTTCGGCGAGTTGACCGTAACTCACCACTTTGCCTTCCGGAACCTGGGCCAGGGTCAGGTAGAGCGTGGTTCGGCGCATTTGCGCCGGGGTCTCGGTTTCATGGTTGGGGTCAGTCACGTTGCCGCTTCCTGATGAGGGTGTTGAGGCTGCTTCCAGAGTAAGTCGTCCGTGAGCGAATGAAAATCTCGCCAAATCGGGTGTGGCCCGGTAAAAACAGACGGGCACAAAAAAGCCCCGCTTTTGAGGGCGGGGCCTTTTACTAAATCAGGACAAGTTAGATAACTTGAACTTCTTCAGCTTGCATGCCTTTCTGACCGCGGGTAGCGATGAAAGAAACCTGTTGGCCTTCTTTCAGGCTTTTGAAGCCGTCGGATTGGATAGCTTTGAAGTGAACGAACAGGTCGTCACCGGATTGTGGGGTGATGAAGCCGAAGCCTTTTTCATCGTTGAACCACTTAACGGTACCGGTTTGGCGATTAGACATGGTGTAACTCCTTGAACAAAGATAACTGCGACTCAGGAAGAACCCTGGCCGAGACTGAGTGCAAAGAGCAGGAAAAATTCTTGTAGATGGTTGGATCGAAATTCAACATATCGTGTAGAGATTCTCAGTGACACAAGCAGCACAGTGGCGCCACCTTAACCCTTTTTCCTGAACGTGCCAATGGTCTTTGCGAAGGTTTCTCTGTTTTCATGACTGACGGTGCGCCGTATTGCCGCGAAGGCCCGGAAATCGTGGGGGATCGGCGAGAATTGTGCCCCGGACTTTGAACCGGCGGCGCGCCCCGGTAAGATGCCGGACAGAATTTTTCCACCTCGCTATTCAGGACACCCGCCATGAGCATCAAATCGGACAAGTGGATTCGCCGCATGGCGCAAGAGCACGGCATGATCGAGCCCTTCGTAGAGCGCCAGATGCGTGGCGAAGGTGCCGATCGGCTGATTTCCTTCGGCGTATCGAGCTACGGCTATGACGTGCGTTGCGCCGATGAATTCAAGGTGTTCACCAACATCAATTCGGCGACTGTCGATCCGAAAAACTTCGATGAGAAGAGCTTCGTCGACGTCAAAAGCGATGTCTGCATCATCCCGCCGAACTCTTTCGCGCTGGCGCGTACCGTCGAGTTCTTCCGTATTCCGCGCAATGTACTGACGATCTGCCTGGGCAAGAGCACCTATGCGCGTTGCGGCATCATCGTCAACGTGACGCCGCTGGAACCGGAGTGGGAAGGTCACGTGACCCTGGAGTTCTCGAACACCAMCACGTTGCCGGCGAAGATCTACGCCAACGAAGGCGTGGCGCAGATGCTGTTTTTCGAGTCCGACGAAGAGTGTGAAGTGTCTTATAAGGACCGTGGCGGCAAGTACCAGGGCCAGCGTGGCGTGACCCTGCCGCGTACCTGAGTCAGCCGTCTGACAAACCGTTGGAATTCCTGAGCGGGCGTACACTCTATGGGGTGTACTGCTCCGATGCGCGCAAGGCGCATCGGACCATCGCTCAGGAGTGCTTCATGAAGATCGATCCGCGAATAAGTGCCGAACTGGCAAGGCTTGAGCCCAATCAAGTGGGCCTGCTGGCCTGGTCTTTGCTGGCGCATCCGCCTGTCACGCAGGCCGGCGGAATCCCTGGTCAGCCCGACCCCGATACCCCGAACGAGCAGCCGACCGAACCTGGCGAGCCTGGCGAACCCACCTTGCCGGATAAGCCGCCTCCCGCGCCGGTTGCCTGAATTCCTGCATCGTAATTCAATGGCCTGAGATTGGTTTGATCCCACAGAATCCGGGGCTATTTGAGGTTGCCGCTGAGGAACTGCTTCAGGCGTTCGCTTTTCGGATTGCCGAGCACGTCTTCAGGCGCGCCTTCTTCCTCTACCAGCCCCTGATGCAGGAACAGCACCTGATTCGAGACTTTGCGGGCGAAGCTCATTTCATGGGTCACCATGATCATGGTCCGGCCTTCTTCGGCCAGGCCCTGGATCACCTTGAGCACTTCACCCACCAGTTCAGGGTCCAGTGCCGAGGTCGGTTCGTCGAACAGCATGACTTCCGGCTCCATCGCCAATGCGCGGGCAATAGCCACTCGCTGTTGCTGGCCGCCGGACAGGAATGCCGGGTATTGATCCGCCACACGTGCCGCGAGGCCGACCTTGTCCAGATAACGCCGGGCGCGATCTTCGGCGTCTTTCTTGCTGACACCCAGCACCCGGCGCGGGGCCATGGTGATGTTTTCCAGCACCGTCATGTGGCTCCACAGGTTGAAGTGCTGGAACACCATTGCCAGTCGGGTACGGATTCGTTGCAGCTCGGCTTCATCGGCCACCCGCATGCCATGGGGGTCTTTGATCATGCGGATCGCTTGACCGTCCAGGCTCATGGCGCCGTCGTTGGGTTGTTCGAGAAAGTTGATGCAGCGCAAAAAGGTGCTTTTGCCCGAGCCGCTGGCGCCGATCAGGCTGATCACGTCACCGGTCTTGGCCTTGAGCGAAACGCCTTTGAGCACTTCATGAGTGCCGTAGCATTTATGCAGGCCTTCGATGGTCAGTTTGTACATGGGGCATGCATCCTCAAGGCGAAAGTAGGTAGCCGGTGCGATAGGCTTCGAGCCCGGCAACATGGGCGATCACCATGCCTGCGGTGGCCATTCGGCGGGTCGAACGGGCGTAGAGCAAGCCGGCGTTGGCGCAGTGAACCGGGGTCACACGGTCGCCGATCGGGTCGATGATTTCGGCGATCAGTTGTCCGGCCTCCAGGTACTCGCCCGGCAGCACGTGGTACACCAGCAAGCCGCCAACCGGGGTTGCAACCGGTTCTACTGCGGCCAGTGGCGTGGCGGGGTAGGGCAGTTCGGGCAAGGGCGCGGCTTCACCTTCGATTGCGCCGAAATGAATCAGGTAGTCGATCAGCGCCTGGCAGTCGAGGCTGGCCAGCGGATGATTGACGTCGCCTTGACCGCGCAATTCGACGGTCACCGAGAAGCTGCCCAGCGGAATGTCGAAGTGCTCACCGAAGCGCTCCTGCATTTGCCACCAGACCAGGGTGAAACATTCGTCGAACGAATGACCGCCGGAGTCGGTGGCCAGCAGGCTGGCTTCGGCGCCGATGTAGCGCGCCAGTGGCTCGACTTGCGGCCAGGCCTCGGGCGTGGTGTACAGGTGCGCGACGGCTTCGAAATCACAATGCAGGTCCAGCACCATGTCGGCATCGCAGGCCAGTGTTTGCAGGGTCAGGCGCTGGGATTGCAGTTGGGTGCGGGCGGTTTGCCGAGCCAGCGCATTGCGCAGGCTGCTACGGATCAACTCAAGGTTGTGTTGCGGGTCGTCATTGAGTTGCCCTTCGATCTCGTTGCCGACTTCTTCACCGAGGTCAACGAACCAGCGGTTGAAGTTCTGTCCGCTTTCCAGTTCGTAGCGGCCCAGTGGCACGTCCATCAGCACTTGTTCGAGGCCAATCGGGTTGGCCACGGGCACCAGCACGATCTCGCTGCGCAGACGGCCGGCGGCTTCGAGCTCGGCCAGGCGCAGCTTGAGGTGCCAGGCCACCAGCATGCCGGGCATTTCGTCGGCATGCAGCGAGGACTGGATGTAGATCTTGCCTTTGGCCTGGGTCGGGCCGAAGTGGAAGCTGTGGATCTGTCGTGCAGTGCCCGGCAGTGGGGCAAGCAGGTCATGGATCTGGTGGCGCATTTGCAAAAAATCCTAGTGAGTCGGCCCGAGGAACGCCAGCCATCGGCGTTCGGCCAGTCGGAACAGGCCGACCAGCGCAAAGGTGACGGTCAGGTAAATCAGCGCGGCAATGCCGAACGACTGGAAGGTCAGAAAGGTCGCCGAGTTGGCGTCGCGAGCCACTTTCAGAACGTCCGGGACGGTGGCGGTGAAGGCGACAGTGGTCGAGTGCAGCATCAGGATCACTTCGTTGCTGTAGTACGGCAACGAGCGGCGCAGGGCCGATGGCATGATCACGTAGGCGTACAACTTCCAGCCCGTCAGGCCATAGGCTTTGGCGGCTTCGACTTCACCGTGGTTCATGCTGCGAATCGCCCCGGCGAAAATCTCCGTGGTGTAGGCGCAGGTGTTCAGGGCAAAGGCGAGGATGGTGCAGTTCATCGCATCGCGAAAGAACGCATCGAGCACTGGCTGCGCACGGACTGCGGCCAGGCTGTAGATCCCGGTGTAGCAGATCAGCAACTGGATATACAGCGGCGTACCGCGAAACAGGTAGGTGTAGAACTGAACCGGCCAGCGCACGTAGAGCTTGCTGGAAACCCGGGCAATCGACAGCGGAATCGACACCAGGAAACCGATGAAGATCGAGGCGCTGAGCAGCCACATGGTCATCGCCAGACCAGTGATGTGGTAACCGTCGGTGTAAAGGAACGGTCTCCAGTAGTCCTGTAGAAGTTCGATCATCGTACGGCCTCCCGGGCACCGGCGGCATAACGGCGTTCAAGCCTGCGCAGGACAAAGTTCGAAGCGCTGGTGATCAGCAGGTAAATCAAGGCGGCCAGCACCAGGAAGTAAAACAGTTGATAGGAGCTTTTACCGGCGTCCTGAGCAGCCTTGACCAGGTCCGCCAGGCCGATGATCGACACCAGCGCGGTGGCCTTGAGCATCACCATCCAGTTATTGCCAATGCCCGGCAGGGCGAAGCGCATCATCTGCGGGAACACCACGAAGCGAAACCGCTGACCGCGCTTGAGGCCATAAGCTGTGGCGGCTTCGACCTGACCCCGTGGGACGGCGAGGATCGCGCCGCGAAAGGTCTCGGTGAAATACGCGCCATAGATGAAGCCCAGGGTGATGACCCCGGCGCTGAACGGGTTGATTTCGATGTACTCCCATTCCATCAGGTCGGTAAGGGAGGTCAGCCAGGTTTGCAGGCTGTAGAAAATCAGCAGCATCAGTACGAGGTCCGGCACGCCGCGAATCAGGGTGGTGTAGACCTGGGCGGGAACTCGTAGCAGTTTGACGCTGGAGAGTTTGGCAGTGGCGCCGAGCAGGCCGAGCAACACGGCCACCAGCAGCGACAACACCGATAATTTGATGGTCATCCAGGTGCCTTGCATCAGCAGCGGACCAAAGCCCTGCAGGCTGAAGGCGGAAAGCCCGAGGTTTTGTAACAGCTGTTCAAACATAAAATCTGCGACCTGATAACGTGAAAAAAGCGCCCATCACGAGGATGGGCGCCGGGGCCTTACTTGCCGCTGTACAGATTCAGATCACCAAAGTGTTTCTTTTGAATGGTCGCGTAGGTGCCATCATCGTGTAACGCTTTGATACCTTTATCGAGAAGGGCTTTGAGCTCTTTGTTACCTTTCGAGATACCGACAGCTGTTTTGGCTGGCAGCAAAGGATCGTTGACCGGCTTGCTGACTTCATAAGCTGCGCCTTGTGGCGACTTCAAGAAGCCCAGTTCGGCTTGCAGCATGTCCTGGATCGAGGCGTCCAGACGACCGGAAGTCAGGTCGGCGTAGACCTGGTCCTGGTTGGCGTAGGCCTGAGTGGTCACGCCAGCCTTGTCCAGCACGGCCTTGGCGTAGGCTTCCTGGATGGTGCCTTGCTCGTAGCCGACCTTTTTACCCTTGAGCGAGGCTACGTCAGAAATGCCGGAGCCTTTCTTGTAGACCAGTGCGGTAGGGCCGGAGAACAGCTCGCTGGAGAAGTCGATGACTTTTTCGCGGGCTTCGGTGACGGTCATCGACGAGATCACGCCGTCGAATTTATTGGCCTTGAGGCCCGGAATCATACCGTCGAAATCGCTTTCGACCCATTTGCACTTGACCTTCAGCTCGGCGCAGATCGCGTTGCCCAGATCGATGTCGAAGCCCACCAGGCTGCCGTCGGCCGCTTTGGACTCGAACGGAGCGTAGGAAGGGTCAACACCAAAACGCAGTTCTTTGTATTCCTTGGCCAGTGCGGAACCAGCGGCCATGCACAACGCCAGTGCAGAAAGGGTCAGCAATGCTTTTTTCATTATTAAATCCCTAAGAACCAATTTGAGCGCTTGTGGCGCGAAATTATTGTTACTGGACAGCGTAAGACCTTATGAAAGTAGCAATTTCCGAACCAGAGTCCCGAACAAGCGTTTTAAAAGATGATTCAAGACACGTCTGGAGAGGAATCGTGCCCGAAAACGGGCGTTAACAATTTGCCGCACCAAAGTAGAGCGATCTGTGGCGCGCAAGCAAGCTGCCTTGTCACAGATCACCCTCGTGTTACTTACCCGGCACCAAGGTCAGCCGTGTTTTGCCATACACCTTGTCAAAATTCTGCGGTTGCATCGGCAAGCTCATGTATTGGCCTTTGAGCCACGGGTCGATGCTGTCGATATAGTTCGGGCTGGCCGGGTTGCCGGATTGGCCGGTGCCGCTCTGGCCCATCAGCGGTTCGGCCTGGCCGAAGTCGACAATGAAACGCATCGCCGGCACCAGCGTCACGTTGAAATCCTGACCCCAGGTGTAGGCGGCAGCATTCAGCGTGGTGTGGTCACCTCCGGCCGACATGGCGCCGCGCACGGTCTGGCCTCGGCTGTTTTTCCATTCGTAGTGGTGCAGTTTGCCCCACTGCCAGGCTTTGTGATCGCTGCCCATCTGGCTCTCGCCGGCCGTGATGGCCGCGGCCAGGCTGCGGGCGAGAATGGTCGGTTTGTCTTCTTTTTGCGGTGTGCGGATGTCGTCCCAGAACGGGCTGTCTTCGCGACCCAGCAAATGGTCGGCCTGGGCCGAGTAGGACAATTTGCCGTTGGCGACGAAGGCTTTCCACGTCGGGCTGGACTCTGGGCCGAGCTCGTCGAGGAAGATCTGCTTCATGCTTTCTTGCAGGAACAGTTCATAGATCGCTGCGTCGGCCGAAGTCGGGCTGAGCTTGCCGTCGAACGCCATCAAGCGGTTGTAAGCTTCGCGCGCTTTGCCGGCTTCGGCAGCCGGCAGTGCGTCGATCGCCTGTTTGAGTGGCTGGGACATGCCCGGGGCTTCAAACATCTTTTTCAGTTTTGCGGCGAACAGCGTGGTCTGGTCGTACTGCATCGCGATCATGCTGCGGATGTCGTGCTTGCCTGCTGCCGCCAGCTCGGCGATGCGCTCGCCACGCTCGGGCGCGGCCCAGGAGTTGGACAGCTGCATGCCGTAACCATGAGGGATAACCCGCTGGTTGGCGGTGCCGATCCAGCCTTGGGCCGGGTCCTGGTCATAAGGGTGGAGCATCGGGTCGGCGTAACCGTCCCAGTCGTAACGACCTTCCCAGCCCGGCGATGGCAACCCACCTTCGCCTTCGCGGCGGTTCGGGAAGCGCCCGGTGACTTGCCAGCCGATGTGGCTGGCGTCGGCGAACAGCATGTTCAGCGCGATAGCGCGGATTTCACGGCTGGCGTCCGAGGCTCTCTCTGCGCTCTGTGCACGGGACAGGTCGAAGAAGGCGTCGAGGCTCTTGTCGTCGGTAAAGTTCGGCATCTGCAACGCCAGACCGAAACCATTGCCCAGTGCAGTGCCTTGGGCGCTGTTGAGCAACGGGCCGTGACGGGTTTCGTACACGGCTTCGCGAATCGGCCGCTGGCCTTTGACGAAGTAGGTTTCGTTGCGAACCGTCACCGGTTGCCATTTGCCAGCGACTTCGTAGCTCAGGCCATTGCCTTGACGCTTGAGCTTTTCAAGAAACAGGTCCTGGTTATCGCCCATGACCGCGGTCATGCTCCATGCCACTTTGCCGTTGAAACCGGCGAGGATCATCGGAAGGCCTGCAATGGAAACCCCGGCCGCCTGGTACTTCGGCGAACGGATCTGCACGTAGTTCCACAACGACGGCACGCCAATCGGCAATTGGCTGTCGCTGGCCAGCAGGCTCTTGCCACTGCGACTGCGCTGCGGGGCAATCGCCCAGTTGTTCGACGCCGTGGCGCCGAGCAGATTCAATGTGGACAACTGGTCGCCGGCTTTGCTGAGTTCGCTCAGGCCCGGGATCGTACCGTTGAGCTTCACGCCTTTAAGCTTTTCAGCTTCGGCGAGCGGCAGCTTTTCGTCTGGATAGGACGGCGACAGCCACGCGAGTTTGTCTGTGGAGACGGTTTGCGCCATCACCAACGAAGCGATTTCTTGCGGCAGGTTGGCTGACTGGCTGAAGTTCAGCAGGCAGAAAATCAGCGCCGAATCTTCCGGCTTCCAGTATTCAGGTTTGTAGCCAGTGGTGGCCAGGTCCGACGGCAACTTGTCGCGATAGCGGAACAGGTAGGCGTTGACCCCGCGTGCATAGACTTCGAAAAAGCGTTGCAGGCGGGGGGAGGAGGCCTTGTAGAGCTCGTCGGCACTTTTCTTCAGGTTGACTGCACGCATGTAGCGGTCAGCGTCGAGCATCTCTGCGCCGGACATCTCCGACAGTCGGCCCTGGGCCAGCAGGCGCAGGGTGACCATCTGGGTGATGCGATCACTGGCGTGTACGTAGCCGAGGGTGAACAGTGCGTCGTGGAAGGTGCTGCTTTCGATCAGCGGCACGCCCATGGCATTGCGCCGCACTGAAACGTTCTGCGCCAATCCTTTGAGCGGCTGCACGCCTGCGGTGGGGGGCAGGCTGTCCTGGGCATTCCAGGTCTGGCAACCGGTGAGGCTGAGCACACTGGCCACTGCTGCGGCAACGCCGAACCGGGGAAGAAAAGATGTAAAGGCTGGCGAGGCCATGGCAAAGCTCCTGCGGGAGTAGAGGCGCAATAAAGGCGCTACGTTAGTGAGCAGGAGAAGGCCGCGCAAGCGGGTGCCGATCTTATTTCAAGGTTTGTCCGATAAAACAAAGAATTTGACGCGCAGGGTTACCGTTCCATGACTTGCCTATTGGAAAAGGTGGTGCTCAAGTGTCGGGATTTCGATGGTTCGCCAGGAGAAAAATCGCCATGGAACTTCACGCCAACGCAGCGTTGATCCTGATCGATCAACAAAAAGGCATTCACCACCCCAAACTGGGACCGCGCAACAATCCAGGCGCCGAGGAACGGATGGCCGAGTTGTTGAGCGAATGGCGGCGCATGGCGCGGCCGGTGATTCATGTGCAGCACTTGTCCCGCTCGCCGGAATCGGTGTTCTGGCCGCAGCAGTCGGGTGTCGAGTTTCAGGAACGGTTCGAACCGCTTTCGGGCGAGCGCGTGATCCAGAAACAGGTCCCCGATGCGTTCAGCGGGACGACGCTTGCAGCGGGTTTGCGTGAGGCGGGGATCGAGCAACTGATCATTGTCGGCGTGGCGACCCATAACTCGGTCGAGTCGACGGCGCGTACGGCGGGCAATTTGGGGTTTGAAACCTGGGTCGTGGAAGACGCCTGCTACACCTTCGACAAGCTCGATTTCTTCGGCAACCAGCATTCGGCGCAGGAGGTGCACGCCATGTCGCTGGGCAATCTGCACGGGGAATATGCGACGGTGGTTCGCACTGCCGAGATTCTGATGGCTGATTAAAACCTGTGGGAGCGTGGCTTGCCCGCGAAAGGGGCGCCTCGGTACATCAGGCAGACCGCGTTATCGAATGTCGCGGGCAAGCCACGCTCCAACAAAGAGATGCGTGCGGCTAGAAAATCAAGCGCCGTGGCACTTCTTGAACTTCTTGCCATTGCCGCATGGGCAAGGGTCGTTGCGGCCAACGTCTTTCAACGCGTTGCGCACCGGCTCCTGGTGAGCGTGGCCGCAGTTCGGGCCGTGAACATGGCCATGGTCGTGATCATGGTGGTCGTGATGGTCATGATCGTGGTTGCAGTCAGGGCCATGGACATGGGGTTGCTGGGTCATCGAGGTTACTCCGGAATAAAATCGCCGGGAATTATCTCGCCATTATTGGCCAGGTGCACGTCATTGCCGATGAATATTCCGGTTTGAAGCGTTCCTTCCAGGCGATAGGGGATCGGCTGGTCGCGTTTCTTCAGCATTTTTACCACCTCACGCAGGTGTTGCCAGAGGTTGGTGCGGATCGGCACCTGGAAATAGCTGCTGCTTTTCGGGTCGACGGTGAACCATTCGCTGGCCTCGCCTTCGGCCAGCAGGAACTCGCTTAAATGAATCCGGTACTCCAGGCCGCGAACCGTAAGACTGGAGTCGTTGGGGTTGTCGACGCGAAAGTAGAGCATGAATTTCTGCTCAAGGAGTTTGGCGCGCACCACTTCGACTTTGAGCAGATGGACTTGCGGGTCGAGGCTGTCATCAGCGAACCAGGACGCGCAGCCACCGAGGCTCAGGAACATGAACAGGGTGACAATTCGTAAGGCGCGTTGCTGATGGGTCATGGTGGTATTTCTCCTTGACCCCCAGTCTAGCCCCAAAAGATCGCCTCAAACGGTGAAATAACTCGCACAACACTTCTTGAATTTCTGCCCGCTGGCGCAGGGGCATGCGTCATTGCGCCCGGCCTTGAGCTGCACGGTCGGGTCGATGAAGTACCAGCGCCCGGCGTTTTGCACAAAGGATGAGCGTTCGCGGTGGCTGTGCTCGCCGGTGCTGTCGTGCCAGCGTGCGGTGAAGGTGACGAATGCATGTTCGGGCTGACCGCCGAAGACCTCGGAGCTTTCCACCTCAAGGCCGAGCCAGGTGCTTTGCGCGCTCCATTCGCTGATCGACTGACGATCCAGGCCTGCCTGTTGGGCGGGCAGGGTGGTGGCCACCAGATAGTCGATCAGGCCCAGCACATAGGCGCTGTAGCGCGAACGCATCAAGGCTTCGGCACACGGTGCGGGGTGGCCGGCGTGGTAGTGGCCGCAGCAGGCATCCAGCAGGGTGCCACTGCCGCACGGGCAAATGGACGTACTCATTGTGTTACCACCAGTATTTTCCGAAGTTTTCCGGATTGGCCCAGAACCGTGAATTGAGCCAGTCAGGCACTTGTTTGTAGTCAAGCAGATCGTAGGTAAAGAGTGTCAGGACCTGTTCGTCACGCTGGAAGCGTTCGCTGGCCTGCAGTGCCAGGGAAAAGAAGTCGGTTTCTTGCCAGCCGCAGGCTTTCAGGTCCGCCAACACTGCGATGCGGCTGGCGTTGAGATTGCGTATCCCGCCGAGCAGGTTCAGGCCATCGCGTTTGGGCAGATGCTCAAGGCAGTCGAGTGCCAGCGCCAGGTCGAAGCGTTGTGCGGCAAGCTCTGGTGGCAGAGGGCCGGGCGCGACTTGCGCGACGCAGGCATCCGGGTGCGCGAGCTTGAACGCTTGGAGCGCGGGGAAGTCGCTGGCGCCGATCAGCAACAGACGTTGTGGCGCATAACGGTCGAGCAAGGCAGCGAGTGCTTGCTGGGGCGTGCGCGAAGAAATACCTGCGGTCATCGAAGATCCTCTATCAGATGTGCGAAGACTAGCCTGCCCGAACGTGCGGGCCTAGAGGCGGTTTGCCGACAATGGCGAGGCCTGGTGTAAATAGGCGGCGAAAAGCCATGGAGTCGAACGTGTCATGGACCGCTGGTCGACGGTTGCGACGCTCTAAACCGCCCGTTCAGAAGAATTTTCGTTGGCCTCTGGCTTATCCGTTGCGGAAGTCGGTACTGTGCGCGCAAAGAATAATGATCTGCGGGGGGCGTACATGAAGGTGCTTTGGGGCTTGGGGAAGGGTTTGACCCTGTTGTTCTGGCTGGTAGTGCTGGTCAATCTGATCAGCCCGTTGATCAATCCGTTTCATCTGATGATCAATCTGATTGGCTGCCTGTTGCTGATGACCCATGTTGTGGAGCTGGTGCTCTTTAACCGCAACCTTAAAGAGCGGGCTCATCCGTGGCGTGATCGCTTGCAGATCCTGATTGTCGGTATTTTCCATGTGCAAACACTTGCAGCCCCTGCCGCCGGGGAGGTTCGCCATGCGTAAGCTCTGCCTGCTCGCCGCCTTGATCAGCCCGATGGCGATGGCTCAAGTGGTCACGGTCGAGACCAACTCGCTGCTGCGTTTGCCCAATACCACCAGCACTTTGCAGCTGGAACGCCTGGAAGTCGCCGATAATGGCACACTGCTGATCCCCTCCAACGTGACCGAACTGAGCGTCGGCGAGTTGCGTCTGGGTCGTGAGGCACGGATTGCGATCGTCCCCAGCGAACAGCCTCTGCAACTCAATATCAGTCGTGCGCAGCTTGCCAGTGGCAGCCAGATCACCTCGCGAGGCGCACCGGGCACCTACCTCAAGGCCGCCCGCGCCGGGCGCAACCTGAATCTGCGGATTGCCTCGCTGAACGCGCCCGAGTTGTCGGTGGATGCCCGTGGCGGCGCCGGTGCGCCGGGTTACGTGGGGCTCGATGGCGGCAACGGCCAGGAGCCGGGCTGCACGTGGGGCCAGGCCGGGCATGGGGCGGATGGCGATAATGGTGGCGATGGTCATGCCGGGGCGCCGGGCGCGCAGGTCCGGGTGGAATTGCCGCGTGATTACCCGGCCCGGCAGATCAAGGTGCTGGTCGACGGTGGCGCCGGCGGCGTGGCCGGTGCCGGTGGCAAGCCAGGCGCAGGTGGAAAGGCCAAGGGTTGTTTCGTCTACCGTGCCGACGGCGGCAAAAGCGGTCGCGCAGGTGCGCAAGGTCAGCCAGGTCCTGCCGGCGCGGCAGGTGCCGTGACGGTACAGCGGTTGTAACGACTGGCAAGGGGCGCACGACCCGACCCGTAGCAGCTGGCTTCGCCAGMTGCTACGAGGGGAAATCCTTAGAACATCGGCCGAGCCGAAGCCACCGCCACCAGCAACAATCCCAGCGACAGATTGATCCCCACCAGACGCCGAATCTTGCCCAGCGTCGCGGCACCCGTCGGCCAATCCTCGGCCAGCACCGCTTTACGCAACTCCGGCAGATTCAGCGCCTGAATGCGGATAAACAGCGCAGTCATCACCAGGTACAGCCCCATCATGATCTGCACGTAACGCGGCGCGGTTTCAAAACCGCTGAAGCGCAGATGAATCAGCCCGACACCACTGATCGGCAAGATCACCACGGCGACCCAGACCCAGACAAAAAAACGTTGAAACACTTCTACCCACAGCTTCAATCGCGCAGGCCCTTCAAGTGCCTTCATGGCGGCGGGGCGCAGGACCATCCAGGCGAAAAACATGCCGCCGACCCAGATCAGGGCCGCCAGTACATGCAGGGTATAAATGAGGGCGAAAGGTGTCATTGGGGTACTCCGTTCTGCGCGGGATTAATTAGCGGGGTATGATAGCCGCCGAACCGAACCACTGAAAATTTATCCAGCGTTTTTTGCGCCCGACAATCCATGATCAGCACTGAACTCAAAACCACGATCCAGGGCGCCTACTCGCGTTTTCTCGAAGCCAAGAGCCTCAAGCCGCGTTACGGCCAGCGCCTGATGATCGCCGAAATTGCCAAGGTCCTCGGTGACATCGACACCGACGACGAAGGCCGGCGCAGTGGCGACCCCGCGATTGTCGCGGTGGAAGCCGGCACCGGTACCGGGAAAACCGTGGCCTACAGCCTGGCGGCGATTCCGACTGCCAAGGCCGCCGGCAAACGCCTGGTGATCGCTACCGCAACCGTCGCCCTGCAGGAACAGATCGTCTACAAGGACCTGCCGGACCTGATGCGCAACAGCGGGCTGAACTTCAGCTTTGCGCTGGCCAAGGGTCGTGGCCGCTACATGTGCCTGTCCAAGCTCGACATGTTGTTGCAGGAGGGCCACGCGCAAACCGCTACCGCGCAGCTATTCGAAGAAGAAGGCTTCAAGATCGAGGTCGATGAAGCCAGTCAGAAGCTGTTTACCAGCATGATCGAAAAGCTTGCCGGCAATAAATGGGACGGTGACCGCGACAGTTGGTCCACCGCCCTTGAAGATGCGGACTGGGCGCGCCTGACCACCGATCATAGCCAGTGCACCAACCGTCATTGCCCCAACTTCGGTCAGTGCGCCTTCTACAAGGCCCGCGAAGGCATGGGCAAGGTTGACGTGATCGTCACCAACCACGACATGGTCCTCGCCGACCTGGCGTTGGGCGGCGGTGCCGTCCTGCCCGACCCGCGCGACACCATCTACGTGTTCGACGAAGGCCATCACCTGCCGGACAAGGCGATCGGCCACTTCGCCCATTACACGCGTTTGCGTTCCACCGCCGACTGGCTGGAAACGACCGCCAAGAACCTCACCAAGTTGCTGGCCCAGCACCCGCTGCCGGGCGATCTGGGCAAGCTGATCGAACAAGTGCCGGAGCTGGCGCGAGAGATCAAGACCCAGCAGCAGTTCATGTTCACCGCCTGCGAACAGGTTGCCGAATTCAAGCCCGGCGAAGACGTCGAGGGCCGTGAACGGCCGCGTCATCGTTTCGTTGGCGGGGTGATTCCCGAGCATATGCGCGAGATGGGCGTCGAGCTGAAGAAAGGCTTTGCCCGCCTGACCGATGTCTTTACCCGGCTCACCGAGCTGCTCAAGGAAGGCATGGATGGCGAGGTCAACATCGGCATCGCCAGCAATCAGGCGGAAGAGTGGTATCCGCTGTTTGGCAGCCTGCTGTCCCGTTCCCAGGGCAACTGGGAGCTGTGGACCGCGTTCACCGCCGAAGACCCGGAAGACAACCCGCCGATGGCGCGCTGGCTGACCCTGGCCGAAAGCGGTTCGCTGTTCGATATCGAGGTCAACGCCAGCCCGATCCTGGCGGCGGAAATGCTCCGACGCAACCTGTGGAATGTGGCTTACGGTGCACTGGTGACCTCGGCCACCTTGACCGCACTGGGCACCTTCGACCGTTTCCGCATGCGCGCCGGCCTGCCGAAAAAGGCCGTGACGGCGGTGGTGCCGAGCCCGTTCCATCATGCCGATGCCGGCGTGCTGCGGGTGCCGGACCTGCGCGCCGACCCACGGGACGCGGCCGCGCACACCGCGGCGATCATTCGTGACCTGCCGGAACTGGTCGAAGGCTCGCGCGGCACACTGGTGCTGTTCTCTTCACGCAAACAGATGCAGGACGTGTTCGACGGCCTGGACCGCGACTGGCGCAAGCAAGTGTTCATTCAAGGCAACCTGTCGAAGCAGGAAACCCTGAACAAGCACAAGGCGCGGGTTGATGGCGGTGACTCCAGTGTGCTGTTCGGCCTGGCGAGTTTCGCCGAGGGCGTCGACTTGCCGGGTGCTTACTGTGAGCACGTGGTGATCGCCAAGATCCCGTTCTCGGTCCCGGACGATCCGGTCGAAGCCGCGCTGGCTGAATGGATCGAAGCCCGGGGCGGTAATCCGTTCATGGAAATCTCGGTGCCCGACGCCTCGCTCAAGCTGGTTCAGGCTTGCGGGCGCCTGCTGCGTACCGAAGAAGATCGCGGCACCATCACCTTGCTTGACCGGCGTCTGGTCACGCAACGCTACGGCAAAGCTATCCTCAACGCGCTGCCGCCGTTTCGCCGCGAAATATCTTGAGACACGGTGGGCGAAATCGCCCACTTCGTTGTCTATCCCCCTTCACCGATTCCACACAGGCCGTTCACCGGTCGTTAGGGAGAACCTGGTTCATATGATTCGCCGTTCGTTACCCGCTGTTTTTGCCCTGATGTTCGCTGCGCCACTGTTGGCGGCTCCGGCTGGACAACAGACGCTGTTCAACTTTGTCCGGCCCGCCGATGTGGTCCAGGTGGCGACTCAGGACGCCAGCCTGCCGCAGTCCAATGCGGAGCAAACGGCCGAAGGTGAAGTGCTGCGCCGGGTGACCTTCAACCCGGCGGCGCAACCGAACCTGCGCCTGACTCCGCAAAGCGGCGCCTGGGACTGGTCGCAGTCTGGCGTCATGAGCCTGCGTATCCAGAGTGCGATGAACTGGCCTGTGACGCTCTACGTGAAAATCCAGAGTAACGACGGCAAGACCCTGGTCAGCCGCATCGATTTGCCGGCCGGGCCTGCGCAAACCTTGCTGGTTCCGCTGACACCGAGCTCGCCGTTGAGCCAGGGCCTGAAAGCCGGGCCGCCAATGCCGATCACTGTTGAAGGCCAGCGTGTATTGCTGGCCAGCAGCACGGGTGAACTGGATCGCAGCCAAGTGGTGTCGGTGACACTGTCGATGGATCAGCCAAAAGTCGCCCAGAGCATCATGCTTGAGCGCTTTGGCGTGCAGGACGGCGACGCGGTGGTCAAGGCCGCCTACGGTTCGTTAGTGGACGCTTATGGTCAGTCCACGCGAGCGAAATGGCCGGAAAAAGTCGCCAGCGACGAGCAGCTCAAAGCCGCGGCCAATAAAGAACAACAGCAACTGAAAACCTGGCTGGCCGAGCGCCAGCGTTCGTCTTTGGACAGGTTCGGTGGCTGGAGCAAAGGCCCGGCCTTCAAGGCCAGTGGCTTCTTTCGCACTGAAAAGCGTGACGGTCGCTGGTATCTGGTGACCCCGGAAGGTCACCCGTTCTATTCCCTGGGGGTCAATACGGTCACCGCCGATACCAGCCAGACCTACGTCGCCGGGCGCGAAGCCATGTTCGAGTCGTTGCCCGCTAACGACGAGCCATTGGCCGGCCATTACGGTGAGGGCGACAACCGCAGTGGCAATGGTGCCGATCAGGGGCGCGGGTTCAATGCCGGTCGCTGGTATGACTTCTACGGTGCCAACCTGCAGCGCACTTATGGTCAACCATGTGCGGTTGTGACTGAAACCAAGGCTGATGAAGCCAAGGCCGAAACCGCCACAACCCCGTGCGCCTCCCACACGTTCGACGAAAAACGCTGGACCGGCCATACACTCGACCGCCTGCAAGCCTGGGGTTTCAACACCATCGGCGACTGGAGCGCTCCGGCGCTGGGCTTGAATGACCGTGTGCCGTACACCTTGCCGCTGTCCATCGTCGGCGATTACGCCAGCATCAGCACCGGCACCGACTGGTGGGGCGGCATGCCCGATCCGTTCGACCCGCGTTTCGCCATGGCCACCGAGCGTGCCGTGGCCATTGCTGCACGCGATCACCGTGACGACCCATGGCTGATCGGTTACTTCGCCGATAACGAACTGGCCTGGGCCGGTCCCGGCGATGACCCGAAGGCCCGCTATGCCTTGGCATACGGCACCTTGAAAATGACCACCGATGTGCCGGCCAAACGGGCGTTCCTCAAGCAACTGCGGGATAAATACCGTAACCAGGCGGGCCTGTCGAAAGCCTGGGGCATTGACTTGCCGGCCTGGGAATTGATGGAAGACCCGGGTTTTGTGCCACCGCTGCCAAGTGCGGAGCACCCGGAAATTGAAGCCGACTTCAAATATTTCCAGAAAGTTTTCGCCGACACTTACTTCAAGACCATTGCCGATTCGTTGAAATGGCACGCCCCCAACCACCTGCTGCTCGGTGGTCGGTTTGCCACCAGCACACCTGAGGCAGTCGAGTCTTGCGCGCAGTACTGCGACGTCCTGAGCTTCAACATGTACACGCTCAAACCTCAGGACGGTTATGACTTCGCCAAGCTAAAGGCGTTGGACAAACCGGTGCTGATCACCGAGTTCAACTTCGGTTCGCGTGATCGCGGTCCGTTCTGGGGCGGTGTGACGGAGCTGGCGAAGGAAGAAGACCGTGGGCCGGCCTACGCCAATTTCGTCAAGCAAGCGGTGAGTGAGCCGTCGATTGTCGGCGTGCATTGGTTCCAGTACCTCGATCAACCGGTGAGCGGTCGTCTGCTGGACGGTGAAAACGGCCATTTCGGTCTGGTCGGGATTACCGATCTACCGTTCCAGGGCTTTGTCGAGAGCGTGCGCAAGGCCAACTTGCAGGCCGTCGATCAGCTCGGTAAAGAAGCCGGGAAGGCCAAGGCTGCGGCGGATAAAGCCGAGAGTGCCAGTCATGACGACGCAGGTGGGAAAAAAGGTCGCGACAGCAAGGGCGCAGGGCAGGGGGCAGGCCATGCAGGTGGGCATTCGGCCAATGGTCATTAAAGCCTGAGATTACGAGGTTCACGGCCCGCCCCTGTTCCCAAATCCCTCAAGGGCTGGAACAATGCAGGTCATTGTGTCGAAACGTTTTTTCGGAGAGTTACGGGTGCTGATTCAAGGTCATTACGAGCTTAAATTTGAAGCGGTGCGTGAAGCTTTCGCGGCACTCTTCGACGATCCCCAGGAACGTGGCGCGGCACTGTGCATTCAAATCGGCGGTGAAACCGTCCTCGATCTCTGGGCCGGTACTGCCGACAAGGACGGTCACGAGGCTTGGCACAGCGACACCATTGCCAACCTGTTCTCCTGCACCAAGACCTTTACCGCGGTGACCGCCCTGCAACTGGTCGCCGAAGGCAAGTTGCAGCTCGATGCCCCGGTCGCCAGGTATTGGCCGGAGTTCGCCGCTGCCGGCAAGGAAGCGATCACCTTGCGTCAGTTGCTCTGCCATCAGGCCGGTCTGCCGGCCTTGCGCGAATTGCTGCCACCAGAGGCACTCTACAACTGGCAAACCATGGTTGACGCGCTGGCCGCCGAAGCCCCTTGGTGGACGCCCGGTGAAGGCCATGGTTATGCGGCGATCACTTATGGCTGGCTGGTTGGGGAATTGCTGCGCCGCGCCGATGGCCGTAGTCCGGGCGAGTCGATCGTGGCGCGTGTTGCGCGACCGCTGGGGCTGGATTTCCATGTCGGCCTGGCGGATGAAGAGTTCCATCGTGTGGCGCACATCGCGCGTGGCAAGGGCAATGTCGGCGATGCGGCGGCGCAACGCTTGTTGCAAGTGACGATGCGTGAGCCGAAGGCCATGACCACTCTGGCGTTTACCAACCCGCCATCGATCATGACCAGTACCAACAAGCCCGAATGGCGTCGTATGCAACAACCGGCAGCGAATGGCCACGGCAATGCCCGCAGCCTGGCCGGGTTCTACAGCGGTCTGCTCGATGGCAGCCTGCTGGAAAGCGAAATGCTCCAGGAACTGACTCGCGAGCACAGCCTGGGCGAAGACAAGACTTTACTGACCCGGACCCGTTTCGGTCTGGGTTGTATGCTCGATCAACCGGACGTACCCAACGCGACCTTCGGCCTCGGCCCTCGAGCGTTTGGTCATCCGGGTGCTGGTGGCTCCATCGGTTTCGCTGACCCGGAACATGATGTGGCCTTCGGTTTTGTGACCAATACCCTTGGGCCATACGTGTTGATGGACCCACGTGCGCAGAAGCTTGTGCGGGTTTTAGCCGCTTGTCTGTAAAGGGTAGCTTCAAGGCATTTTTTTGAAAAAAACTTGCCCAATGGTCGCAGGACGGAACCCTGTGGCTTCTATAGTTTCAAAGCGTCTGTTTTATACGGGTCGTAGCGGCCCACAGCTTCTTATCTCATTTTGTGGATATCCCCATGTCACTGAACAAATCTCTAGCCTTGGCACTGTGTCTCAGCATTACCGGTTGCGCGCAAACCCCACAAAATGATGCAGACGGGGGCCACTGGTGGTCATTCGGTTCCGGTTCGGACAAGGTTACGGACAAAGCCGCTGCCAAACCTGACGCGAAGGCCGCTGAAGACGCTGCTGCCGCCAAGGCCAAATCGACCGCAAGTGCTGCTGCGCCAACTACGCCGGCTACAGTTCCAGGCTCTTCAGCTGCCGCAGCAGCCAAAGCCGATAGCGAAAGCAAATGGTGGTGGCCGTTCGGCGACCAGCCAAAGGCTATCACTAAGGCCGACATCAAAGATGTGCCAATGCCTGATCCGAAAATCACCCAGGCCTGGCTGGACAGCTACGAGCCACGCTTGCGGTCTGCGGTCCAGGACGGCCACATGCAGGTTGAACGTCGTGAGAACGTACTGGTGGTCGTAGTGCCAGTGGATGACTCTTTCAACCCGAAACGTCCAGCCATGCTGCTGCCGTCGTCCCTGGGGCAGTTCACCAAGATCGCCAAGCTGGTTGAGCCCGACAACCAGGCTGCCGTCCTGGTACTTGGCCACGGCGACGCTGTGGGCACAACTTCCGACGCTCAACAACTGAGCAAGGACCGTGCGACTTCCGTTGCGTCGATCTTCAGCCTCAGTGGTTTGAAGCGTGATCGTCTGATGTTGCGTGGCATGGGCAGCTTGATGCCGCGCGCCGCCAATGACAGCGCCCAGGGCCGTGCCTTGAACCGTCGCGTGGAAATCATGCTGACCCAGCGCACCACCATGCTGGCATTGCTGAACAAGTACAGCCAGCCGACCCCACCACCGGTGGAAATGGTTGCAGCGCAGCCCGCCAAGCCCGCAGCGCCAGCTGTGGCCGCGAAAAAAGCAACGTCGAAGAAGAAAGGCGCTGTCTCGAAAAAGGCTCCGGCGAAGAAAGCTCCGGCCAAAAAACAGCCGGCCAAGAAGCCAGCTGCAGCCAAAGCGGACACTGCAGAAAAAAGCACCAGCGGCCAGTAATCGGCCAGCAACTGACTGATCAAGCACAAGGAAAACGCTATGCCCCGGACTTTGGCTGATATGCGTCGTGACTACACTCGCGATGGTTTGACCGAGGCTCAGGCCCCGGCCGAGCCATTCGCGCTGTTTCATCAGTGGTTTGCCGAGGCGGTAAATACCGAACAACCTCCGGTCGAGGCGAATGCCATGACCCTGGCCACGGTTGATCAGGACGGTCGCCCGCATTGCCGGATCCTGTTGCTCAAGGGGCTTGATGATCAGGGTTTTACCTTCTTCACCAACTACGACAGTGCCAAGGGTCAGCAGCTGGCGGGCAATCCGTTTGCTGCCATGACCTTCTTCTGGCCGACCCTGGAGCGCCAGGTGCGTATCGAGGGGCGGGTGGTGAAGGTTACGCCGCAGGAGTCCGATGCCTATTTCCAGGTACGGCCGCTGGGCAGTCGCCTGGGGGCCTGGGCGTCTCCGCAGAGTCAGGTGATTGCCGATCGTGCCGAGTTGGAAGGGCTGCTCAAAGTCACTGAACAGCGCTTCAGCGATAGCCAGCCGCATTGCCCGGAACATTGGGGCGGCTATCGTTTGTTGCCAGAACGCATCGAGTTCTGGCAAGGTCGGGCGAGTCGTTTGCATGACCGTCTGAACTATCGTCTGCAAGGCGCGGACTGGAGTCGCGAGCGCCTGGCACCGTAAACCGGCTACACAGTGGGGTAGGTGGCAGCCGCCGCCTCCAGCCACTGTGGCAGGTCCCGACGTTTGATATTCTGCTGCCGGGCCATGGCCAATTGTTGCAGCATGAACGCCTTTTTCCGCTCGTCATTGCCGGCAAGTGCCAGCGCCAGATCACGGTCCATCCAGCGTTTGATCCGTACGTACAGCCACCAATGGAAGTACAGCCCGGCAACGGTGGTGGCGACAATGATGAAGTAATCCATGGAAATCCTTGATGCAATGGCGCAGATTCTGGAATTTGGCGCTACTGTGTGATGAGTTCTCAAGTGCGACTGTACTGCACCTGAATGAAACCAATTTTATCCGGGCGGTGCCGTGACAGGCGTCAAGCTGCGGAGTTTAATGAATACCTGTCCTTTGGAGTTGATGCTATGCGCAAGTCTGTTTTGCTGGTTGCTTCTTTTTCTACGATGGCGATGTTGCTCACTGGTTGCCAATCGAACCTGACCGGTGACTCCTACTCCCGCGACGAAGCACGTCGGGTGCAGACGATCCGTATGGGTACCATCGAATCCCTGCGTCCGGTGAAAATCGAAGGCACCAAAACCCCGATCGGCGGCGTAGCCGGTGCGGCCGTTGGCGGCGTTGCCGGCAGCTCCGTGGGTGGCGGCAAAGGCAGCATCGTCGCAGCAGTGATCGGTGCAGTGGCCGGCGGCCTGGCGGGTTCTGCCATCGAAGAAGGCGTGACCCGTACCCAAGGCGTGGAAATCACCGTTCGCGAAGACGACGGCAGCATGCGCGCCTACGTTCAGGAAGTTCAGCCAAACGAAGTATTCCGTGTTGGCGAACGTGTGCGTATCTCCACCGTCGGTGGCACCAGCCGCGTTTCGCACTAAGTTTTACGCGGTTAAAACAAAACCCCGATCAGGTAACTGGTCGGGGTTTTGTGTTTTTGGCTGAGTGTTTTGTTAGACCACTACAGCACACTTTGGCTGTGTGAACTCAGAAATAAATCCGGTTATTCAGGGCACTCTATTGATGCTATTGCGACTGGCCGCTGCGGTTACCGCGTAACCGATCAATGCGGCGAGGATCGAGCCGGTGAGAATGCCCATGCGGTCCATGCCAGCGTATTCGCTGCTGCCAGGCACAAAGGCCAGGGAGCCAACGAACAGGCTCATGGTGAAACCGATGCCGCAGAGGATTGCCACGCCGAGTACCTGACCCCAATTGGCGCCAGCGGGGAGCGCCGCAATACCTATTTTGACGGCCAGCCAGGTCAGGCCGAAGACACCGACGGTCTTGCCCAGCAGCAAACCGGCGGCAATGCCCATTGGTACGTGGTGGGTGAAGCTCTCAAGGTTAACGCCAGCCAGTGAAACACCGGCATTGGCGAAAGCGAACAACGGCAGGATACCGAAGGCCACCCAAGGGTGCAGCGCGTGCTCCAGGCTCAGCAATGGCGAAGGCTCGGCATTTTTGGTGCGTAGCGGAATGCAGAACGCCAGGGTCACACCGGCCAGCGTGGCGTGGACACCGCTCTTGAGTACGCACACCCATAGAATCAGGCCAATGATCATGTAGGGGCCGAGCTTGACCACCCCTAGACGATTCATCGCCACCAGCGCCACCAGACAGGCAGCGGCCAGCATCAACGACAGCGTCGACAATGCGCCGGAGTAGAAGATCGCGATGACGATGATTGCACCCAGGTCATCGATGATCGCCAGGGTCATCAAAAACAGCTTCAGCGAGACCGGCACACGCTTGCCCAACAACGCGAGCACGCCGAGGGCGAAGGCGATATCAGTGGCCATCGGGATCGCCCAACCGCCCAGGGCCGGCGGGTTGTCCTTGTTGAGGAACCAGTAGATCAACGCCGGCACGACCATGCCGCCGATGGCCGCTGCGCCTGGCAGGACGATCTGCGACGGTTTGGACAGGTGGCCTTCAAGGATTTCGCGTTTGACCTCGAGGCCGATCAACAGGAAGAACATCGCCATCAGGCCGTCGTTGATCCATAACAACAGCGGCTTGGCGATTTTCAGGGCGCCGATCTGGGCGACCACGGGAGTGTCCAGCAGGCCGTTGTAGAGCCAGGACAGCGGTGAGTTGTTGATGATCAGGGCAAGAGCTGCGGCGGCAATCAATAACAGACCGCTGGCAGCTTCCAACTGAAAGAAACGCGTGAAAGTGCTACGCAGAGGCAAGGTCGCTCTCCATCTATCGATTCAAAAGGTGGACCACCCTAACCCGTACGGTTAGTTGTTAAAACAAAAGTTATATTCTTTTTTGTTATATGTCGTTACAACGATGTCGCCCGGACCCGGCCTGAGCCTAGCAGTTGGCTGGCGTATTGGGCCTCAGCTGTACCTGTGCGTTATGCAGGTTTTTTCCTAAGCTTGTTGATTGAGCCTTTCGACAAGGTCAATCCATTGCCTGTTGTCACCGCCAGGTTTTCCTACGCCTATTCGATTCAATGAGAAAAAGACCATGAGCGACAACCGTCAGTGGGCTCGCGAAGCCATCCGGATCATCGAAGCCGACTTCCAGCGCAGCGCCGATACGCACCTGATCCCTTTGCCACTGCCGGGATTGCCGGGCATCGAGTTGTACTTCAAGGATGAATCCAGTCACCCCACCGGTAGCCTCAAGCATCGGTTGGCGCGCTCTCTGTTCCTTTATGCGCTGTGTAACGGCTGGCTCAAGCCGGGAGCGCCGGTGATCGAGGCGTCCAGCGGTTCGACGGCGATCTCCGAGGCGTATTTCGCGCGCTTGCTCGGCTTGCCGTTCATTGCCGTGATGCCGGCCACCACATCTCAGGAAAAGATCGCGCAAATCGCCTTCTACGGCGGTAAAAGCCATCTGGTGCAGGACCCGACACAGATCTACGCCGAGTCCGAGCGTCTGGCCCGGGAGCACGATGGTCATTTCATCGACCAGTTCACCTATGCCGAACGCGCCACCGACTGGCGAGCCAACAACAACATTGCCGAGTCGATTTTTCAGCAAATGCGTTTCGAACGTCATCCTGAACCGAGCTGGCTGATTTCCAGTCCTGGAACGGGCGGCACCACCGCGACCTTGGGGCGCTACGTGCGTTATCGCCAGCATTGCACCCGTGTGTTGTGCGCCGATGCCGAGCGTTCGGTGTTCTTCGAGTACTACCAGACCGGCGACGCGAGCTTGCGCCTGGATTGTGGTTCACGGATCGAAGGCATTGGCCGGCCGCGGGTCGAGGCGTCGTTCTTGCCGAAAGTCATCGATGCGATGGTCAAGGTGCCGGATGCGTTGTCGCTGGCGGCCATGCATTATTTGGCGCAGCGTCTGGGCCGGCATGTGGGAGGCTCGAGCGGGACCAACCTGATCGGCGCCTTGATGGCGGCGCAGCAGATGGTAGCAGCGGGGGAGAGTGGCTCGATCGTGGCGATTCTGTGTGATAGCGGCGAACGTTACGCGACGACCTATTACAATCAGGATTGGTTGAAGGCCCAGGGATATGAGTTGAGTGGCCTGATCGCGGCCGTTGCGGCCAGTGCCGAGCGCGGTGAGCCGCTGCCGACCAGCGTGTTGCGCGCAAACATCTGAGATCGCTCAGACGCATAACATTCCTGTGGGAGCGAGCCTGCTCGCGATTACGGATTAACATTCAACAGAGATGTTGACTGATCCGCCACTATCGCGAGCAGGCTCGCTCCCACAGGGTTTTGGTCAGGCCTCGATACCGAGGATATCCCGCGCCACCGCTTCGGCAATGCGAATCCCGTCGACACCCGCCGACAGGATCCCACCGGCATAACCGGCGCCTTCCCCGGCCGGGAACAGGCCTTTGACGTTCAGGCTCTGCATCGACTCGTTGCGGGTGATCCGCAGCGGCGAAGAGGTGCGGGTTTCGATCCCGGTCAGTACTGCGTCGTACAGCGAGTAGCCGCGAATCTGCTTCTCGAAGGCCGGCAAGGCTTCACGAATGGCGTCGATGGCAAACGCCGGCAACGCCAGCGCCAGATCGCCCAGCGCAACCCCGGGTTTGTAGGAGGGTTCGACGCTGCCCAGCGCCGTCGACGGCTTGCCTGCGATGAAATCGCCGACCAGTTGCGCCGGTGCTTCGTAGTTGCTGCCACCCAGCACAAAGGCGTGGGACTCCAGACGCTCCTGCAACTCGATCCCGGCCAATGGGCCGCCCGGATAGTCGACTTCCGGGGTGATGCCCACAACAATCCCGGAGTTCGCGTTACGTTCGTTACGCGAATACTGGCTCATGCCGTTGGTTACCACACGGTTCGGCTCGGACGTCGCCGCCACCACAGTACCGCCCGGGCACATGCAGAAGCTGTAGACCGAACGACCGTTCTTGGCGTGGTGCACCAGTTTGTAGTCGGCCGCACCGAGTTTCGGGTGACCGGCGTATTTGCCCAGGCGCGCGCTGTCGATCAGCGATTGCGGGTGTTCGATACGGAAACCTACCGAAAACGGCTTGGCTTCCATGAACACGCCACGGCCGTGGAGCATGCGGAAGGTGTCGCGGGCGCTGTGGCCGAGGGCAAGAATCACGTGTTTGGAGTGGATCTGTTCGCCGCTGGCGAGCTCGATACCGGTCAACTGGCCGTCTTCGATCAGCACGTCAGTGACTTTTTGCTGAAAGCGTACTTCACCGCCCAGCGCGCGAATCTGCTCACGCATGTTTTCGACGACGCCCGTCAGACGGAACGTACCGATGTGCGGTTTGCTGACGTAGAGGATCTCTTCCGGCGCGCCGGCCTTGACGAATTCGTGCAGGACTTTGCGGCCGTGATGCTTGGGATCCTTGATCTGGCTGTACAGCTTGCCGTCAGAGAATGTCCCCGCGCCGCCTTCACCGAATTGCACGTTGGACTCGGGATTCAGCACGCTTTTACGCCACAGGCCCCAGGTGTCCTTGGTGCGCTGACGCACTTCCGTGCCGCGCTCAAGAATGATTGGCTTGAAGCCCATCTGCGCCAGCAGCAGCCCGGCGAAAATCCCGCACGGGCCGAAACCGACCACGATCGGCCGTTGGTTCAAATCCGTCGGAGCCTGGCCAACGACCTTGTAGCTGATGTCCGGCGCCGCATTGACGTTACGGTCATCGGCGAACGTGTGCAGCAACTTCGCCTCATCGCGCACACTGAGGTCGATGGTGTAGATGAAGCACAGTTCGGAGGACTTTTTGCGCGCGTCGTAGCTGCGCTTGAACAAGGTGAAATCGAGCAGGTCTTCACTGGCGATGCCCAGGCGTTGCACGATGGCAGGCCGCAGGTCTTCTTCGGGATGGTCGATCGGCAGCTTGAGTTCGGTGATTCGTAACATGACGGGGTCCGGTTCGCGGGGGCGCACAACTGCGCCAAAGGCGTTTCACAAACCGGCGATTATAAGCCTCAACGGCCCGTTCCGGTGAGGCTAAAACAGCATCCTGTCGAATCAGTCGTTACGCGAGCCGCCGAAATACGCGCAGCCACGTTGTACCTGGCCGTTGACCCGCAACTCGGCGCTCATGAATTGAACGCTGCCACGGGTACTGTCGACGCAGCGTTGTGGCGCAATCCAGAGCTCAACGTGTTGGTCATTGGCTTCGCTGCTGAGGCTGAAACGCCCGTCACCGAGTTGTTCTTCCAGAAACGGCAAGGCCAACGCTGGCTGGCCGGCGCGCTCGACCACCATGCCCTTGGTGTTGACCTTGACGTTCCAGTCGGGCGTGCTGCCGCTGGCACGCAGGATCAGCCGCTGGAAGTTGGGGTCTTCACAGGCCGCGCTCGAACGCTCGACGCGGTATAGCTGCTGCACGTCGAACTGGGCACCCGCATCAGCTGATTTGCCAGTGGCAACCCGGCCGCGCACGTCAGCGAAAACCTTGTGCTGCGGGCCTGCCAGTGTTGCAGCTTCCTGCAGGATGCTGGTGCTGCCGGCGTCATTGACGACATACAGCTTGTTTTCCTGGCACGGCTGAAACATCAGCTTGCCATTGTTCATGCTGAGTTCGCCCTGCATGCGGGTCAGGCCCGCCATGGACGGTTTCTCAGGCTGGCTCTGCAGCAACTGGCAACCGGCGAATACAGGAAGCAGGGCGACAAACATCAGGGAACGGGCAGCACGCATCGTTGGGTCTCCAGACAAGTGCCGCCACGTTACTCAGCATGAGCAGCGATCACAAGGCATGAGTTGGGCTTGTTCAGGGTCTGATGTGTGCTCAGGTTACATTCAGCTGCACATCAGGTGTCGGTGGTAAAAGTTTTGGGGATATCTTGTTGGTCTGTCTCGACTGAAGGAGGTCTTATGAAGGATGCATGGAAGGTGTTTTTCGTGGCGCTGGGGATGGCAGCTTCGTTGCAGTGTCTAGCGGCAGAAATTGCGTTTTCGTCTGCCTCTGATTTTACCGCGATGAGCTTGGAGCTCAGGACGGTAGACAATCTCAATCCACAGTCAGTAGGGCTTCATGTCACGCTCAGCCCGGATGCGCAAGGCCGATTGGCGCAAGTGACTCGTCAGGCGCTGCACCAGCCCTTGAGGCTGTTCATCAATGGGCAACTGATCTCGACCGCGACCATTCAATCGGTTGTCGAAGGACCGGGTCTGATGATATCCGTGCCGAGAGAGATAGCCCGCAAGCTTGTTCCAACGCTATTGGAGCTTTCCGCCCCTTAGTGCGGCGCTGATACCGCGCCGCACACAGGTGTCATCAGCCGACGTTATACGTTTGGCCAGTCTGTAAGCCCTCTACGCTTTTCGCGTAGGCCAGCGCCACATCGGCGGCTGGGACCGGTTTGAATCCGCGGAAGTACGGTGCGTAGCTGCCCATGGCTTCAACCAATACGTTAGGGCTGACCGCGTTTATCCGCAGACCGCGTGGCAATTCGATAGCCGCCGCTTTAACGAAACTGTCCAGGGCGCCGTTGACCATGGATGCCGAGCTGCCGGTACGAATCGGATCGTGGCTGAGAATGCCGGTGGTGAAGGTGAACGACGCACCGTCGTTGGCGAAATCCCGACCGATCAACAGCAGATTGACCTGGCCCATCAGCTTGTCTCGCAAGCCCAGTTCGAAGTCTTTTTCGGTCATGTTTGCCAGCGGCACGAAGTTGACGCTGCCGGCGGCGCAGATCAGCGCATCGAATTTACCGGTCTGTTCGAACAGCTTGTGGATCGAGGCGCTGTCACTGATATCGACCTGGAAGTCACCACTTTTGCGGCCGATACGAATGATTTTGTGACGCTGGGACAGTTCCCGGTCAATGGCCGAGCCGACAGTGCCGGAGGCTCCAATCAAAAGAATTTTCATCGTGCGAATCCTCAAGTGGGTGAATGTGGTTTCAGTTTAGTGTGGTTTTTTTTATTGATAAGCGTGCTAATGAGCAACCTTTGGTTTTCAAATGGAAACAATCCATGAGCGAAATGGATGATCTGGCGGCGTTTGCAGTGTTGATCGAGGCCGGTAGTTTCACGCTGGCAGCGCAGCAACTGGGGTGTAGCAAGGGGCAGTTGTCCAAGCGCATCAGTCAGCTGGAAACACGTTTCAGCGTAGTGCTGTTGCAGCGAACCACGCGGCGTTTGAGCCTGACGGCGGCCGGTGCGGCGTTGTTGCCGCAAGCGCAGGCGCTGGTGATTCAGGTAGAGCGGGCGCGACAGGCCCTGGCACGCTTGAAGGACGATATGGCAGGGCCGATTCGGATAACGGTCCCGGTGTCGTTGGGGGAGACTTTTTTCGATGGGTTGCTGCTGGAGTTTTCCCGAGAGTACCCCGACGTGCAGATCGAACTTGAGCTGAACAACAGTTACCGCGACTTGTCGCGGGACGGGTTCGATCTGGCGATTCGTTCAGAGGTGGCCAACGACGAGCGAATGGTGGCCAAGCCGCTGTTGGCCTGGCACGAGATGACCTGCGCCAGCCCGGCTTATCTTGAGCAGTTTGGTGAGCCGCAGACGCCGGCAGACCTGGCCAATCATCGTTGCCTGCTCAACAGCCATTACAGCGGTCGGGAAGAGTGGCTGTATCACCAGCAACATGAACTGTTGCGGGTGCGGGTCTCGGGGCCGTTCGCCAGCAACCACTACAACCTGCTGAAGAAGGCTGCGCTCGCCCATGCGGGGATTGCGCGCCTGCCTTCTTACTTGCTCCAGGCTGAATTGGCCGATGGCCGTTTGCGCTGGCTGCTGCGCGATTACCAGACGCGCAGCATGCCGATGTATCTGGTGCATCCGTATCAGGGCGGCTTACCCAAGCGCACACAAGTATTGGCCGATTACCTGATGAGGTGGTTCAAGCGCAGCGGCGAAGCACTGGATCGGCTGTAGCAGCTGGCGAGCCGGCGAGGCTGCGTCCGAGGACGAAGTCCTCGCAAATCCTGAATATGCAGTTTATTTGAAGGATCATGTCGCCTGATGTACGAGCGCTTCGCACTCGAACGCAGCCTTCGGCAGCTGCTACAAGGGCTTAGCGTTTGGCGATCAGATGATCGATCGACAGCACGCCCGGACCTCTGGCCATCAGGTACAGCAAAACGGCCGCCCAGGTGCCGTGAGTCGGGTAGGCGTCCGGGTAGACAAAGGTCTGAATGGTCAGCGTCATTCCCAGTAACGCCAGGGCCGAGAAGCGTGTAGCGAAGCCGACGAGAATCAGGATCGGGAAGAAATGCTCGGCGAAGGCCGCCATGTGCGCCGCCAGCTCCGGGGACAGCAGCGGCACGTGGTATTCGCTTTGGAACAACGGAATGGTCGAGTCCGCGAGGTGCGGAATACCGAGCTGGAAGGTGCCGTCGAACAGATCGATGGCCAGTCCCTCGACCTTGGTCTGGCCCGACTTCCAGAACACCGCGGCAATGGAGAAGCGTGCAACGAAGGCGATCAGGCTGTGGGGAATCCTCTCGAACAGTCCGATGATCCATTCGATCAGGTGGGTGATGGCGTTCGGGTGTTCGGTGCGGGTGGTCATGGCGATACCTTGTCGTGTTGCAGGTGGATGATGGCGTTATGGCCGATCAGCAGCGCCAGGCACTGGCTCAGGTCAAACGCCGGGGCGGCGTCCAGGGCATCGGCTACCGCTTGCCCCAAAGGGCGGTTGTTTTGCAGGCTGTGGATGAAGGTTGCAGTGCCGACGTCAATCGCAAAGACCTCAACCTCCAGGCCATTGCGCAGCACCAGCGCGCTTTGCGGGTGATACGGCTCAAGGTTCCGGGGCGGTGTGTCAGCCTGGTGGGCGGCCCATAGCGCAACGGTGGCGTACGGCGAACTCAGCGTGAACGTTGAGGGATGCAGATAAATGTGTAGCTGTGCGAGCGCTTCGGGAGCCGCCAACGCCGCAGCAATCTGCGCAGGCTCGACGGCGTTGGCATCTGCCGCGTGATAGGCCATCACCCGCAAGCGTTCCAGGCGTGCGACGTCCGCGAGATACGGCACTGAAGCGGCCGGCGCAAAGTGCTCGATGAAACTGGCGAAGTCACAGCCGTAGTCATTGATCAGCGCACTGGTTGGCGGGAAATCCCGTACATAGAACTGGGCCATGGCCCGAAAAAACGCTTCTCCGACCAACTGCGAAACCACCGGATAACTGTCGGCCAAGGCGTTGATCAACGAGCTCTGCACGTTGTTGCGGTACACCGCGAAGCGGCTATCCGGGTCAGCGCCGTTGGCGCTGAACAAACCGTCAGGGCAGGGCCGTCGAGGATCAAGCAGGGCAGCGGCGAAATCGGCTTGAGTGTTCATCGACGTACCCCGGTGTAACCCAGCAATTCATCGGCCTGACGGGCCTCGGCATGCAGCACGGAAAACGCAGGCACCTGATTGTCGCGTTCAATCAGCGTGGCCACCGGCCCAATGCGCTCAAGAGCACGTGTGTACAGCGCCCACACGGCGTTATCGATGGCGGCGCCGTGGTCGTCGATCAGCAGGCGATCGCCGAGGCTGTCAGTGTCTTCGGCAAATCCGGCCAGATGGATCTCGCCCACGGCGTGCAACGGTAGTGCGTCGAGGTAGGCCAAGGGATCGTGCTGATGATTGATGCAGGAGACGTAGATGTTGTTCACATCCAGCAGCAAGCCGCAGCCGGTGCGGCGGATGACTTCAGAGATGAAGCTGGTTTCTTCCATGCTGGAGTGCTGGAACTGCAAGTAAGTCGCCGGGTTTTCCAGCAGCATGGGACGTTTCAGATGCTGCTGGACCTGGTCGATATGCTCGCAGACACGCTGCAGTGTCGATGGGTCATAGGCCAATGGCAGCAGGTCATTGAGAAACACCGGGCCGTGGCTCGACCAGGCCAGGTGTTCGGAAAAGGACTGGGGTTGATAGCGTTCGATCAGATGGGCGAGCCGTGCAAGGTGCTCGGAGTTCAGCGGACCTTCGCCGCCAATCGATAGACCGACGCCATGCAGCGACAGCGGATACTGCTCGCGAATCAAACCCAGGTAATGATGAAACGGACCGCCGGCCACCATGTAGTTTTCGGCGTGGACTTCGAAGAAGCCGATGTCCGGGCGAGTACCGAGTACTGCGCCAAAGTGCTCGGTCTTGAGCCCCAGCCCCGCGCGGGGCGGGAGCTCGGACGCCAATGCCTGAGTGTGAGGATGTACGGTGTGCAGCGCTGAAGTGGTCATCATCAACACTCAGGCAGAGGAGGGATTACGACTTGGCTTTGTAGGCGGCCATTTGACCGAAGCCGGTCGGCGAGGTCGGGCTGGCAGTCTTTTCGCAAGTGCCTTTTGGTACCAGCTTGAAGTGGTTGCTCTCGTAGTCGACTTTCGAGGTGCCCGCGCAGGTAGTGCCTGCACCTGCGGCGCAATCGTTCTTGCCTTTCATGGCGACGCCAAAGCATTTCTCCATGTCAGTGGCTGCGGCGTGGGCAGTGGTCGGCAGAGCCGCGATGCTCAGGGCGGAACCCAAGGCCAGGGCGAGGGCGGCGGCGGACAGGGTGCGAGTGGTAGCAGTCATGGTGTTTCTCCAAACAAGGGGTGGGTTCAAGCAAGCGTTGGCGCTTGCTTACCCCTCTAGAGAATGGTCATACGAGTTCGTTACAGCACGACAAAAAAAATAATCGGTTCACACAAAAAAATGTGGGAGCGAGCCTGCTCGCGATAGCGGACTGTCAGACAACATCACTGTTGACTGTCAGCCCCTCATCGCGAGCAAGCTCGCTCCCACACAGGCCGTTTCTGTTGCAGCAGTGCTTAGCCGCCCAGGTAGGCGTCGCGCACTTTGGGGTCGCTCAGCAGGGCTTCACCGGTGCCTTGCATCACCACCCGGCCGTTTTCCAGCACATAGGCGCGGTCGGCGATTTTCAACGCCTGGTTGGCGTTCTGCTCTACCAGGAACACCGTCACACCATCCTTGCGCAGCTGTTCGATGATGTCGAAGATCTGCTGGATGATGATCGGCGCCAGACCCAGCGACGGCTCGTCGAGCAGCAGCAGCTTGGGTTTGCTCATCAGCGCCCGGCCGATGGCAAGCATTTGCTGCTCGCCACCCGACATGGTGCCGCCGCGCTGGCTGAAGCGTTCCTTGAGCCGCGGGAACAACCCCAGGACCTTGTCCATTTGCTCCTGATAATCGCCCTTTTCGGTGAAGAATCCGCCCATGGCGAGGTTTTCTTCCACGGTCAGACGGGCAAACACCCGACGACCTTCCGGAACCACAGCGATGCTTTTACGCATGATTCGCGCGGAGTCCTGGCCGACCAGTTCTTCGCCCATGTAGCGAATGCTGCCGCTATGGGCTTGCGGCGAACCGCACAGGGTCATCAGCAGGGTGGACTTGCCGGCGCCGTTGGCACCGATCAGCGTGACGATCTCGCCCTGACGGACTTCGACGTTGACGCTGTGCAGGGCCTGGATCTTGCCGTAGAAGGTGGAAACGTTTTCGAACTGCAGCATTTACGCTTCCCCCAGGTAGGCTTTGATCACTTCAGGATTGTCGCGGATCTGTTCCGGCGTGCCGTTGGCCAGAGGCGTGCCCTGGTTGATCACGAAGATATGGTCGGAAATGCTCATGACCAGTTTCATGTCGTGTTCGATCAGCAGCACGGTGACGTTATGCTCTTCACGCAGGGTGCCGATCAGCGCCTTGAGGTCGTCGGTTTCCCGCGGGTTGAGGCCGGCAGCCGGTTCGTCGAGCATCAGGATGCTTGGACGGGTCATCATGCAACGGGCGATTTCCAGGCGGCGCTGTTGGCCATACGCCAGGGTGCCGGCCGGACGGTTGGCAAACTCCTTGAGGTTGACCTTGTCGAGCCAGAACTCGGCGTATTCCATGGCCTCGCGTTCGCTGCGGCGAAACGCCGGCGTCTTGAACAGACCGGCCAGGAAGTTGGTATTCAGGTGCCGGTGCTGAGCAATCAGCAGGTTTTCCACGGCGGTCATTTCCTTGAACAACCGCACGTTCTGGAACGTCCGCACCACGCCTTTACCGGCGATCTTGTGGCCGGGCAGGCCTTCGATCGCTTCACCGTTGAGCTGGATAGTGCCGGCGGTGGGCTTGTAGAAGCCGGTCAGGCAGTTGAACACGGTGGTCTTGCCGGCGCCGTTAGGGCCGATCATCGACACCACCTGTTTCTCTTTCACGCTCAGGGCAACGCTATTGACCGCGAGCAAGCCGCCAAAACGCATGCTCAGGCCATCTACTTTCAGGATCTCTCTGCTCATTTACGCAGCTCCATGTGAGGACGTTGCATGGGCAGCAGACCTTGAGGACGCCAGATCATCATCAGCACCATCAAGGCGCCGAACATCAACATGCGGTATTCGCTGAAATCACGCATCAGCTCGGGCAACAGGATCATCACGACGGCCGCGAGGACCACGCCCAATTGCGAGCCCATGCCGCCCAGCACCACGATGGCGAGGATGGTGGCCGACTCGATGAAGGTGAACGACTCCGGTGTGACCAGCCCCTGGCGCGCGGCGAAGAAGCTACCGGCAAAACCGGCGAAGCAGGCACCCARGGTGAAGGCCGACAGCTTGATCACGGTCGGGTTCAGGCCCAGGGCACGGCAGGCGATTTCGTCTTCACGCAACGCTTCCCAGGCACGGCCGATCGGCATGCGCAGCAGACGGTTGATCACGAACAGCGCGAACAGCGCCAGCAACAGCGCGACCAGGTAGAGGAAAACCACCTTGCTGACCGGGTTGTACGTCAGGCCGAAGAACTCGTGGAAGGTCTGCATGCCTTCGGCGGCCGTTCTCTCGAAGCTCAGGCCGAACAGCGACGGTTTGGGAATGTTGCTGATGCCGTTCGGTCCGCCCGTGAGGCCCGTCAGGTTACGCAGGAACAGACGGATGATCTCACCGAAGCCCAGGGTCACGATCGCCAGATAGTCACCGCGCAGACGCAGCACGGGGAAGCCCAGCAGGAAACCGAAGGTTGCCGCCATCAAGCCGGCAATGGGCAGGCAGATCCAGAAGCTCAGGCCGTAGTAGTGCGACAGCAGCGCGTAGCTGTAGGCGCCCACGGCGTAGAAACCGACGTAGCCCAGGTCGAGCAGCCCCGCCAGACCGACCACGATGTTCAGGCCCAGGCCTAGCAGCACATAGATCAGAATCAGCGTGGCGATATCCACCGCACCGCGCGAACCGAAGAACGGCCAGACCAGCGCGACGACGATCAAGCCCATGATGACCCAGCGCTGGGTGCTGGGCAGGGTCAGGAAGTTGCTCGCACTGGCCGGGATCAATTTGCCTTTGGGCACGGAGCGCATGGCCGCCGTGTATTCGCGGTCGAACAGCACGCGCAGGAACATCAGCACCGAGCAGGCGGCGATGATGATCAGCGTGGAGGTCGTGGCACCTTGTACTTCGAGGTTGATGCCGGCGATGGACAGTTTCAGGCCGAGTACCGGGTACGCCACGGCCCAAACCAATAGCGCGCTGAAAAGCGCCTGTTTAAGATTCCTGATCATACTTTCTCAACCTCCGGACGGCCCAACAGGCCGGTTGGCCGGAATAACAACACCAGAACCAGAAGGCCGAAAGCCACCACGTCCTTGTACTGGTCACCGAATATGTCGGCGCCGAATGCTTCGGCCACCCCCAGCACCAGGCCACCGAGCATGGCGCCCGGAATGCTGCCGATGCCGCCCAGCACCGCCGCGGTAAAGGCCTTGAGGCCCACCAGGAATCCGGCGTTCGGGTTGATCACGCCGTACTGCATGCTCAGCAGTACAGCCGCCACGGCCGCCAGGGCAGCACCGATGACGAAGGTCAGGGCGATGATGTTGTTGGTGTTGATGCCCAGCAGGTTGGCCATTCTGATGTCTTCGGCGCAGGCCCGGCAGGCACGTCCCAGGCGTGAACGCGAAATGAACGTGGTCAGGCAGAGCATCACCACCAGGGTCACTACGAATACCAGGATCTGCATGTAGGAGATCAGCACTTCCTGTGCTCCGCCTGGACCGAAGCTGAAGCTGCCCGGAATCAGGTTGGGGATCGATTTGTCCTTGGAGTCCTGCGAGAGCAGTACGGTGTTTTGCAGGAAGATCGACATGCCGATGGCCGAGATCAGCGGGATCAGGCGGTTACTGCCCCGCAGAGGGCGGTAGGCGATCCGTTCGATACTGTAGCCGTAGGCACTGGTGACAACGATGGTCGCCAGGAATGCGGCGGTCATCAACAGCGGTAGAGAATGGATACCCAGCATGGCCAGTCCGGCAAGGACGATGAAGGCCACGTAGGAACCGATCATGTAGACCTCGCCGTGGGCGAAGTTGATCATTCCAATGATGCCGTAAACCATCGTATAGCCGATGGCGATCAGGGCATACGTGCTGCCAATGGTCAGACCATTAACCAGCTGTTGGAAAAAGTGATAGATCTCAGGCATTACTGCGCTCCTAAAAACCTGATACGCATTTCACTGGTGGAGTCATTTTCCCGCTCAGGCCCCGTGGATCTGCATCCACTTCGAACGTGAGGTTTGCCAGCGAACCGCTGATGACGGTTTTGAGATTTTCAGGTGGGGAGGCTTCCGGATCACGGAGGCACGGCCCATTACCTCGTAAAACAAAGCCCACGGCACGCCGTGGGCTTTATTGGCAGTCAGTCAGGCAGCGCCTTACTGAGGCGAAACTTCGGTTTTAGGTTTGCCAAAGTGCCACTGGTAAACCACGAACTTGAAGTTCTTCAGATCGCCCTTCGAGTCGAACGACAGGTCGCCGGTCGGGGTCTTGAAGGTGCCAGCGTGAATGGCTGCGGCCACTTTGGCGGTGTCTTCGCTCTTCGCTGCCTTGATGCCTTCAGCGATGACTTCGACTGCCGAGTAGGCCGGGAACACGAACGGACCGGTCGGGTCCTGCTTCTTGGCGGCGAATGCGTCAACCAGTGCCTTGTTGGCCGGATCCTGGTCGAAAGACTTCGGCAGGGTCACCAGCAGGCCTTCGGAAGCGTCCTGGGCGATCTGCGAGATGGAGTCGTTGCCGACGCCTTCCGGCCCCATGAACTTGGCGTTCAGGCCTTTTTCCTTGGACTGACGCAGGATCAGGCCCAGTTCCGGGTGGTAGCCGCCGTAGTAGACGAAGTCGACGTTGGCTTGCTTGAGTTTCTGGATGATCGAGGAGAAGTCCTTGTCGCCAGCGTTCAGGCCTTCGAACACGGCAACCTTGACGCCTTTGCCTTCGAGGGTTTTCTTCACGGCGGTGGCGATGCCTTCACCGTATTGCTGTTTGTCGTGCAGAACCGCAACGATCTTCGGTTTCACGTGATCGGCGATGTAGTTACCGGCGGCAGGGCCTTGGGCGCTGTCCAGGCCGATGGTGCGGAACACCATTTTGTAGCCACGGGTAGTGATGTCCGGGCTGGTGGCAGCCGGGGTGATCATGATCACGCCTTCGTCTTCGTAGATATCGGACGCTGGCTGAGTGGAGCTGGAGCAGAGGTGACCGACCACGAACTTGACGCCGTCGTTGACCACTTTGTTGGCAACGGCAACGGCCTGTTTAGGGTCGCAGGCGTCATCGTATTCCTTGGCTTCGAGCATCTTGCCGTCGACACCGCCTTTGGCGTTGATCTGCTCGATGGCCATTTTAGCGCCGGTGAACTGCATGTCACCGTACTGGGTCACTGGGCCGGTTTTAGGGCCGGCGATGCCGATCTTGATGGTGTCAGCTGCGAACGAATGGCTGGCAACCCCGGCCAGAACCATAGCGGCAAACAGTTTCGAAATCTGCTTAGTAGCCTTATTCATAGTGCTCCACTCTTACTGTTGTAGTTTTTATAGTCCTGGCAGCCTGAGCCACAGAACCGGATCGATATCTTGGATATCCCCCGGAAATGCCCCCGGCAACTGTACCGGTACAGTGTAGAGCGCCGGTTGTTCGCTTGGAAAGCTGGCGCTCAGGGGCAAAACCTGAGGGTGTCGCATTTTTGAAAGAAAAAGACAGAATTGCGGCGGGATTTTGGCTGCGTAGCAACCTGATTCAGCGGCTATCCTTGCTTTCCTGCAGTTCTCGATCAATGACTCTATTGCATCCGGGTTTTTCTGCCAGAGCGCCGACGTTATGATTGCGTCGATTTCAATTCCGGACAGGGCCCATGACTCAAGAACCTAGCACCCTCTATGCCAAGCTGCTTGGTGAAACTGCATCTATTACCTGGAAGGAACTCGAACCGTTCTTCGCCAAGGGTGCCCTATTGTGGGTCGATCCCGACCTGGATTTGATCGCTGCCGCCGAGGCAGTTGCCCAGGACGAAGGCGAGAAAGTGGCTGCCTGGCTGGCCGCCGACAAACTCGCCAAGCTCTCTGAAACGCGGGCGCTGGATCTTTTCGAGCGTGATCCAGAGTTGTGGGCCGTGGTCGTTTCGCCGTGGATTCTGATCCAGGAAAGGGCGCAGGCTTGAAGTGGTGCACCGACTTGGTGCTGATGGCGTTCGGGTAAAAGTGTGTAGCCGAGTAGCGTGATGGCAGGTTGCCGTAGAGAAATGCCACAGGCAGGCAGGGGGGAAGGTTACGTAAACGTAACGGGAACAGTTTAATAAGCAGCCGAATGGCTGCTTAATTGTTTCTGGATGTTGGAATTCTTGGGTGGTGCGCTGGATGTCAGACCGCCATCGCGAGCAGGCTCGCTCCCACAGGATTCAGTGTCGTTCACAGTTTGTGTTCGATACCGATCACTGTGGGAGCGAGCCTGCTCGCGATTGGCCGTGACGCGGTCAGGCCGTCTTGCCCGTATGGTTATTCAGCGAAATGACCTTGGTCTTGCCGATGCGGTGGCGGTAGATCTCGCGCAGGTACTTGATGGCCTTTTTCACGCAATCGCGCGACAGGCGGATGTCGTTGATCGAGACAAACTTGTCTTTGTCGTTGATCAGCTCGCGGTACTTCTTCTCGTACATCGGCTTGATCGCGTACCAGTTGGTGTCGAGGATCTTCGCCGGGTTTTCGAACTCGTTGAGCAGTTCGTCGATTTTGGCCTCGTCGAAGTCTTCATGAATGATGAAGTCGAGGATCGAGTTGTCCAGGGTTTCGTCGAAACGGTACGGATTGCGTGCGAAGCAGCGCTTGATGAACGCCACGATCAGGGTCAGGAAATCGTCTGACAGGCACGGGCTCTTGGCGATCAGGGTGGTCAGCGAAAGGTTGGCCGAGGCGCCGATCACCAGCGCATAACGCTTGAGCGTGGTGTTGGGGAACAGGCTGTTGAGGTGGGTCTTCAACCGGTTCAGGTCCATGTAAGACAGCTTGTAATCCTTGGGCAGCGACACGATCGACACCACCGACGAGCAATTCTTGAAGAAGTGCAGGTCATGCAGCGCGGCGGCGTCGTAACCCGAGTTCTTGTATTGCTCCAGCGACGCACGATAGCGCTTGGACTCGATCGGCAACAGGCTGATGCCTTCGATGGCCTGGGTCACTTTGTTGAAGTGCGGCAGGTCGATGGAGCGGAAGAACAGGTCGTCGATATTCAGGCGCTGTGGCTCTTTGTCGAAGACCTTGAACTTGTCGCTGCTCGGCGCCGGTTGTTCTGGCACCACCGACTCGGCGTAGGCAATCGCCACTGGCCCGGCCAGACTCATGAACAGGTCGTTGGCGTCCAGGCGAATGGTTTCGCCGATGTCGATCCCGGCCCGACGGAAGTAGTTCTGGTCGTAGTCGGTGGTGACTGCCTGGGCTGTCAGAATGTTGAAGATCTGCTGCGAGATGTACTGGTTGGCGTGCTTTTCCATGGCATTGACATCAATGTTCTGGATATTGCCGTCATCGTTCTCTTCGGCATAACGCATGATGTCGTTGGAGATCAGCATCATCGCGTTCCATGGGCGGATGCGGCCCATGACGCTGGCTTCGCTGCTGTCTTCATTGGCGAAGTTGTACGAGAAATCCCATTCTTCCGAGAGGTACTTGCACAACAGGCGGCCGGCGTTGATGTGCAGCGCTTCAGACATTTCACTGCGGTGATCGGAAATGTTCGGCAGTACGCAAATGCCGCTGGTGAAGATCGGCTCGAAAACGAAGGAGTGGCCGCTCTTGCTATCGTGTTCGTCCACCGGTTTGGTGTCGAACGTCTTGTTCATGTACGAGTGTTGCTGAGCCAGCCCGAACTCCGAGGCCATGCCCGAACCGGTACCGCCGCCGGCGCTGAAGATCGAGAAGTACAGGCGCGACTGGTTGGCCTTGATGCCACAGCTGTCGATCAGGTACGAGTGGATCATTTTCCAGTCAGGGCTGGAGAAACGCTGGGTGTCTTTGTTCAGGATGATCTTCGCCAGGTACTGGCCGAGGATCGGCGCGTTACCGGCGCCACCGGCGTGGACTTCCGAGAGGTCCATGATCTTCATTTTGCTGTAGTCGCGCAGGAAGCCGCTTTTTTCGCCCTTGCGCGAGAAACGGATACGTCCGGCAATGTCTTTGTCGAGATCGCCGAGCATCACCAGCGGCTCGACCAGGAACACCGGTTTGGTGGCCTTGCCGACACCCAGTTTGAGGTTGTTACGAATCCATTGCGCAGGGCTGTAGCCCTTTTCAGCATAGGGCTTGTCTTCGTTGTTGAACTCGTTGAGGTAGAACTTGCGGGCGTTGTACACCAGCTCCGCAACGTCCAGCGCAATGTTCGAACCGCAGCGGCCCAGACCGATCAGGCATACCGAGGGGAATTCCTGCTGATGCAGTTCGTGGGCGTCCTCCAGGTGCGGCGGCTTGGGGAACACCAGATCGCGCAGGCCATCGAGGTTGTCGAGGATGCGATCGGTGTTGGTCTCGGTAAAGTACAGGTACTGCTGGGTCGCAAGCGGGCGCGAGCTGGTCAATGGCTTCGGGACTGAGGGTTTATCCGTGGCGGCGGTGAGCGTCAGTTCGGATACCGCTGGGGCAGGATTATTTTTAGAAGTCATTGTGCGCCATGTGCCTGGACTGGTTGGTTCGGTGGCGAGATGTCATCAAGCCATCACGAATAAGAAGCTCGCGACTTTACAGCGCGATATTGTCCCCAGCGATAGGGCTTTACCTGAGTATCGCTAGGGGGAATCCTTTCCTGAGTCATGATGAATCGGCCAAAATTTGGCGATCTTTAATCAAACAGAGGCAAATTGATGGCTACGTTACCTTCGCTCGCGTTTGCTGGAATCGGCTTGATGGGTTTACCGATGTGCCGGCGCTTGTTGGCTGCGGGCTATCCACTGACCGTCTGGAACCGCAACCCCGACAAGTGCGCCCCCTTGGTCGAGGCCGGAGCGCGACAAGTGGCCACACCTGCCGAGCTGTGTCAGCACACCGATCTGGTGATGTTGTGCCTGGCCAATACCGAGGTGGTGCGCGAGGTCGTGTTCGGTGCGGATGGCGTGGCGTCTGGAGCGAAAACCGGCCAGTTGCTGGTGGACTTTTCCAGCCTGGAGCCCACGGCGACGCGGGAAATGGCTGCCGAGTTGGCCAGCCGTACCGGCATGGGCTGGCTGGATGCGCCGGTGTCCGGTGGTGTGGCGGGGGCCGAGACTGCAAGCCTGGCGATCATGGTCGGTGGTGAGTCAGCCGATGTCGAGCGTGTGCGCCCGGTGTTGTCGAGTCTTGGCCAACGGGTCACGCACATGGGCGCGGTCGGCGCAGGGCAAGTGACCAAGGCCTGCAATCAGATGATCGTTGCCTGCAATGCGTTGGTGATCGCTGAAGTGGTGGCGTTGGCCGAACGTTCAGGCGTGGATGCGAGCCTGCTGGCCGAAGCATTGAGCGGCGGGTTTGCCGACTCTAAACCCTTGCAGATACTTGCCCCGCAAATGGCCGAGAGCCGTTTCGAACCCATAAAATGGCATGTTCGAACGCTGCTCAAGGACCTGGATGGCGCCGTGAAATTTTCCCGCGAGCAGGGCTCGGCGACGCCTATCAGTGGACTGGCCGCGCAGTTGATGCGCCTGCATGGTGGTCAGGGCTATCTGGAAAAGGATCCCGCGACACTAATCCATCTGTACCGCGAACCAGATTCAAAGAATTGATGGCGTGTGCGTGTTTGCGCTGGTTGATTTCGTTCAGTACCGGACGTAATTCAGCCAGAGGTACCGGGCGGCTCAATAGATAACCTTGAACAAAGTCGCAACCGAAACATTCGAGAAACTGGTACTGCTCCAGGGTTTCGACCCCTTCGGTCACCACCTGCAAATGCAGGGTGTGGGCCATGACGATAATGGCCTGGACGATCTCCATGTCCTGAGTGGCCTTGGGGATGTCCTGGATAAACGAACGGTCGATTTTCAGGGTGTTCAGCGGCAGACGCTTGAGGTAGGCCAACGACGAATAACCGGTGCCGAAGTCGTCGATCGACAGCGAAACACCGAGCGCGCGAATCTTGCGCAGTAGTACCAGCGTATTGGCAATATTGCCCATCAGTGCGTTTTCCGTGACCTCCAGTTCCAGCCTCTGCGGTGAGACGCCGGCTGCTCGCAGTGCACTTTCGACTTCTTCGACAAGCTCTTCGCGAGCGAGATTGAGAGGTGAGCAGTTCACGGCGATTTTCAACGACTCGCAGCCGTGCGTGGACAGCTCGCTCAGGTCTTCGCAGGCTTTGCGCAGCACCCAGTTGTCGAGTTCGGCGATCAAGCCATTGGCTTCGGCAATCGCGATGAAACGGTCAGGTGCGAGCAAGCCGTGCACCGGGTGCTGCCAGCGGATCAGCGCTTCCAGTTTGGTGACCTGGCCGCTTTTGAGGTCATAGATCGGCTGGTAATAGAGCATCAACCCGGTTTTGTCGCGTAAGGCATTGCGCAGTTCTTCTTCGAGCTGCAGCGCCATCGTCGCTTTGGTTTTCAGGTTGGAACTGAAGAACTGCAGGCCGTTTCGGCCGTTGCCCTTGGATTGGTACAGCGCCAGGTCGGCGTGTTTCAACAGTTCCTCGCAGGTTTCGCCGTCGTCAGGGAACACACTGATACCGATGCTGGTGGTCATGACCATGCGCCTGCCGGCCAACTCGATTGGCTCCTTCATCTTTTGCATGATGCGCTGGGCCATGTGCCGTGCTTCGTCGCGCTCACGCAGGTTGATCAGAATGCAGAACTCATCGCCGCCAAACCGCGCGACTACATCGTCGTGGCTGCGGGTCGAGCTTTTGATGTGGTTGGCGAGCACTTTCAACAGCTCGTCACCGGCGTCATGACCGAGGCTGTCGTTGATCCGCTTGAAGTGATCGATGTCCAGAAACATCACCGCCAGCATGCCGCCATGGGTGCTTTTTTCGATGAGCTTTTCGGCGAAGATCTGATTGAAGCCGCGGCGGTTGATCAAGTTGGTCAGGGGGTCGTAGTGCGCCACTTGTTGCAGCGACATGCGCGCCTGATCCAGTTGACTGAGCAGCGCGTTGACCCGGCGCAGGTCATGGTCCTTGTGCTGCAGTTTTTTGTCGGCCAGGGCGGCGCTGATGCAGCTGCCGATGACCAGCAGCGCGATCAGCGCAATCGTCAGCGCCAGTTGCAGGTGGTCGTTGTCGACCGACAGTTGCATGGGGACGCCGGTCGGCAACACCAGGCTCATGGACTGCATGCCGGTGAAGTGCATGCTCACGATGCCGGCGCCGAGCACCAGGCTGGCGGTGTATTTGAGTACCTGATGAGCGATGCCGCCGCCGTTGCGCAGACCATGCGACAGCAGCAAGGCAATGGCGCTGGCACCGATAGCGATAAGGACCGACAGGCCGAACACCATTGGCTGGTAGTGGGCCACGGCGTTCGAACGCATCGCTGTCATACCCACGTAATGCATAGTGGCGATGCCCAGTCCGATGCAGATCGAGGTTTGCACGTATTGCCGAACGTTCAGTTGAGCATTGCTCAGGGTGTTCATCGCGACAAAGGCTGCAATAAAGGCGATCAACAGGGAAAGCAGGGTGGCTGGCAAGTCGTAATGGATGTCGATGGGGGCCTGGAACGCCAGCATGCTGATGAAGTGCATGGCCCAGATACCGCCCGACAGGCAGCAGGCACCGACCCAGCGCCAGAGCCGTTGAGAGGCGGGATTTTCGGCGTGACCGACGCGTTCGGCCATGTCCAGCGTGGCGAAGCTGGCTGCACAGGCAACCAGATAGGCCAGTAGCACCAGAAAGGGGTTATGAGTGCAATTGAGGACGACTTGCCCGCTGCTCTCTGGCAGCTCGGTAATGAAATGCAAACCAGGCCACTCCATAGCATGCCCCGTCTTTGAGTCATTCTCTGCCGGCGCCATGAACGCTGGCGAATGCCTGGAGTATAGAGGCCATGCACGGAGCGCAAGGAATAGTGGCACATTGGCACTAATGATTTTGCAATAAGGCGGGGAGCGCTTAGACATAAATTGTCACGCGCGCGGCGTTGGTTGTCATGGGCGGGTATCAGCCTGACGAATAATGACAGACAGCATCCATGGCGCTGACTAGATTGCGGGTTCCGGGCTCGAATGCCGTCGGCAGTGAAGCCCTCATAACAATAAAAGAGACGGACCCATGCAGAACTCGACCCAAGCGGCGAATGCCTGGCGCATTCTGTTCCTGCTGTTTCTGGCCAATCTGTTCAACTTCTTCGATCGCACGATCCCGGCGATCATCATCGAGCCAATCCGCATGGAATGGCACCTCAGCGACTTTCAACTGGGGATCATCGGTACGGCATTCACGATTGTTTATGCCATTGCCGGTCTGCCGTTAGGACGGCTGGCTGACACCGGTTCGCGCAGCAAGCTGATGGGCTGGGGGTTGGCGGTCTGGAGCGGGTTGACCGCTGTCAACGGCCTGGTGGGGAGTTTCTGGAGTTTCCTGATCGTGCGCATGGGAATCGGCATCGGTGAAGCCAGCTATGCGCCGGCCGCCAATTCGCTGATCGGTGATTTGTTCCCGGCACACCGTCGGGCGCGGGCCATGGGAATCTTCATGCTCGGTTTGCCACTGGGCCTGTTGCTGGCGTTTTTCACCATTGGCGCGATGGTCAAGGCGTTCGACAGTTGGCGAGCACCGTTTTTTATCGCGGCGATCCCGGGTTTGATCCTGGCGATCTTCATGTTCTTCATCAAGGAACCCCAGCGCGGCGCGGCGGAAACCGTGCGCGTGTCCCAAGAGCGGGTGGATCGGCCGATTCGCCGGGTGCTGGCGATTCCAACGTTCCTCTGGCTGGTGATGGCGGGGCTGTGTTTCAACTTCGCCACCTATGCCTGTAACTCGTTTCTGGTGCCGATGTTGCAGCGCTATTTTCAGATGCCATTGCAGCAAGCGGCGGTGGCCACCGGGGTGATCGTCGGTGTGACCGGCTTGTTTGGCCTGACGCTGGGCGGCTGGGTGGCTGACAAGATTCACCTGCGGGTGGCCAATGGTCGGCTGCTGTTTGCCGCGTTCAGCCTGATCATCTCGACCCTGTGCACCGCGTGGGCACTGCATGCCGGACGGATTGAAATCGGTGTGTTCGTCGTCGTGTTCAGCGTCGGCTGGTTGTTTGCCTACAACTTTTATACCTGCGTTTACACGGCGATTCAGGATGTGGTCGAACCGCGCTTGCGCGCCACGGCGATGGCGTTGTTTTTTGCGGGACTCTACCTGTTGGGCGGTGGTTTGGGGCCGGTGGTGGTCGGCGCTTTGTCCGATCACTTTGCCCAAAGCGCAATGCTGGCGGCCGGGGCCGAGCAAATGAGCGAGGCCTTCAAGGCGGCAGGGCTGCATGACGCGATGTACCTGATTCCGGTGGCGTTGTTTGCCACCACGGTGTTTCTGTTCCTGGCTTCGCGGTGTTTTGTGCGGGATGCGAAGCGGATGAAGGAGGGATTGGTAGCGGTGGTTGAGCCCGGGATTGCGGTGGCGACTGCCTGATCGCCATCGTCGGATCGCCGCCCGGAGCCGGCTCGCTCCCACCCGGGAACACCTGTGAACACGACATTTGTGAACACTACCAATCAAATGTGGGAGCGAGCCTGCTCACGATGAGGTCATCAGCAACACCACTAAAATCAAGCAGAAAAAAAGGCCCGCATCGCTGCGGGCCTTCTTTATTTTAGCGGGGTAGAGGAGGGCTTAACCCGCCACCAGCACCCGGATCGCTTCCAGTCGCAGTGCCGCTTTGTCGAGCATGGCCAGGCCTTGCTCGCGCTGCTGGCGCAGGGCAACCAGTTCGCTGTCGCGCACGGTCGGGTTGACCGCTTGCAGGGCGGTCAGGCGCGCCAGTTCTTCTTCGGTGTCGGCGGCCAGGCGGCGTTGCGCTTCGGCTACACGTTCGGCGTGGCGCGGAGTGATCTTCTCTTCACCGGCATTGATGCGCGGTGTCAGCTGATCACGCTGGGCCTGGACAAACTTGTTGGCGCTGGCGCGTGGCACGCTTTCGAGCTGGTCGTTGAGGGTCTCGAACGAGACACGGCTCGACAGGTCGTTGCCATTGGCATCGAGCAGGCAGCGCAGCGCGGCCGGCGGCAGGTAACGGCCCAGTTGCAGCGAACGCGGGGCAACCACTTCACTGACATAGAGCAGTTCCAGCAACACGGTGCCAGGCTTGAGTGCCTTGTTCTTGATCAGCGCCACGGCGGTGTTGCCCATCGAGCCGGACAGGACCAGGTCCATGCCGCCCTGAACCATCGGGTGCTCCCAGGTAATGAATTGCATGTCTTCGCGAGACAGCGCCTGGTTGCGGTCGTAGGTGATGGTCACGCCTTCGTCGTCGCCCAGCGGGAAGCTGGCGTCGAGCATTTTTTCGCTCGGCTTGAGGATCAGCGCGTTTTCCGAATGGTCTTCGCTGTCGATGCCGAACGCGTCAAACAGGGTTTCCATGTAGATCGGCAGGGCGAACTGATCGTCTTGCTCAAGGATCGCCTCAACCAGCGCGTCACCTTCGCCCGCGCCACCGGAGTTGAGTTCCAGCAGGCGGTCACGGCCACTGTGCAACTCGGCTTCGAGGTTTTCACGGGTGGTACGGGCTTCGTCGATCAGCGCTTGCCACTCGCCGTCATCGGCGTTTTCCAGCAGCGGCAGCAGGCGCGGGCCGAACTGATGCTGCAAGGCGTTGCCGGTCGGGCAGGTATTGAGGAACGCGTTCAGCGCTTCGTGATACCACTGGAACAGGCGCTCTTGCGGGCTGGTTTCCAGGTACGGCACGTGCAGCTCGATGACGTGCTTCTGACCGATCCGGTCCAGACGCCCGATCCGCTGTTCCAGCAGGTCCGGGTGCGATGGCAGGTCGAACAGCACCAAGTGGTGGGAGAACTGGAAGTTGCGACCTTCACTGCCGATTTCCGAGCAGATCAGTACCTGGGCACCGAATTCTTCGTCAGCGAAGTAAGCCGCCGCGCGGTCACGCTCGAGAATGTTCATGCCTTCGTGGAACACCGTGGCCGGGATGCCGGAACGTACGCGCAGGGCGTCTTCCAGGTCCATCGCGGTTTCGGCGTGGGCACAGATCACCAGCACTTTGGTGCGCTTGAGCATTTTCAACTGATCGATCAGCCATTCGACCCTTGGGTCGAAACGCCACCAGCGTTGTTCTTCATCGATATCCGGTTGCGCCTGGAAGCTGACTTCCGGGTACAGCTCGGCGTGTTCGCCCAGCGGCAGTTCGAGGTATTCGTCCGGGCACGGCAGCGGGTACGGGTGCAGTTTGCGTTCCGGGAAACCTTGCACCGCAGCGCGAGTGTTACGGAACAGCACGCGGCCGGTGCCATGGCGGTCCAGCAATTCGCGGACCAGACGAGCGCTGGCCTCGGCGTCGCCAGCGTTGACGGCAGTCAGCAGCGCTTCGCCTTCATCACCGAGGAAACCCTGGATGGTTTTGTGTGCGGTCGGGGACAAGCGCCCCTGGTCCATCAACTCCTGAACGGCTTCGGCCACCGGGCGATAGTTTTCGCTCTCGGCGCGGAAGGCTTTCAGGTCGTGGAAACGGTTTGGATCGAGCAGGCGCAGGCGTGCGAAGTGGCTGTCCTGGCCCAATTGCTCAGGGGTCGCGGTCAGCAGCAGCACGCCGGGAATGGTTTCCGCGAGTTGCTCGACCAGCGAGTACTCAGGGCTGACCTGATCTTCGTGCCACACCAGGTGGTGTGCTTCGTCGACCACCAGCAGGTCCCAACCGGCAGCGAACAGCGCGTCCTGGGCCTTTTCGTCGTCCACCAGCCATTCCAGAGCGACCAGTGCGAGCTGGGTGTCTTCGAACGGGTTGCCGGCATCGCTTTCGATGAAGCGTTCTTCGTCGAACAGTGCGACTTGCAGGTTGAAACGACGGCGCATTTCCACCAGCCATTGGTGCTGGAGGTTTTCCGGCACCAGGATAAGCACGCGGTTGGCGCGGCCCGAGAGCAGTTGGCGATGGATCACCAGACCGGCTTCGATGGTTTTGCCCAAACCGACTTCGTCCGCCAGCAGAACCCGCGGCGCGATACGGTCAGCGACTTCACGGGCGATGTGCAATTGGTGAGCGATCGGCTGCGCACGCACGCCACCCAGGCCCCAGAGCGAGGATTGCAACTGGCGGCTGGTGTGTTCCAGGGTGTGGTAACGCAGGGAGAACCAGGCCAGTGGGTCGATCTGCCCGGCGAACAAACGGTCGCTGGCCAGACGGAACTGGATGAAGTTCGACAGTTGGGTCTCAGGCAGCGTCACTACTTCGTTCTGCGCGTTGAGCCCGTGGTAGACCAGCAGGCCGTCGACGTCGTCGACTTCGCGCACGGTCATTTTCCAGCCTTCGAAGTGAGTGATCATGTCACCCGGCGAAAACCTCACGCGAGTGAGGGGCGCATTCCGTAGCGCGTACTGGCGAGTGTCGCCAGTGGCCGGATAGAGCACGGTCAGCAAGCGACCGTCCTGTGCCAGAACGGTGCCTAGACCTAGCTCGGCTTCGCTGTCACTAATCCAGCGTTGCCCCGGTTGATACTGCTGCGCCATGCTGCCTGACTCCCACCTTGAAAAAGCGGGCTATCTTAACGGAATGAACCTTCGGGGCCAAAGGATTACTCACGTAGGAGCTGGCGAAGGTTCGGGCCGCGTTTTTGATCTTCGAGGCCTGAAAAGATTGCAGCCCTGGGCTGCTCCTATGTTTGCGTTGGCTCGCAAGTTTGCGACCGGTGGCTCAAGTCGCCGCCCGAGCAGCCGACAGCCTGCGGTCAGGAGACTAATAACCATGCTGCCACCGATGCTCCCCTTGAGTGCCGTGCCGATTACTTCCCAGCAGGATCCAGTCCGCCAGCGGCCGGATATTCCGCCGGTGGTGCCGGTGGAGGCGAGCTCCAGCGAAAGTACGATCGACCTGCACAAGCGCCATGCAGAAGAGTCGGCGCAGTTGTTGCGCGAAGAGCAGCGGCGTCGGCAAGAACGCGACAAGCGACGCCGCGAAGCCGAAGATGACCCTGAAGAGCACCTGGCCGTACCGGGTGACGAGTTGAACGCCGACAACACGGTGCCTGTGGTCCCGCTGATAGACGATCAGCCGCGCCAGGGGTTGTGGGTTGATATCGAGGTCTGACGCTTACACACTTTTTGTTGTGCTCTGATGCTGCTGGCGGCTGGTCAGCGCCGGCCATTGGCCGCATTATTGGCAAACCGCGAGCGGGCAGGGTGACGGTGGTCACTGTGCTACGCCTGTATTGACCTTGAAGATGTAAGCCACGCCATGAGCCAAGACGACAAGCTGATCGACCTCAACACCGAGCGTGCCAAGCGCGTGCATGACCTCAATGAAAAGCGCCTGAACGAAGTGCGCCAGGCTTTCGAGCAGGCCATGCCGTTGGGTAAAGCGAAGAAAAAGCCGAAAAACAAACCGAAAAAGCGTTGATCCTCCCTGTTTCCATTGATGCAGGTCAGTTATTCCCCTTCCTTTTACGCCCGGTCTTGGGCGGCATTGATCCCGGTCAATTTTCTTCTGCGCCCGATTGGTTAACTTAGCCCCATCGCAACAGGGCAAGTGCAGGAGGCCAGTCATGTTTTTCGACAATGTGGTGATCGCCGGAGTGCTGACAGTCGGCCTCATGGTTCTGTTTTTTGCCGGGTTTGGATTTTTTATCTGGAAAGACGCACATAAGCGCAAAAAGCCTTAGGTCTTTCTGGAAGCACGAGCACGCAAGGCATTTTGGGCGACTTCGGTCGCCCTTTTTTTTGCCTGCGGTTTCTTGCCGGGTCAGCGTTTGCAGGTGTACTCGATCCACTGTGGGAGCGGGCTTGCTCGCGAAGGCGGCCTGAAAGCCGGCCTATCTCTTGCGAATGTACACCGTTCAACTGTGGGAGCTGGCTTGCCTGCGATGGCGGCCTGACAGCCGACCAATCTCTTGCAAATGTACACAGTTCTACTGTGGGAGCGGGCTTGCTCACGAAGGCGGCCTGACAGCCGACCAATCTCTTGCAGGTGTACATATCCATTCCTGCGGTAACGGCCACTTACGGTTTCGCCCTGACGGCGACGTGTCCATCAGGGGGCATCGCCTACGGTCTGCTTCGCGACGACCTCCTCTCGATGTGTCCGGCTGCGCCGTACGGCGCTGCGCGCCCACCCCCTGATGAACACCTCCACTCGGCCTCCCGATAGGGGCGGGTGGATCAAGATCAACAGCACGGCGGCCTACCGGCCGGCCTGAGTGGTTGGGGCATGCACGACTTTAGATTTGATTGTTCCCACGCGCAGCAAAGGAATGCATCCTGTGACGCTCTGCGTCACGCTGTGAAACGACGTGGAAACGATCATCAAATCCTTGCAAATCCTGCAGGCATAAAAAAAGCGCGACCTCCAGGAGGGCGCGCTTTTTTGATTCGGCTATAAATCAGCTGCCGAGTGCCTTCGATGCCAGCCAGAACAGGCCGGCCGACAGGGCCACCGTTGCCGGCAGGGTCAGGACCCAGGCCAGCAGGATGGTTTTCACGGTGCCGCCTTGCAGGCCGCTTTTGTTGGCGATCATGGTCCCGGCCACACCCGAAGACAGCACGTGGGTGGTCGATACCGGGAGGCTGAAGATGTTCGCCAGGCCGATCATGCCCGCCGTGGTGATTTGTGCCGACATGCCTTGAGCGTAAGTCATGCCTTGCTTGCCGATTTTCTCGCCGATGGTCAGTACCACGCGTTTCCAGCCAACCATGGTGCCCAGGCCGAGTGCCAGGGCGACCGCCAGAATCACCCAGAACGGGGCATATTCGGTGGTGGTGGTCAGGTCTTTGCGCAGTTTGTCCAGGTCAGCCTTTTCGCGGGCATCGAGGCCAGGCAACTTGCCGACCTTTTTCGCCGTATCGTCCAGGCAGAGCAGGTAGCGACGCACCTCAATGCGGCTTTCTTGCGACAGCGAGTGGTAGTCCGCTACACCCTTGAGGGTGCCGAGCAGGGCGGTGATGGTCGGTTCGGTCTGTTGCGGATTGCAGCGGAATTTCTCCGGCAAATCGCCATCCAGGCTTTTGCCCAAGGCCAGGAACTCGCCCAGGGTATCGGCATTGCGCTTATAGAACTGGCTCAGGTGCAGGGTCGCATCGCGAGTCCGCTCAATCTGGTAGGTGGTGCTGCTCAGGTCGAGTACGAACTGGGCCGGCACGATACCGATCAATACCAGCATGATCAGGCCGATGCCTTTCTGGCCATCGTTGGAGCCGTGAACAAAGCTGACAGCCATTGCCGAGATCACCAGAACCAGGCGGTTCCAGAACGGTGGGTGTTTCTTGTCGTCAAGCTTGCGGCGTTGCTCCGGTGTCTTGTGCATCTTGGACAGCGGACGCCACCATTTCAGGCCAATCAGCACCAGCGCGGCTACCAGGAAGCCGGCTAATGGCGAGAACACCAGCGAGGCGCCGATATCGATCGCTTTCTGCCAGTTGACACCGTCAGCCAATGGAATGTCGTTGATCAGGGCGTTCGCCAGACCCACACCGAGGATCGAACCGATCAGGGTATGGGAGCTCGAGGCCGGGATACCGAAGTACCAGGTCCCCAGGTTCCAGGTGATGGCTGCAGCGAGCAACGAGAACACCATCGCCAGCCCGTGGCCGGTATTCACATTGATCAGTAGCTCCACCGGCAACAGGTGGACGATGGCATACGCCACGCCAACGCCGCCCAGCAACACGCCGAGGAAATTGAACACACCGGAAAAGAACACTGCCAGATGAGGCGGCATGGCTTTGGTGTAGATAACAGTGGCTACCGCGTTAGCGGTGTCATGAAAGCCGTTGATGAACTCGAAGGCGAGGACAAAGGCCAGGGCGAGCAAGAGGCTCACAAGCACCCAAGCATCCAGTCCGCTGAATAAATCGATCATGAAGGTTTTCTGACCCGGTCATAAGGGGGCGCGATTATGCCAGAAAACCCCGCAAATCAATGCACTTGCTGCTCATCGGTTACATTCTTCAACGATTTAGTGTGTAACAAGGCCCTAAGTCCCAGCGTTGTCGTAGGTTTTTCAAACCGTTGATTTCATTGGGTGTTGTGGCGCGCGCCGGCATTTCAGCGACTTAGATGGGAGGCCGAACGGTGTGTGTGAAATATCTGTAAGGAGGGCCAGCAAAGCGCCAATAACCTCATCCGGTAGGAGTGAGGTGACAATCGCCAGCTTTTGGCAGGCGTGATATGGGACGCCAATTCATTCAGCGTGTAGCTGAAGGTGACGCAGGCCCTGAAAACTCAAACCTTCGCGATTATGGCTCTTCGGCTTTGAGTTCCTTTTCCATCTTCTGCAGTTCCTGGGTAAAGGCCTGATCGAGGATGCTGGCGCGTTTACGCCAAGGTTTGCGTTCCGGGTCGGGCTGAGCGGCGTAGGTGGTGACTTCCCCGCCGTAAACTTCCTTGTAACGTTGTTCCTGGCGCTCAAGTTCCGCGCGCAGTTCTTCTTTCGTCACAGTGTTACCTAATTGAGTTGAGATAAATTCTGGTGATACGCACTGCTTTCGTTGTGTCGGTCACACGCGTCTCGAGCAGAGTGCCCGGGAAGACACCCATTGCGACAGCGTTGTGCTTGACAGCTTCCTTCGTGCAGGCGGCCACGGCACCAGAGCAGAACCACTGACGTAGCATCAGTTTCTTTGTTTTTTTTGCAAACGCATGGGTCGGGCATTCGAAATGAGCGTCAGGCGTTTGCCAGCAGGAAGCGGGGTTCAAACCTTGCGCTGCCTGAGTGATTGGATCCCGTAGTTGCCAACAAGCACGGTCATCACTGAGTTGCATTATAGCGGCCGATTGGCAGAACACTATCTCGAATAACTTAAAAGTGCTTCGTTCTGTGAATTTGTTTTGTTACCCGCAAGTCGTGTGCGCAGTGCACTTTTGGGCAATGTCTTTATCAAGCCTGTTTCCTGACGCCATTAAGTCGTACAAGTTGAGTGGATTAGAACGTGGTTGTTATTCAGTGTCAGCTAAAGTGTACAAAATTTGTAATGAGCGGTTCCCGGTCTTATCGGAAAATGTACCGCAGTCCTCATACCATTCGGTCGTGCGTCAGTTGATTTCGATTATCGATTAATGGTTCGATAATCGCCCAACCTTGGCTGCCGATGCTTGTACACAAGCTCCGGAGCAGCTTGTAATAGCTATCGAACTCTGGGGAATGACCTGAAATGAACGATCAATTGCGCAATTCCTTTGCTTCAGCGGCGCCGCCGATCGTTGCTTCGCCGGCCAAGCGGATTCAGGCGTTCACGGGCGATCCGGACTTCATGACTTCCCTGGCCCGCGGCCTGGCGGTGGTGCAAGCCTTCCAGGAGCGCAAGCGGCATCTGACCATCGCGCAAATCAGCCACCGTACGGAAATTCCCCGCGCGGCCGTACGCCGTTGCCTGCATACGCTGATCAAGCTCGGCTACGCAACCACCGATGGCCGAACCTATTCGCTGCTACCCAAAGTCCTGACCCTTGGTCATGCCTATCTGTCCTCGACGCCACTGGCGGTATCGGCCCAGCCGTATCTGGACCGCATGAGCGAACAACTGCACGAGGCGTGCAACATGGCCACGCTGGAAGGGGATGACATCTTGTACATTGCCCGTTCGGCCACGACCCAGCGTTTGATTTCCGTCGATCTGTCGGTGGGCGGGCGGTTGCCGGCTTATTGCACCTCCATGGGGCGGATTCTTCTGGCCGCGCTGGACGATGCATCGTTGCACGATTACCTCGAACATGCCGAATTGCAGGCCAAGACCAGCCGCACCCTGCATACACGCGAGTCGTTGCTCGAATGTCTCCAGGAAGTTCGGCAGCAAGGCTGGTGCATTGTCGACCAGGAACTCGAGCAAGGCCTGCGCTCGATTGCCGTTCCGGTGTACGACGCCTCCGGTCAGGTGCTGGCTGCGCTGAATGTCAGCACCCACGCCGGACGGGTCAGCCGCAACGAACTGGAGCAGCGCTTTTTGCCCGGGTTGTTGAGTGCCAGCCGTGAGTTGAGCGCCCAGCTGTTTGCGTAAGCTGTTCGGTAAACGCACAGAGTCGCGTTTGACGAATTGACGCTGTTTCCCTTGCCTCATTAATGTCGCGGCAGCGTCATCCGCTGCTGTTGGCCACTGTGCCAGGCGCCGGAAGACGACCGAATAATAATGAAGAGGCGATTGCCCGCGCGTATTCGCCTGCGCTTCTTGCCTGGAATAAAAATAATGAACCAGCCTCAATCCGCTGTCGGGAACTGCCTCGATGTGCAGTCCTTTATCAATGCCCAACCGCTGTCGCGCTATCAATGGCGGGTGGTGATCCTGTGTTTCCTGATTGTGTTTCTCGATGGCCTGGACACTGCGGCCATGGGTTTTATCGCACCGGCGCTGTCTCAGGATTGGGGGATCGACCGCGCCAGCCTCGGCCCGGTGATGAGCGCAGCGCTGATCGGCATGGTCTTCGGCGCACTGGGTTCAGGACCATTGGCTGACCGTTTTGGACGAAAAGTCGTACTGGTTGGCGCGGTGCTGTTGTTCGGCGCCTTCAGCCTGGCCTCGGCCTACAGCACAAATGTCGAGCAACTGCTGGTGCTGCGTTTCCTGACCGGGCTTGGCCTGGGCGCCGGCATGCCGAACGCCACCACGCTGCTGTCGGAGTACACCCCGGAGCGCAAAAAATCCCTGCTGGTGACCAGCATGTTCTGCGGCTTCAACCTGGGCATGGCCGGTGGCGGTTTCATCTCCGCCAAGCTGATCCCGGCGTTTGGCTGGCACAGCCTGTTGCTGATTGGCGGGGTTCTGCCGCTGATGCTCGGCGTGGTGCTGTTGCTGTGGCTGCCGGAGTCGGCGCGTTACCTGGTGGTGCGCAATCGCGGCACCGACAAGGTGCGCAAGGCACTCGCGCCGATTGATCCGGCGACTATCGCCCAGGCATCGAGTTTCAGCGTACCCGAACAGAAAACCGTAAAGGCCCGCAACGTGTTCGCGGTGATTTTCTCCGGCACTTACAGCACCGGTACGTTGTTGCTGTGGCTGACCTATTTCATGGGCTTGGTCATCGTCTACCTGTTGACCAGTTGGCTGCCGACCCTGATGCGTGACAGCGGCGCGAGCATGGAGCAGGCGGCCTTCATTGGTGCGTTGTTCCAGTTTGGCGGGGTGCTGAGTGCAGTGGCGGTGGGGTGGGCGATGGACCGGTTCAATCCGCACAAGGTGATCGGTACTTTCTACTTGTTGGCCGGGGTGTTTGCCTACGCGGTAGGGCAAAGCCTGGGCAACATCACGCTGCTGGCGACATTGGTGCTGGTCGCCGGGATGTGCGTCAACGGCGCGCAATCGGCGATGCCGTCGCTGGCGGCGCGCTTCTATCCGACTCAAGGTCGGGCCACGGGCGTGTCGTGGATGCTCGGGATTGGCCGTTTTGGGGCGATTCTCGGCGCCTGGATGGGGGCGACGTTGTTGGGCCTGGGCTGGAATTTCGAACAGGTGCTGACAGCCTTGGTGATTCCGGCCGCGCTGGCCACCACGGCGGTGGTGATCAAAGGCATGGTCAGCCATGCGGATGCGACTTGAGCAGAGTTTTTTGTTGAATGTGCGGGCCTCTTCGCGGGCAAGCCTTGCTCCTACGGGATTTCAGTCGTTTACAAATGGCGTGATCAACATCCCGTCGTAGGAGCAAGGCTTGCCCGCGATGCTTTTCGGTCGCGCAATGGGAACGATAGGAAGACAACAATCTGTTCGATAAACGAACACTTAGTCGATTATCGGATTGTTTGGGTTTTTTTGGCGGCTTAATCTTCAGTCATTCCGGCGCTGCTCATCGCGCCTTGTCCTCCACATCGGTTTACTGAGAATCGGGAGTCCAACCCCATGGCTGAAATCCTTTCGCTGCACGACGCGGTGAAGCAATTCGTCAACGACGGCGATACCGTCGCACTTGAAGGCTTCACGCACTTGATTCCGACCGCCGCGGGTCATGAAATCATTCGTCAGGGCAAGAAAGACCTGACGCTGGTGCGCATGACCCCCGACCTGGTCTACGACCAACTGATCGGTGCCGGTTGCGCTCGCAAGCTGATTTTCTCCTGGGGCGGTAACCCGGGCGTGGGCTCGCTGCACCGTCTGCGCGATGCCGTCGAGAAGCAGTGGCCGCATGCGCTGGAAATCGAAGAACACAGCCACGCCGACCTGGCCAATGCCTACGTTGCGGGCGCTTCCGGCCTGCCGTTCGCAGTGCTGCGCGCCTACGCCGGTTCCGACTTGCCGAAGGTCAACCCGTTGATCAAAAGCGTGACCTGCCCGTTCACCGGTGAAGTGCTGGCGGCGGTGCCATCGGTGCGCCCGGACGTCACGGTGATCCACGCGCAGAAGGCCGATCGCAAGGGTAATGTCTTGCTCTGGGGCATTCTTGGGGTGCAGAAGGAAGCCGCATTGGCTGCCAAGCGCTGCATCGTCACCGTTGAAGAAATCGTCGACGACCTGAAGGCGCCGATGAACGCCTGTGTCTTGCCGACCTGGGCCTTGAGCGCGGTGTGCCATGTGCCCGGTGGCGCGCATCCGTCCTACGCCCACGGTTACACCGAGCGCGACAACCGCTTCTATCAGGCCTGGGACCCGATTGCCCGCGACCGTGAAACCTTCACCGCGTGGATCAACGAATACATCCACGGCAGTGCTGACTTCAGTGAATTCCAGGCCAAGCTGGCCAAAGCGTCGGAGGCTCAATAATGGCTTACTCCACCAATGAAATGATGACCGTCGCCGCCGCTCGCCGCCTGAAGAATGGCTCGGTGTGCTTCGTCGGCATCGGCCTGCCATCGAAAGCAGCCAACCTGGCGCGTCTGACTTCCTCTCCAGATGTAGTCCTGATCTATGAATCGGGTCCGATCGGTGCCAAGCCGACGGTATTGCCGCTGTCGATCGGTGACGGCGAGCTGGCGGAAACCGCCGACACCGTCGTCCCGACCGGTGAGATTTTTCGCTACTGGTTGCAAGGCGGGCGCATTGACGTCGGTTTTCTCGGTGCCGCTCAGGTCGACCGCTTTGGCAACATCAACACCACCGTGGTCGGCGATTACCATCAGCCGAAAGTCCGCCTGCCGGGTGCCGGCGGTGCGCCGGAGATTGCCGGCTCGGCGAAAAGCGTGTTGATCATCCTTAAACAGTCGGCTCGTTCGTTTGTCGACAAACTCGACTTTATTACCTCCGTCGGCCATGGCGAAGGCGGCGACTCGCGCAAGCGTCTCGGCCTGCCGGGCGCCGGTCCCGTGGGGATCATTACTGACCTGTGCATCATGGAACCGGAAGCCGGCAGCAATGAATTCGTGGTCACCGCGCTGCACCCGGGCGTGACCCGCGAGCAAGTGATCGCCGCCACCGGTTGGGCTGTCCGCTTTGCCGATCAGCTGGAACACACCGCTGAACCGAGCGACATCGAATTGGCCGCACTGCGCGATCTTGAAGCGCGTACCGCTGCCGCCCATGGCCAAGCACCGGGAGAAGCCTGATGCGCGAGGTTTATATCTGCGATGCGATTCGCACACCGATCGGCCGTTTTGGCGGTGGTTTGTCGACGGTTCGCGCTGACGATCTGGCTGCCGTGCCGATCAAGGCACTGATGGAGCGCAACCCGAACGTCGATTGGAGCGCCGTGGACGAAGTGTTCCTCGGTTGCGCCAACCAGGCCGGCGAAGACAACCGCAACGTGGCGCGCATGGCATTGCTGCTGGCAGGGTTGCCGGACAGCATTCCCGGCGTGACCCTCAATCGCCTGTGCGCTTCGGGCATGGACGCCATCGGTACGGCGTTCCGGGCAATTGCCAGCGGTGAGATGGAGCTGGCGATTGCCGGCGGTGTCGAGTCGATGTCCCGCGCACCGTTCGTGATGGGCAAGGCCGATGCGGCGTTCTCGCGCAACATGAAACTGGAAGACACCACCATCGGCTGGCGCTTCATCAACCCGTTGATGAAGGCTCAATACGGCGTCGATGCGATGCCGCAGACGGCCGACAACGTGGCCGACGATTACGCGGTTTCCCGCGCCGATCAGGACGCTTTCGCACTGCGCAGTCAGCAACGGACGGCGGCCGCGCAAGCTGCCGGCTATTTCGCCGAAGAAATCGTCCCGGTGCGCATTGCCCACAAGAAGGGCGAAATCGTGGTCGAGCAGGACGAGCATCCGCGCGCTGATACCACCCTGGAAACCCTGAGCAAACTCAAGCCGGTCAACGGCCCGGACAAAACCGTCACCGCTGGCAACGCCTCGGGCGTGAATGACGGTGCCGCGGCGCTGATTCTCGCGTCTGCCGAAGCGGTGAAAAAACACGGTCTGACCGCCCGCGCTCGGGTATTGGGCATGGCCAGCGCTGGTGTTGCGCCGCGAGTGATGGGCATCGGCCCGGTACCGGCGGTGCGCAAGTTGACCGAACGGCTGGGCGTGGCGGTCAGCGACTTCGATGTGATCGAACTCAATGAAGCCTTTGCCAGCCAGGGCCTGGCGGTGTTGCGTGAACTCGGTCTGGCCGACGACGCAGCGCAGGTCAACCCGAACGGTGGCGCCATCGCTTTGGGTCATCCGCTGGGCATGAGCGGTGCGCGGCTGGTACTGACGGCGCTGCATCAGTTGGAAAAAACCGGCGGCAAGAAAGCACTGGCGACCATGTGCGTTGGCGTTGGCCAGGGTCTGGCACTGGCCATCGAACGGGTCTGATGCGCCGCGGCGCTATCGAACAAGAAAAGAGGATGTTTCATGACTGACAAGCCTGGTTACCGTCGCCCGCAAGCGGGCACCCAGCCGGAGTATTTGCACCCGGCCTATCAATCGACCAACCGCCGATCGCCGTCCATGCCGCTGGTGTTTTTGCCTCACTCATTGTCGGAAATCACCGGCCCGACCATTGGCGCCGAGTCTCTGCAAGAACGGGATAACGACCTGACCGCCCAGCATCAGGGCGCGCCATTGGGTGAGCGGATCATCATTCACGGCCGTGTGCTGGATGAGAATGGCTTGCCGGTGCCGGGGATTTTGCTGGAGATCTGGCAGGCTAACGCCGCTGGCCGCTACAACCATGACCGCGACCTGCATGATGCGCCGCTGGACCCGAACTTCACCGGTACTGGCCGCACCGTGACCGACGCCGATGGCTGGTACCAGTTCCAGACCATCAAGCCTGGCGCTTACCCGTGGGGCAACCACCACAACGCCTGGCGCCCGGCGCATATCCATTTCTCACTGTTCGGGCCGAGCATTCTGACCCGGCTGGTCACGCAGATGTACTTCCCCGGTGATCCGTTGCTGGCCTACGACCCGATCTACAACTGCGTACCTGACACCAGCGCCAAAGAGCGTTTGATCGCCAGTTTCGACCTGGAAAAAACCATCCCGTCCTACGCCCTCGGTTATCGCTGGGATATCGTTTTGCGCGGCCGCGATGCCACGCCGATGGAGAAATAAGATGACGCTGAACGCGACGACGTCCCACACGGTCGGGCCGTATTACCACATCGGTCTGACCTGGTTGAACCGTGAAAACCTGACCGTTGAACAAACCCTCGGCGAGCGTGTGACGATCACCGGGCAAGTGGTCGATGGCAACGGCGATTTCGTCAACGACGCGATGCTGGAAGTCTGGCAGGCCAATGCCGCTGGCAAGTATGACCATCCAGAAGACGAGCAGGACAAACCGCTGGACCCGAATTTCGAAGGGTTTGGCCGGGTGCCGGTGGACGCAGAAGGGCGATTCCGTTTCACCACCATCAAACCGGGGACTGTGCAGGGGCTCAAGGGCAGCACACAGGCGCCGCACCTGGTGGTGCTGGTGTTTGCCCGAGGCCTGGTCAAGCACTTGCTGACGCGAATCTATTTTGACGGTGAACCGGCCAACACCAGCGACCCGCTGCTGGCCTGCGTGCCAGAAGAGCGCCGCGCGACCTTGATGGCGAAAGCCAATGGGACGGGCGCGTTGCAGTGGAACGTGATCCTGCAGGGCACCGATGCCGAGACGGTGTTTTTCGATTACTGAGTTCACCGCACTTTGTGGTGAGGGAGCTTGCTCCCGCTGGTCTGCGTAGCAGACCCAAAACCTGGCTATGCAGTTTTTCATATAGAACTGGTCAGCCGGATTTACGACCGCTTCGCGGCCGAGCGGGAGCAAGCTCCCTCGCCACAGGTTTATCGCAGTGTTCGGGTTTGTTCTGTGTAGCGGGGCTGTTGCAAAGTATGTCTAGACTCTCACTGTCCCCATCGAGTGAAAAACCATGACAACAATAACCAGTCTCTACACCGCTGAAGAGCGTGGCAAAAGGATCTTTGCAATTGTCGGGGCTTCTTCCGGCAACCTGGTCGAGTGGTTCGACTTTTATGTTTATGCCTTCTGTGCGATCTATTTTGCCCCGGCGTTTTTCCCCTCCGACAACCCCACGGTACAACTGGTTAACACCGCCGGAGTATTCGCCGCAGGGTTTTTGATGCGTCCCATCGGCGGCTGGCTGTTTGGTCGGGTGGCCGACAGGCACGGGCGCAAGAACTCCATGATGATTTCGGTGCTGATGATGTGCGCCGGCTCATTGCTGATCGCCTGCCTGCCGACCTACAAGGATATCGGCGTCTGGGCGCCGCTCCTGCTGCTGGTGGCTCGCCTGATCCAGGGCGTGTCAGTGGGCGGTGAATACGGCACCACCGCGACCTACATGAGTGAAGTCGCGCTCAAGGGCCAGCGCGGTTTCTTCGCCTCGTTCCAGTACGTGACCTTGATCGGCGGCCAACTGTTGGCCGTGTCGTTGGTGGTGATCCTGCAACAGTTCCTCACCGAGGACGACCTGCGTGCCTGGGGCTGGCGGATTCCGTTCGTGGTCGGTGCGGCAGCGGCATTGATTTCGCTGTTCCTGCGTCGTTCGCTGAAAGAAACCACCAGCAAGGAAATGCGTGCAAACAAGGATGCCGGCAGCATGGCCGCGCTGTTCAAGAACAACACCGCTGCCTTTATTACCGTGCTCGGCTTCACCGCCGGCGGTTCGCTGATTTTCTACACCTTCACCACCTATATGCAGAAGTACCTGGTGAATACCGCCGGGATGCCCGCCAAGACTGCCAGTTACATCATGACCGGCGCACTGTTCCTGTATATGTGCATGCAGCCGTTGTTCGGCACGCTTGCCGACAAGATTGGCCGACGTAACTCGATGCTTTGGTTCGGTGCCCTGGGGACATTGTTCACCGTGCCGATCCTGCTGACCTTGAAGTCGGTGACCAACCCGTTCCTGGCGTTTGGGCTGATTACCGTGGCATTGGCCATCGTCAGTTTCTACACCTCGATCAGCGGTCTGGTGAAAGCCGAAATGTTCCCGCCGCAAGTCCGTGCGTTGGGGGTAGGGCTGGCCTACGCGGTGGCCAATGCGATCTTCGGCGGTTCGGCCGAGTACGTGGCCTTGAGCCTGAAATCGGTGGGTATCGAAAACTCCTTCTACTGGTACGTGACCGCGATGATGGCGGTCGCCTTCCTGTTCAGCCTGCGTTTGCCGAGAGAGGCAGCGTATCTGGAACACGATCTTTGACTTGTCGGCGCGCGCCTGAATCGGGTGCGCGCCGCGTAAGGAATTCCCTATGCAACGACCGGGCAATCAATTGTTCGATGCCTATTTCACCGCTCGAAATATGCGTGAGGTGTTCAGCGATCAGGGCCGGGTTCAGGCCATGCTCGATTTTGAAGCTGCATTGGCTCGGGCCGAAGCGCGGGTCGGGCTGATTCCGGCATCTGCCGTTGCCCCGATCGCGGCGGCTTGCCGGGCCGAGCACTATGACTTTGCGGCCCTTGGCGAGGCGATTGTGATTGCCGGTAACTCGGCGATTCCGTTGGTCAAGGCGTTGGGCAAGCAGATCGCCGCGCATGATCAGGACACCGAACGTTACGTGCATCTGGGCGCAACCAGCCAGGATGTGATGGACACCGGGCTGGTGCTGCAACTGCGTCTGGCACTGCAGTTGATCGACAGCGATCTGGCGCGACTCGGCGAAGCGCTGGCGATCCAGGCCCGACGGCATGTGGTCACGCCGCTGGCCGGACGTACCTGGCTGCAACATGCGACGCCGGTGACGCTGGGGATGAAAATCGCCGGTTGGCTGGGGGCGGTGACGCGCAGTCGGCAACGTCTGCACGCACTCAAGCCGCGCCTGCTGGTGCTGCAATTTGGTGGTGCCAGCGGAACCCTCGCAGCCCTCGGCGAGCAGGCCATGCCGATTGCCGAAGCGCTGGCGCAGGAGCTGCAACTCACGTTGCCAGAACAACCCTGGCACACCCAGCGCGACCGGCTGGTGGAGTTCGGCGCAGCGCTGGGCCTGATCGCCGGCAGCCTCGGCAAACTCGGCCGCGACATCAGCCTGCTGATGCAGACCGAAGCGGCGGAAGTCTTCGAACCTTCGGCACCGGGCAAGGGCGGCTCCTCGACCATGCCGCACAAACGCAACCCGGTGGGCGCGGCGGTGCTGATCGGTGCTGCGACGCGCGTTCCCGGATTGCTGTCGACACTGTTCAGCGCCATGCCGCAAGAGCACGAACGCAGCCTGGGGTTATGGCATGCCGAGTGGGAAACCCTGCCGGAAATCTGCTGCCTGGTGTCCGGTGCCTTGCAGCAAGCGCTGTTGATTACAGAAGGGCTGGAGGTCGACGCCGAGCGCATGGCGCAGAACCTCGATTTGACCCAAGGCCTGGTGCTGGCCGAAGCCGTCAGCATCGTGCTGGCCCAACGGATCGGTCGCGACAAAGCCCACCATCTGCTGGAGCTGTGCTGCAAACGCGCGGTGGCCGAGCAGCGACATTTACGTGCGGTGCTCGGTGATGAGCCACAGGTGACTGCCGAGCTATCGGGCGCTGAACTCGATCAATTGATGAACCCTGCGCACTACCTGGGTCAGGCTCAGACCTGGGTTGAGCGTGCGCTGGCCGAACATTTTGCCCTGACTGCCTGAAGGAGAATTTCTGTGGGATTCGTACAACTCGCCGATGGCGAACTGAACTACCAACTCGACGGTCCGGAACACGCTCCGGTGCTGGTGCTGTCCAACTCGCTGGGCACCGACCTGCACATGTGGGACGCGCAGATTCCGGCGTTCACCAAGCACTTTCGGGTGCTGCGTTTCGACACGCGCGGTCACGGCCATTCGCTGGTGACGCCGGGGCCGTACAGCATCGAGCAGTTGGGCCGTGACGTGCTGGCGTTGCTGGATGCCCTGAACATCGAGCGCGCCCATTTTTGCGGCCTGTCCATGGGCGGGTTGATCGGTCAGTGGCTGGGGATCAACGCCGGCGAGCGTCTGCACAAACTGGTGGTGTGCAACACCGCGGCGAAGATCGGTGATCCTTCTGTGTGGAACCCGCGTATCGAAACCGTGCTGCGCGACGGTCCGGCGGCGATGGTCGCCCTGCGCGATGCATCGATTGCCCGTTGGTTTACCCCGGACTTTGCCCAAGCCAATCCAGCGGTGGCGAAGCAGATCACCGACATGCTCGCCGCCACTTCACCGCAAGGTTATGCCGCCAATTGCGCGGCGGTACGCGATGCCGATTTCCGCGAGCAACTGGCATCGATCACGGTACCGACCCTGGTCATCGCCGGCACCGAAGACGCGGTCACGCCACCTTCTGGCGGGCACTTCATTCAAGAACGGGTGAGAGGCGCCGAGTACGCCGAGTTCTATGCCGCCCATCTGTCCAACGTTCAGGCCGGCAGCGCGTTCAGTGAACGGGTGCTGGGTTTTTTGTTGGCTGAACAGTCTATTTGAGGAGCGATTTGTGGACGAGAAACAACGTTACGCCGACGGCATGCAAGTGCGTCGCGCGGTGCTCGGCGATGCCCATGTCGATCGCAGCCTGGCGACCCTGACCGAGTTCAATGCGGAGTTCCAGGACATGATCACCCGCCACGCCTGGGGTGACATCTGGACCCGCCCAGGCTTGCCACGCCACACCCGCAGCCTGATCACCATCGCCATGCTGATCGGCATGAACCGCAACGAAGAGCTGAAAATGCACCTGCGTAGCGCGGCGAACAATGGCGTCACCCGCGCCGAGATCAAGGAAGTGCTGATGCAGAGCGCGATCTACTGCGGCATTCCGGCGGCCAATGCAACCTTCCACCTGGCCGAGTCGGTGTGGGATGAGTTGGGTGTCGAATCGCGCGAGTAGTCGCGACCTCAGGCCCTGACACGGCTGTCAGGGCCGCACTGCCTCAATGAGAGTTGCTGTCCCAGAACCAGCTCCATACGCCAGGCAAATGCACCGGTTGGTTGGCATCGCGCACGGTGCGGGCCATGGCGGCGCGTTGCACGGCAGCCTGGTCGTCGTAAAACGGTTTGGCGGCGGTTGTCACGCCGCTCTCGCGGGCGCTGTCGAGCAGAATCTGTAGATATTCCCCCATATGCCAGGACGTGTAGCGATTGAGGTCGTGAAACGTCACCACCACCGGAATAACACCGTCGACCGTCGGCAGTTCGCCGGCGGCAATCCGTTCGCGCACCTCGGACATTTGCCTGAGCATGTTGGAGCGTCGGCGCGGGCTGCCATTGAAGCCCCATATCTTGCCGTCATTGGCGCTCAGATCGGTCAGCAACACATGCAAGCCATGTTGTTGATAGGCGGCGAAGGTGCGTTTGTCGTAATTCCAGAACGGTGGCCGCAGCAGTACCGGCGTGCTGCCGGTGATCGCCGCAATGTCCCCAGAGCCTTGGGTGAGCGACTGTTCGAGTTCTTCCGGGGAGAGCGAGCGGTGATTGGTATGCCACTGCGTGGCGGTGTGGAAGCCCAGGGTCTGGCCCTCGGCATGTTCGCGCTGCATGATTGTTTTGCCCAGTTCGCTGCCACCGGCCCGGGGGGCTTGTGTCTGCACGAAGAACACCGCCTTGATACCCGGTTCAATCGGATTGTTGGCGAGTACATCGAGAACGGCACTGGTCGGATTGAAAAAACTGGACGCGCTTGGACCGTCGTCGAAGGTCAGCAGAAAGCGGATTGGCGGGGTCGAGCGCAGAATCTGCTCGGTCTTCGGGGTCAATTCGATCGGCGGGCCGATACAGCCGCTGAGGCCGACCGTTACGGCAAGGACGGATAAGACAGCAGCGATCAGTTTCATGTTTTTGCTTTGGCCTACGACAGATCAGGACGAATGCAGACTGTCGGCGCGCAGTTATTCACCTCGCCGCCAACCGTCGCTCCTATGGAAGTCTCCATAGGAGCATAACGGTGCTGAACGGTTCATGTCCTCGCGGTATTTTTATCGCATCAGAGCAGGCTGATCGGATAGCTGACGATCAGGCGGTTTTCGTCGAACTCGTTGTTGCTGTAGTCCCGACGCATGGTCGAGTTACGCCACCTGACGTTGAGGTTTTTCAGGCTGCCACTTTGCACGGTGTAGCCGATTTCGCTCTCGCGGCCCCATTCCTTGCCGTCGGTGACGGTCCCGGTGTGCACATTAGAACCGCTGATGTAGCGGTTCATCAGGGTCAGACCGGGAATGCCGAGGGCGGCGAAGTTGTAGTCGTGGCGCAGTTGCCAGGATTTCTCCCGGGCGTTGTCGTAGCTCGAGTTGTAACTGTCGTTGGCCAGCGTTCCGCCGCTGGTGCCGTTGACCCGCATCCAGGCGCTGTCGCCGGTGAGCTTCTGCAAGCCGACATAGAAGGTGTTGCCGCCATATTTGGCCGAGAACAGCCCGGACCAGGTTTTGTTATCGAGGTCGCCGGCCCGTGCGCTGCCATCTTCCTTGCCATAGAAGAAGCCAAGGTTGGCGCCCAGCGTCCAGTCGCCCAGTGGCTGGGTGTGGACCAGGTTGATGAATTGCTGGCTGTAGATGTCCTTGAGCTGGGCATTCCACACCCCGATTTGCGTGCGCTTGTCGTTAAAGCTGTATTCGGCGCCCTCGAAGTTGAAACGGTCGGACGTGACGGCGGGTTTACCGGTCATCGACATGTCACTCATGCTGCTGTCGTCACGCGGGCTGTTAGCGTGCATCTGACCACCGTAGAGCGTCAGGCCGTCGATTTCCTTCGAGGTGATCTGACCACCACGAAACGTTTGCGGCAACGAACGCCCATCGTCCGAACGCAGGATCGGCAACACCGGCATCCATTCACCGACTTTCAACTCGGTCTTGGAAAGCTTCGTCTTGAACGCCACACCCAGACGTCCGAAGTCATCGGCGGGGCGGCCATCGTGGTCCAGCGGCAGCAACTGCGTCCCGCCAGTGCCGCGTCCGCCATCGAGTTTCACCGAGTACAGGCCCAACACGTCCATGCCGAAACCGACGGTGCCCTGGGTGAACCCGGATTTTGCATCGAGGATGAAGCTTTGCGTCCATTCTGCCGCCGTGCCCTGCGCGTGGGTCGGGTTGGTGAAGTTGCGGTTGAAGTAGAAGTTGCGCAGGTTGAGGTTGGCCTGGGCGCCGTCTAGAAAGCCTGGCTCTTCGGCTAGCGCCGGCAGGGCTGCGCTGACCAGTGCGCTGGTCAATAGAGTCGGCAAAAGCTGTTTTGCACAGGTGGAAGGCTTCATGAAGTCGGGTCTCTCTAATTGTTAGGGATGAAGCAGGACGCAGCCGCAACCAAGGGGTTGCAGACAAAAATTCGAATTCGGGTCAACGAACGGGAGAGATCAGCCGGAGCGGGTAGGGTGTGCAGTCATGGTGCCGGACCTGTTGTTATTGGTTCTTGTCGGTGGGGAATGGTGCGGGGGATCAAGGGCGGGATTCAATCGGGCGTACCGGGTTTTGGGCGATAATCGAACACTAATCGATGCCTGTCGGATCGTCAGCGGCATGAAGCATTGTTAATTAAATCCCATAGTTATTCGGGTCAATAATGGGTGTCTGGCGTTGTGTTCTATTAATGACGCATTGCTGTCCAGTGGCTATTAAATAGAAGTGACTATTGCTTTGGTTGTAAGATGTTTCCTACAGTTTTCATTGTCATTAAAGCGTTATCCATCATCGCCGGTCAACCTTAAGAAACGGTGTTATCGATTATCGTGAAACGGTTTAAAGGCAATCGTGGTATCGCTGGAAAAGAGCAGTGGCCTTGCTATATTCAAAGTCCCCAGGGCGGGCGAAGGAAAGTTTCATGCGTCGTCAGGGGGGCATTTTCCGTCATGCCGTAATAACAAGGAGAAGTACCATGAGCAATAAAGTCAATCAGCAAACCTTGGCCGCGGTTGTTGGACGTGCGGTGCTGGATCCGGGGTTTGCCGATGCACTTCACAATGATCCTGCCACGGCAGCTAAAAATGTCGGTGTGCATCTAAGTGCTGATGAGATTGCGGCGGTTAAAGGCATTGATGCTGCAAAACTGTCGGCGGCCTCTGCCGGTATTCGAAGTAATCTGGGGACGCGTGCCATATTTGATACCCAGCAACAGCAAGCGCGCATGGATTAACGGCCGGTGATGCCATTTGGCGTACCCCGAAAGGTGGGTCTTTCACGCAGGTACGCCGAATGGCTTTATGAAATGTCATGAGGCACAGCGGTCGAGCGCGGAGTGAATGACTCATGTCTGTCACCTTGGCTCCAATGGATAACGCGGACTTTGCAACGTTCGCCGAAAGAGCCGTTGCTGAATATGGTGACGGTATGGTCGTCTCGGGTGAGTGGGCCCATGAGGAGGCCTCGCAAAGGGCACGCAGTGTCTTCGAGCAGTTGTTGCCGCAAGGGCGATTGACTGAAAAAAACCAACTCTGGGTGATCAAGGATCAAGAACGTCGCATTGGCGAGTTGTGGGTTGCCGAGCGACACACCGGTGCTGGCAAGAGTGCCTTCATCCTGGACATTTACATTGACCCCGGAGAGCGCCGCCGGGGTTATGCAAAACAATCACTGTTGGCCCTGGAGTCATGGGCACGCCAGGCGGGATGCGAAGAAGTGCGGCTGCATGTCTTTGGTCGCAACGATGCGGCGCGTCGTCTTTATGAACAATCAGGGTATGGCATCGCCAGTCTGACGATGGCGAAGCCGTTGCCGCCTACCTAAGGGAAGGTTGAAAAATGGAAATCGGGAACAGTGGTCTGCGTGAGCTATCCGATGACGAGTTGTTTCAGGGCACGACATTCCTGCCGGACACGGATCCTTCACGATTCGACGTATTGCTGGAACGTGTCAGTCGAAATCGCTACACAAGCTTTGTTGCGCTGTACACCGAACTTTTTCAACTGTTTCCCAATGCTCCGCAGTTGGCGGAGTTTTTCGAGCAGGCATTCAATCTTATCGTGCCGCCGACCCGCGAGCAGCGCGTGATTATTAATGATCCGGTGTTTCAAGTGTGGAGTGTATTGACTGCTCATTATGCCAACCTGGTCATCACGAAAAAGGCGGCGAATACCGATGAGTTAGAGCACATGTTGATCGAGTTCCCGCTGATGCTGGCGCGGGTGAAAAAGAACGACAGTATTCATATGAATGATTACTGCCCACCCGTGTATCGTTTTAATGTTGATCCGTTGGTGGCGAGAGTGGCGCCGCCCAGTTATGAGTTTCCGCAAGATGAAGCAAGCCGTAAACAATTGGAGCGTCATGGTCACTCCGTGAGTTTTTTTTGCGATGTGGTGAATATTGCGCTGTTGCGGATAGAACACTCGTGGCCCGCCTGTCGCGAACAGTTTAGAAAACTGGTCAAGTCCATTTGTTATTTGCCCGATGGCTCATTTCGAAGCTGCTCGGCTTCGCGCTTCACCGGGATCATCCTCATCTCGAACCGGGATGATTCGATACTCGACCTCGAAGAGTCGCTGGTGCATGAGGCCACTCATCAGTTGCTCTACAACATTGTCGAAGTGTGCCCGGTCGTCAGGGATGAGACCTCGCGGGAGGCACTGTTCACCTTGCCGTGGTCGGGGCAGAAGCGTGACCTCTATGGCTATTTCCACGCGTTTTTCGTGTACGTCGCGTTGGTCAAATACCTGGAGCGGGTTCGTTCGCGCTCGTCCCAAGAACTGCAGCGGGCACAAAAACGCCTGGTGTTCATCCTGCAAGGCTTGATCAAGGCGTTACCCGATTTCGAAGCGTGCACGGATTTCACCCCTCAAGGCCGCCAACTGCTGGAAAACCTGATCAAGGAAGTCAGGGCGCTGGAAACTCAACACGCCGCGTTGTTGGCGATATCGGGCGCTGCGGCGGGGGCTAAACGCATGCTGGGCCTGACCGGTTGACGCCAGGGAGGCGGACATGGCGATGTTTGATGCTTCGCAATTTCCCGAGGCCGGCGTCGGGCTGGAATACCATTTGCCACGGCACACGCCTCAGGGGGAGTTATCGGAGGAGGGGCTCGACCCGACCGTTGAACGGATTCTCGCCGAGGGCTTGCCGCATTTCGATTACGTCGAGTTTCAGCCGACGCACTGCATTCTGGAGCCGCGTCTGCTTGAGCTCGGTGCGCAAGTACCGAGCTTGCTGCATTCTTCCAGTTTGTCCCTGGGCAGCGTGGGCATCGCGATGGACCGCGAGTTTCTGCACATGACTCGGCGGCTGTGCGAGAAAACCCGCTCACCCTGGCTGGCCGAGCATATTTCCTGGTCGCGGTTCCAAGGTGGCGACACTCAGCATTTCATTTTGCCGACCCTGGCCCAAGAAGTGGCTGACACGGTGGTGGCCAACGCCATCGAATTGCGTGACCTCACGGCAACGCTGCTGGTACTGGAAAACGCGCCGCGGTTGTTTTCGTTGCACGATGCACAAGAGCAATCTGAAGGCGCGTTCATCTCCAAGGTGGTGGAGCGCAGTGACTCGGGCTTTCTGCTGGACCTCGACAGCGCGATTGCGACCGCCAGAACCCTGGGTTATGACCTGAACACCTACTTGCGTTCGTTGCCGCTGGACCGGCTGATTGAAATACATACCGGCCATCCGCGGCGGGATTGGGACATCTTGCGTCATTTGTTTGATTCATCGCCGGTGAAAGCGATCACCCTTGAGTGGGATATTTCCCGCAAAACCGATGATGCAGAATTGTTGACCTTGATCACGGCCATCAAGTCCCTTCAGCCCAAAGCCCTGTTCTGGCAGGGTTTTGCCCGGCAAGCGCCGCAAACGCAACTCGAGCAGGGGGCGCAAACCCTGTTGAAACTCAGGGAAAGCACCTGGCTCAGCGTCGGCTCGACGTCGTTTTTTATCCGGGATCGGCAGTGGGACCTGAGTCTGGAATTCGGTGTGATATTTCTGCCGTTGCTGCGCCACTTCCTGACTCCCCAGACACTGGGCAGTGCCTTGTTGCTGCCGGGGGTTTTGCAGAGTCCCGAGCAGGACGACAACCTGGCGTTCCTGCGGGAACTGATCAACCTGGGTGTGCTGCAGCCGGTCGAGACGCCATCTGACACTGCCGCTTCTGTTGAGCGTAGCCACCCGGCCAGCCTTTGGGTCCACTGGGACGCGGCGCTGGAGTTTTACCTGAGCACCCGCACCGGGTCGCATACGCCTTACATCAGTGTCAGCGATCTGGAAACGCAGCTTGAGCAAAAGGCCTCGGCGCGACGTCAGCCGTCGGCGTTCAAGGATTATTTCTCCCATCCTTTTGTTGCCCTGGAAAACCCGCTGCTGGCGCCTTCCGGCGCGATCGCCCAATCGACATTGCTCGATGCGCTGTGCGAGCGCCGCACGTCGCGCACCTTCAGCGACCGGCCGTTGAGCGCGCAGCAATTGTCCCTGTTGCTCTACTACACGTGGGGCGCGACGGTCATGGAACAGAACCGCATGGGGGATTATTTCCTGAAGAAAACCTCACCGGCCGGCGGTTCGCTGCAGGGTACCGAGGTGTATGCGGTGCTGATGAATGTGCAAGGTTTCGAGCGCGGTCTTTACCACTATTCGGTACGCCGCCACGGGCTTGAGTTGTTGTCACGGGAAGACCCGCGAGTCTGGATCAGCGACGCCTGTGGCGAGCAGCCGTGGATCAAGGACGCGGCGGCAGTGTTTGTGTCCACGGCGCGGGTCGAGCGGATGGCCTGGAAATACGAGTTCAGCCGGGCACTGCGGGTGGCGCTGATGGATGCCGGGCATTTGAGTCAGACCTTTTCACTGGTGGCCACGGCCCTTGGGCTGGGGTGTTTCACCACCGCGGCATTACGCGATGAAGTGTTCGAAAACCGGCTGGGACTCCACTATCTGGAGGAGCCGGTGTTTCTGGTTAATGGGGTTGGAGGGGGCCGTCTGTCAGTTAAGCCGTAACGCGCCCCGTAGCAGCTGCCGAGCCCGCGAGGCTGCGTTAGAGGCGGGCCGCGTTCGGACGCAGTCCTCGCCAACCCTGCGTACGCGGTTTACCTGAATGAACGTGTTGCATGATTTTACGACTGCTTCGCCCGAGCGCGGACCGAGCCGAACGCAGCCTCGCGGGCTCGGCAGCTGCTACGGGTGTTTAAGCTTGCCCACGCAGCGCCCATCAGAGGCTACAGCGCCTTGCGTCACGGCCTACACCTGCGCCAGAATCCGCCGGCTTGTGCGCCTTGGTCGTCGCCTCTATTGTTTCCGTGTCACTGCCCATCAGTGATCGGGTTTAGTCGCCCGTCGTAGCTAAGTCGCATCAGTGCCAATCAGTCAGGTATCCCATCCCTGCGCTTGATGGTGGCTGTGCGCAGGGCGCCCTCGGGCGCGCCGATTTCTTAGCTCGTCGGTCGACTAACCTGCGTACAGCCGCCACCCATTCGTTTAGTCGCGAACAGGTTGCAGCCTCACTTAAAGAGAGCTAAGCCAATGTTCAAAGCCACTCCCAATCCCCCTGATACCGAAAGCACCTCTCCCTACGCCTCCCTCGACTCAAAAGAACTCCACGCCGCCGCACACCGCGCGCTCGACCATTACCTGGTGCTACCCGAAACCAAGCAGTTGTTAGCCGACCGACGCCCCGGCTGCATTTTCGTGATCGCCCCCGACATCGACAGCGAAACCCTGCTGGCCCACGCCTGCGAAACCCTCGCCTCGGCCAATGTCATGGCCAGCGATCTGGCGTTCGACCTCGAAGGCCCCAAACGCAATACCGCACTGGCGATTCAGCAGATGATTTCTCTGGCCGAACTGGCGGTGAATCGGGCACTGGACCACCTCGATCCACCGGAGTAACAGCTGCTACGGTTTGCGTAACGGCTTAACCGACAGACATTAGGCAAGAAAGCGGGTTTTCTATTGGTGATTGGATCAGCAGCACCGATACCATCGGTCGGAATCCGCCGCTACCTGTTATTTCTGACAGTAGCTGCGCGGTTTCGCTTGGTGTTGGATGGCAACATCCACCGCTGATCCAGGTGCTTGTTCATGACTTCGCTGAATACTGCCGAGCAAACGCTTGTCGACCTCCCGGACTTTGAGGCGCCTGCCATCAGGCAAGCGCCCGATGATGTTGAGCTGTTTCCGATCACGCCCGATGGCCGTTTGACCCTGGAGATCAAGGGTGGGTTGCTCAAGGACGACCGAATCATTGTCAGTTGCATAGCCGAACCCGGTAGCCACAAGGATGCGTCATACACGTCGCCGCCATTACTGATAACCAGGGATGGCTCCAGGGTCATCAACCTGCCTTTGTCGATTATTGCCTTCAGTCTGGATCAGACAATCACCTTCAAGTATGAGGTCGAGCGCAGAGGAGAGAAGAAAGACTCGGCGTCGTTGGTGTTGAACGTGTTACCCATTCCGCTGGAACGACTACCCATGCCGCGAGCGCTTGATGCGGATGAGTGGGGAGAGGGGGAGGTGTGGGACCTGACGGAGGGGACCCATGACCGTACGATCCGGCTGGATACGTGGCCGCTGATTGCGCCTGGGCAGTGTGTCTCTTTGCTCTTGTTAGGCGAAAAAACGGACGGATCATCTTGGTGGAGCATTGTTCTTGCGTCGTATAAAGACAATGCGGCACCTTGGGGTAATGCCGCTTACCTCGATGTACAGGCGCCCTTTCAGGATTTGAAGCATGTTCGTAATGGCAGTCGCGTGACGTTAGAGTTCAAGGTCCATTTCAATCAAATCTGGAACTCACCCAAGGAAGTCAGCTTCCCGGTGAGAGCCTACACAGTCATGACAAATGAGCTGGCAACTCCCGAGATTCTTTCGGTGACGGATTCCAAAGGGGTTAAGATTCCTGATGGAGGCCGTACTAAAGATCCTTGGCTGACAATGTGGGTTGCGGGGGAGCGGGATGAGACTTTTAATATTTATGATGGTACTAACTTCGTTACCGGCTCTGACTTTTATGATGATGGTACTTGGTCGGGCCTGCCCCAGAGACCGTTCAGCGAGGGCGATCATTCCATCAGAGTTGTGGTGAAGTACGGCCTCAAACCCGAGTCAAAAACCTGGGGGTTTACCATTGAACCACCCTCGGAAACCTAATCGTTTTCGGTGTCTTTTTTGCTCGTTCAACGCCGACTTCCAGTCCATAAAAAACCCACCAATCGGTGGGTTTTTTTTACAACGGCACTATCAGAACATCTTCAGCTTCGGTGCTTCTTCTTTCACCGGTTCGTTCTTCGCGGTTTGCGCGTTCCAGCCACCGCCGAGAGCCTTGTACAGGTTCACTTCGCTGATCAGTTGCGACAGACGGTCGGTGATCAACGATTGCTGCGCAGTGAACAACTGACGCTGGGCGTCGAGGAAGGTCAGGTTGCTGTCGACACCGATTCGGTAGCGACGCTCGGCCAGGCGGTAGTAGTTCTGGTTGGCGGCCACCAGATCACGCTGGGCCTGCAACTGTTCGTTGAAGGTCAGGCGTGCGGCGAGGCCGTCGGAGACTTCCTGGAAGGCGGTCTGGATCGACTTCTCGTACTGCGCGATCGTGATGTCTTTCTGGATTTTCGAGTAATCCAGGCTGGCGCTCAGGCTACCGGCATTGAAGATCGGCAGGTTGATTTGCGGCTGGAACAGCCAGGTCCCCGAACCACCCTTGAACAGACCGGACAGATCCGGGCTCAGGGTCCCGGCATTGGCGGTCAGGCTGATGCTCGGGAAGAACGCTGCCCGTGCCGCGCCGATGTTGGCGTTGGCTGCCTTGAGCTTGTGTTCGGCTTCAAGGATGTCCGGGCGACGTTGTAGCAGGTCGGATGGCAGACCGGCCGGTACTTCGCTGAGCAGGTCATCGGACAACGGCTGGCCCGCTGCCAGGTTGGCCGGTATACCGGTGCCCAACAGCAGCGCCAGGCTGTTTTCGTCCTGGGCCACCAGGCGAGTGAATTTCGCCTGTTGGACCCGGGCAGTTTCCACGGCCGTACGCGACTGGCTCAGGTCCAGCGCCGACGCCACGCCGACTTCGTTGCTGCGGGCGGTGAGCCGGTAGCTTTCTTCGAAGGTGGCGAGGGTGTCCTGGGACAGTTTCAGCTGTTCCTTGTCGGCCTGCCAGGTCAGGTAGGCGTTGGCCACGCTGGCCACCAGGCTGATCTGGGTGCTGCGGCGTGCCTCTTCAGTGGCGAAGTAGTTTTGCAGCGCTTGTTCGTTCAGGCTGCGAACCCGACCGAACAGGTCGAGCTCATAGGCGCTGATGCCCACGGTGGCCGAGTAGCTGGCGTTGATGCCCTCTTTACCGGTCTGCGAGGCTCGCGCCGGAATCCGCTGACGGCTGCCGGTGCCGGTCGCCGAGACGGCCGGGAACAGGTCGGCGCGCGAGATGCGGTATTGGGCCGCAAAGGCGTCGATGTTCAGTGCCGCGACACGCAGGTCGCGGTTGTTTTCCAGCGCGGTCTGGATCATCTGTTGCAGCGCCGGGTCACGGAAAAACTGCTTCCAGCCTTGTTCGGCGGCAGCCTGGCTGGCGGCCTGGGCCGGCGAATACGCCGGACCTTGTGGGTATTGCGACGCAATCGGCGCAGCAGGCTGCTGATAATCCGGTATCAGCGAGCAGCCACCGAGCACGAACGCGGCGATGGCTAGGGAGAGTAGCGACTTGCTCATTGGCCAGCCTCTTTAGGAGTTTCTATAGCGACGTCATCCTGATCCGCAGTTTTGCGTTGACCCATCGACGACACAGTGACAAAGAACAGTGGGACCCAGAAGATCGCCAGTACGGTGGCCGTCAGCATACCGCCGATAACCCCGGTACCGATCGCATGCTGGCTACCCGAGCCTGCGCCAGTGGAAATGGCCAGCGGTACCACACCGAGGACGAACGCCAGCGAGGTCATGATGATCGGTCGCAAACGCATCCGGCACGCTTCGATGGCTGCGTCACTCAGGCTGCGCCCTTGTTCATGCAGTTCCTTGGCAAATTCGACAATCAGAATGGCGTTTTTCGCCGCCAGACCGATGGTGGTCAACAGGCCCACCTGGAAATACACGTCGTTGGACAGACCGCGCAGGCTGGTGGCGAGCAGGGCACCGATGATCCCCAGCGGTACAACCAGCATCACCGCAATCGGAATCGACCAGCTTTCGTACAGCGCCGCCAGACAGAGGAAGACCATCAGCAACGACAAGGCGTACAGCGCCGGAGCTTGCGAGCCGGACAGACGTTCCTCATACGACAGACCAGTCCAGGAAATACCCACGCCTGCCGGCAGTTTCTGGGCCAGGGCTTCGACTTCGGCCATGGCTTCACCGGTGCTGTAGCCAGGTGCCGGGGAACCGAGGATTTCCACCGCTTCTACGCCGTTGTAACGCGCCAGCTTCGGCGAGCCGTAGATCCACTCACCCTTGGCGAACGCGGAGAACGGAACCATGGCGCCCTGGCTGTTGCGTACATACCATTTCTTCAGGTCTTCAGGGCTCATGCGAGCACCCGGCTGACCTTGTACGTAAACCTTTTTCACTCGACCACGGTCGATGAAGTCGTTGACGTAGCTACTGCCCAGCGCGATCGACAGCGTGTTGTTGATGTCGGTCATCGTGATGCCCAAGGCACTGGCCTTTTCATCGTCGATTTCCAGCTGGTATTGCGGTTCGTCGTTCAAACCGTTCGGACGGACCTGCGACAGCACCTTGCTCTGCGCCGCCATACCGAGGAACTGGTTACGGGCAGCCATCAACTTGTCGTGACCGATGCCGGCGCGATCCTGCAGGAACACGTCGAAACCGGTGGCGTTACCCAATTCCAGTACCGCCGGTGGCGCGAACGCGAACACCATGGCGTCACGGAAGGTGAAGAAGTGCTGTTGGGCACGGGCCGCAACCTTGAACACGCTGTTGTCGGCGTTCCGCTCGGCCCATGGCCTGAGCATGATGAACGCCATGCCCGAACTCTGGCCACGGCCGGCGAAGTTGAAGCCGGTCACGGTAAACACCGAGTTCACCGCATCGCCTTCACCACCGTCCTTGCCAGGACGCAGCAGGAATTCACGCATCTCGTCCACGACCACTTGGGTGCGCTGGGAGGTAGAGCCGGCCGGGGTCTGGACCTGGGCAAAGAGTACACCCTGGTCTTCTTCCGGCAGGAACGCCGTTGGAATGCGGGTGAACAGCCAGATCATGCCGACCACGATGATGATGTAGGCCAGCAGGTACGGCGCCTTGTGCTTGAGCATGTTGCCGACACCGCGCTCGTAGCTTCTTACGCTACGGTCGAAGTTACGGTTGAACCAGCCGAAGAAGCCGCGTTTCGGAGTGCCGTGCTCGCCTTTCGGAATCGCCTTGAGCATGGTGGCGCAGAGCGCCGGGGTGAAGATCAGGGCGACCATGACCGACAGCGCCATGGCCGAAACGATGGTGATCGAGAACTGCTTGTAGATCACCCCGGTCGAACCGCTGAAGAACGCCATCGGCAGCAGTACCGCCGACAGCACCAGTGCGATACCGACCAGTGCCCCCTGGATCTGGCCCATGGATTTCTTGGTGGCTTCCTTGGGTGAGAGTCCTTCTTCGCTCATCACCCGTTCGACGTTTTCCACCACGACGATGGCATCGTCCACCAGCAAGCCGATGGCGAGCACCATGCCGAACATGGTCAGGGTGTTGATGCTGAAACCGAACGCCGCGAGGATCCCGAAGGTACCCAGCAGCACCACCGGTACGGTCATGGTGGTGATGACCGTGGCGCGGAAGTTTTGCAGGAACAGGAACATCACCAGGAACACCAGCACGATCGCTTCGACCAGGGTTTCAACCACGCCCTTGATCGATTCGGTCACCACCGGAGTGGTGTCGTACGGGAACACCACTTCCATCCCTTCCGGGAAGAATGGCTTGAGGTTGTCGATGGTCTTGCGCAGGGCCTTGGCGGTGTCGAGGGCGTTGGCGCCGTTGGCCAGCTTCACTGCCAGACCGGAAGCCGGGCTGCCGTTGAACTGGGCGCTGATGCTGTAGTTTTCGCCACCGAGGCCGACATCGGCAACGTCAGACAGGCGAACCTGCGAGCCGTCCTTGTTGACCCGCAGCAGGATTTCCTTGAACTGCTCGGCCGTCTGCAAGCGGGTCTTGCCGATGATCGTGGCGTTCAGTTGTTGGCCGGGCAGGGCGGGCAGGCCGCCGAGTTGACCGGAGGAAACCTGGACGTTCTGCGCGGCGATGGCGGTTTTGACATCAACCGGGGTCAGGTTGAAGTTGTTCAACTTGGCCGGGTCGAGCCAGATACGCATGGCGTACTGGGCACCGAACACCTGGAAGTCACCGACACCCGCGGTCCGCGAGATCGGGTCCTGCATGTTGGAAACGATGTAGTTGGACAGGTCGTCCTTGGTCATGCTGCCGTCACGCGAAACCACGCCGATGACCATCAGGAAGTTTTTCACTGCCTTGGTCACGCGGATACCCTGTTGCTGCACTTCTTGCGGCAGCAGCGGGGTGGCCAGGTTCAGTTTGTTCTGGACCTGGACCTGCGCGGTATCGGAGTTGGTGCCCTGCTCGAAGGTCGCGGTAATGGTCATGCTGCCGTCGGAGTTACTTTCCGAGGACACATAACGCAGGTTATCGATACCGTTGAGCTGCTGCTCGATCACCTGCACCACTGTGTCCTGCACGGTTTGTGCAGAAGCACCCGGGTAGGTGACGGAAATGGCGATCGCCGGCGGGGCGATGCTCGGGTACTGGTTGATCGGCAACTTGAGGATCGATAGAGCCCCGACCAACATGATCACCAGGGCTATCACCCAGGCGAAAATCGGACGGTCGATAAAAAATTTCGACATGGTTTACTCCCCTTTACCGCCAGTGGCAGTGTTAGCTGCCTGTGCGGGGGCTGGGTTCTTTGCGCCAACGTTAGTCGCTTCAGTGGGCTTGACTACAACGCCAGGTCTGACGAATTGCAGTCCTTCGGTGATCAGCCGATCGCCGGCCTTGAGGCCATCTTCAATCAGCCATTGGCTGCCGACCGTGCGGCTGGCCTTGAGCTGACGCAGCTCGACCTTGTTATCCGGACCGACCACCAGAGCGGTTGGCGTTCCCTTGAGGTCACGGGTCACGCCCTGTTGCGGCGCGAGAATCGCGGCGGCGTTCACCCCGGCTTGCAGCTGGGCGTGAACGAACATGCCTGGCAGCAAGGTGTGATCAGGGTTCGGGAACACTGCACGCAAGGTCACGGAACCGGTGGTCTGGTCAACCGACACTTCGGAGAACTCGAGCTTGCCCTGTTGCTTGTACTGGCTGCCGTCTTCGAGGGTCAGCTTGACCATGGCGGCATTCTCGCCGGCCTTTTGCAGACGACCGCTTTCCAGTTCACGACGCAGCTCCAGCAGCTCGACCGAGGACTGGGTAACGTCGACGTAGATCGGGTCCAGTTGCTGGATCACGGCCATGGCGTCGGCCTGGCCATTGCTGACCAGTGCGCCTTCGGTGACCGAAGAGCGGCCGATGCGACCGGAAATCGGTGCGTAAACCTTGGTGTAGCGCACATTGATCTCTGCGCTTTTCAGGGCGGCTTCCGATTGCAAGCGGTTGGCCACGGCAGTGTCGTATTCCTGACGGCTGACGGCTTGCTCGTTGACCAGTTGCTTGTAGCGATCGGAAATCGACTTGGTCGATTGCAGGTTGGCTTGTGCACTGTTCAGGGTGGCCTGATAGATCGAAGGATCGATCTGGTAAAGCTGCTGGCCTTCCTTCACTTCGCCGCCTTCCTTGAACAGGCGCTTGAGAATGATGCCATTGACCTGTGGTCGAACTTCCGCGATGCGGTAGGCCGTTGTGCGGCCCGGCAGTTCGGATGTCAGGGTAAAGGCTTGAGGTTGCAGGGTTACGACGCCGACCTGAGGGGTTGGAGGGGCTGGGGGCGCCTCTTCCTTTTTACATCCGCTGAGCAGCGATGCCAGGGCGACGGCAGTAACCAGAGCGGTAACAGCTGGCTTGAATTGCATGAAGATCCTCGGGTCAGGCGCGCAACAGGCGCACAAGAAAAGTGTAAAGGTAAAAAAATTATGCCGGGTGGATAAGTAGCTTGCTAAGGAATATACTTACGTTCATGGTTGTTTGTAAATAGCCCGGCTCAGTACCCATCCGGTTACAAAAGTCGATGCAAGGTGAGAATTGTAGGCTGGGGATGAGACCTCAGAGAGCTCGCCCCACATTTATTCAGACGGTGTACAGACATCGCTGAAGCATTCCTGATTGAGGTTTTACTGCCATGGTCCGTCGTACTAAAGAGGAAGCTCAAGAAACCCGCAGCCAGATTCTCGAAGCGGCAGAAAAGGCCTTTTACGAAAGGGGCGTGGCGCGCACGACACTGGCGGACATCGCGACCCTGGCCGGTGTGACGCGTGGGGCCATCTACTGGCATTTCAGCAACAAGGCCGATCTGGTTCAGGCGATGCTCGACAGCTTGCATGAGCCGCTGGATGAGATGGCCAGGGCGAGCGAAAGCGCAGAGGAAGAGGATCCGCTGGGATGCATGCGCAAACTGCTGATTCATTTGTTTCATCAAGTTGCCCTGGACCCGAAGACTCGACGCATCAATGAGATTCTGTTCCACAAGTGCGAATTCACTGATGAAATGTGTGATCTGCGCCAGCAGCGCCGCACCGTCAGTCTGGAGTGCAATGTGCGTATCGAACTGGCATTGCGTAATGCAGTGAAACGGGGCCAGTTGCCGGAGAATCTCGACACGGCCCGCGCTGCGATCAGCATTCACGCTTATGTTGACGGCATCCTGTATCAGTGGCTGCTCGCTCCCGACAGCTTCCAGCTACACATTGAAGCTGCGCGCTGCGTCGACACAGGTCTGGACATGCTGCGCTTGAGCCCCAGCCTACGCAATTGAAACAAAATGCGTAATTGGATCCGTTTCTGTCAATAGACGCGGGCGAAGATCAACTCTTCGCCCGCGTTGTCGTAATGAGTGCTTTTATATACGGACGCGCTTCGGGATGACAGGTAGCAAGCTACGTATTTTGTAGGAATTTTGTGTCGTAGATGTGAAAAGGTGAGAGCAATCCGGAAGGGGTGCTGCTTCAGCCCAGCCTGATTTCCACCTCGAAATTGAAAGGCTCGTTCTCTCCCATGCTCGTGATTTGGGTTGAGCAATTGATTTTGGACGAGCCAATGGAGGTGACGGTGTTTTTTACCCGTGCCCTGTGTGTTGGCGACAGAACGCCGAAGGATGTATTCATTATCATGCCGAGATCAAAACGTACCCCGACGTTCTGATCGATAAAATCCACGAACTGATTGAACATGATTTTGTTTTTTGGCCAAGGGTAGGCGTAGGTATAGGCGAAATCGGATTTGAATGCGGTATTGCCGTACGCGGGGAGCAGGAATGACTCACGCTCTGATGTGTGCAGTGGCAAGCTGGTCTGTGCAATTTTAAACGTGTGAGGGGAGTTATTGATGAGTTTGACTATCACACGAGTGATGTTCGCGCGTTTGTTTTGATTTCGCCACTGTTCGATTTTTTTGTTCAGGGCGTGCTCCGAATTAATTTGATCTAACAGACTGATCAATTCAACCTTGGCGATCCCAATCAACTCATCCAGTGCTTGCTGGTTTTCCTCGCTGAATAGAAGCGGCGTCAGGTTGTAAAGTATTCCAATGGAGGTGTAGTTGAAAAACGAGAGCAGGTCATCGTAGTTGTTGCCGGTGTCTTTGATGTCGTTCATTTCGATTCCTTTCGATTAAGTAAGTGGTTTCAGGGGCTTTGCGGGCCACGGCTCAGCGCTCCAAGACGATCAGCTGCGTGCTGAGTGGCATGACGTTGGAAGGGAAGCCTGACGGGGGTACCATCCAGCGTGACGTCGTTGCACCAGACTATCGAGTCAGTGAGGTTGCTCAGTGTCAGTGTGAAAATAAGTTTGTTGGCGGGGGCGTCCATATTAGATAGCGTGTTAGTCGTGTTGGCGGTTGAAGTTAACCCCGCTGTCAGTGTCGGTGCAATGTTGATGTTGTTTCATTAGTTGAACATTTACCAATAAAGAAGCCCCGGGTATTTCTACCCGGGGCTTCTTTATTTAAACGGAGTTTACAGCGTCGGATAGTCGATGTAGCCGACCGGACCCTTGCCGTAGAACAGTTCAGGACGTGCTTCATTGAGCGGCGCATCGGCTTTCAGGCGTGCGGGCAGGTCCGGGTTGGCAATGAACGGCACGCCGAAGGCGACTGCATCGGCCTTGCCGCTGGAGAGCCAGGCGTTGGCGCTGTCCTTGGTGAAACGTTCGTTGGCGATGTACGGGCCACCGAAGGCTTCTTTCAGTTGTGGGCCGAGGCTGTCGCCGGCTTCTTTCTCGCGGGAGCAAATGAACGCGATGCCGCGTTTACCCAGTTCGCGAGCGACGTAGGTAAAGGTCTCGGACAGGTTGTCGTCGCCCATGTCGTGGGAGTCGGCGCGGGGTGCCAGGTGCACACCGACGCGACCTGCGCCCCAGACTTCGATGGCGGCGTCGGTCACTTCCAGCAACAGGCGAGCACGGTTTTCCAGGGAGCCACCGTAATTGTCGGTGCGCTGGTTGGTGCTGCTTTGCAGGAACTGGTCGAGCAGGTAGCCGTTGGCACCGTGGATTTCCACGCCGTCAAAACCGGCAGCCTTGGCGTTTTCCGCACCGACGCGATAAGCGTCGATGATGTCGGCGATTTCAGCGGTTTCCAGTGCGCGTGGCGTTGGGTAGTCGGCCAGTGGGCGAACCAGGCTGACATGACCTTTTGGCTGGATGGCGCTCGGTGCAACCGGTGCTTCGCCGTTCAGGTAAGACGGGTGGGAAACCCGGCCCACATGCCACAGTTGCAGGAAGATCTTGCCGCCGGCGCCGTGTACCGCTTTGGTCACGTTGCTCCAGCCACGCACCTGGTCGTTGGACCAGATGCCCGGGGTGTCCGGGTAGCCGACGCCCATCGGCGTGACCGAGGTGGCCTCGCTGAGGATCAGGCCGGCGGACGCGCGCTGCACGTAGTATTCAGCCATCAGTGCGTTCGGTACGCGGCCTTCGTCGGCGCGGCAACGGGTCAGTGGCGCCATGATGATGCGGTTTGCCAGTTGCAGGTCGCCAAGCTTGATCGGATCGAAAATAGTCGTCATTTAATACAACCCTCGTGAGGTATCAGTTGGTAGCAGGGGCCAGTTCGGGATTACCGCTCTGACGGAAAGTAATCAGGGTTACCAGCAGCGCCAGGATCGCCAGCGCAGCGGCCGCGAGGGGCACGCTGGTCAGGCCGAAACCGTGGGCGATGACGCTGCCGCCAACCCAGGCACCGAGTGCGTTGCCGACATTGAAAGCGCCGATGTTCAGGGTCGACACCAGGTTCGGTGCCGCCTTGCCGAAGGTCACTACGTTCACTTGCAGGGCGGGGACGGCGGCAAAGCACGCGGTAGCCCAGAGGAACAGGGTGATTTCGGTCGGGATCACTGCAACGCTGGTCCAGGTCAGCACGGTGGAGACCACCGCCATGCTGATGAACACGCCAATCAGCGTCGCCGCCATACCTTTGTCAGCCAGCTTGCCGCCGATGATGTTGCCGACCGTCAGGCCCAGGCCGATGAGCATCAGGGTCCAGGTCACGCCGCGTGGCGAGACGCCGGTGACTTCGCCCAACAGCGGTGCGACATAGGTGAACAGGGTGAAGACCGATGCGGCGAACAGTGCGGTCATGCTCAACGACAGCCAGATACCGGCGCCTTTGAGGACGCGCAGTTCGGCGCGCATGTCGAGTTTTTCTTCGTCGCGTTTGGCCGGCAGGAAGCGGATCAGGCCGATCAACGCAATCACGCCGATCACGGTCACTGCCCAGAAGGTCGAGCGCCAGCCGGCTTCCTGACCCAGCGCAGTGCCCAGCGGTACGCCCAACACGTTGGCCAGGGTCAGGCCGGTGAACATCAGTGCGACGGCCGAAGCCCGCTTGTTGGCAGGCACCAGACCTGCAGCCACCACTGAGCCAATACCAAAGAACGCGCCATGGCACAGGGCGGTGACGACTCGGGCGAACATCAGCACCTGGTAGTCACTGGCCAGCGCGCAGAGCAGGTTGCCGACGATGAAAATGCCCATCAACACCACCAACGCAGCCTTGCGTGGCAGTCTGGCGGTGGCCAGTGCCATGAACGGCGCGCCGATGGCCACACCCAGAGCGTAGCCAGTCACCAGCCACCCGGCGCCAGGGATCGACACACCAAGGTCGGCCGCCACATCGGGCAGCAAGCCCATGATGACAAACTCGGTGGTGCCGATGGCGAAGGCGCTGAGGGCCAGAATGAGTAGCGGGAGKGGCATTGTCGATTCCTTGTCGGCGTACAAAGGGTCAGAGCTCTTTGCTGAAGGTGCGGAGGAATTCCTGAATGGTGTCCTCGTTGCGTTTGAAAAAATGCCACTGGCCGACTTTACGGCTGCTGATCAGGCCGGCGCGTTGCAAGGTCGCCAGATGGGCGGAAACCGTGGACTGCGACAAACCGCAACGTTGATCGATCTGCCCGGCACAGACGCCGTGCTCGTTGCTGTGGGATTGGTCGGGGAATTCGACGGTCGGGTCTTTGAGCCAGTGCAGGATTTCTCGCCGTACCGGGTGCGCCAGGGCTTTTATTATTTCGTCGAGGTCAATGGTGGACATGGCAGTGCTCGGGTTGGGTAAAACGTTATATCGCGATGAGGCGAACTATAAATCGGTATTTCGCGATATACCAATATGATTTTGATCTGATGGCAGTCTAAATCGGTATATCGGGTTATAACGATATGAATGACGCAGTGCTAAGCTACGCAGCATGAACTATCTCGCACATCTTCATCTCGGTGGCCAGCGCCCCGGTCAAATGCTCGGCAGTTTGTATGGCGATTTCGTCAAGGGTCGGCTGCAAGGGCAATTTAATCCGGAGATCGAAGCGGCCATTCAGCTGCATCGCAGCATCGACGTGTTTACCGACGGCCATCCGTTGGTCGACCTGGCGTTGTCGCGCTTTACGCTGACGCGACGGCGCTATGCCGGGATCGTGCTCGATGTGTTTTTCGACCATTGCCTGGCGCGGGACTGGAGGCTTTACGCTGAGCAGCCGCTGGAACAGTTCACTTCGGATGTGTACCGGGTGCTGGCTGCCGAACCGCAGTTGCCAGGGCGACTGGCGCAGATCGCCCCGCACATGGCGGCTAATGACTGGCTTGGTTCTTATCGGGAGTTTGCGGTGCTGGACCAGGTGCTGCGGGGGATTTCACGGCGCCTGTCACGGCCTGAAGAACTGGCCGCGGCGATGGAGGAGTTGCAGCGGTTGTATGAACCGTTGAGCGAGGACTTTCGGTTGTTCTATCCAGAGTTGCAACGGTTTGCGCATAACCATCTGACTGCACAAATCTAATGTGGGAGCGAGCCTGCTCGCGATGAGGGCCTGACAGTCAACATTGTCGGTGACTGGCAAACCGCTATCGCGAGCAGGCTCGCTCCCACAGGGTACAGCGTCAAGCGGCTATGGCCGGACGTAAAGGAGTTGGCTGTGTTTCCGGCAACGTTCCAAACAACGCCTTCTGCACCGCCTGCTGCGCGGCAAAGGCCAGCGCTGCGCGTTCCTGGCCGTGGCAGGCAATCGGTTTGAGCAGATGGATCTCGACGTCGCCCCGATCGTTGGCGAACAAGCGCATCAAGTGCGAGAGCAAGTCGTCATCGCCAATGAACGGGGCGAGCGGGTCGATCTGGCCGTCGCGCAGATAACGAACGGCCACCGGTTGCAGCGCCACGTCCGCGTCGATGGCCGCGGACAGCAAGCGACCATGAAAGGTGCGCAACGAACGGCCATCGGTGGTGGTGCCTTCCGGGAACATCAACAACGGATGGGCCTGCTCCAGGTGGCGGCTCATCTGTTTGCGGATCAGTTGGCTGTCACCCGAACCTCGACGAATGAACAGGCTGCCAGCCTTTGCTGCGAGCCAGCCGGCGACCGGCCAGGTACGCACCTCGGCCTTGGACAGGAAGGACAAGGGCGTGAGCATGCCCAGCAGCGGGATGTCGGTCCAGGACACATGGTTACTGACCCAGAGCATCGGCTTTTGCGGCAGTTCACCGTGGACCGTCACGCGAAAGGGCAGGGCGTTGCTCAGCCGGGTCATGAAAAACCGCGACCAGCGTTGGCGCCGGACCATCGAGTTGGCAATCCCCATGCGTTCGAACAGCCCGAACACGCTGGCCATGCTCAAGCCCAGCGCGACCACCAGCAGCACTCGCGCGATCCGCGCGTACACCCGCAGCCGGCTCATCAGACTGCCGCCTTGAAGTGTTTGGCGTAGCGCGGACACAGTTCGTCACGCTTGAGCAGGATGAACACGTCGGCCACCTGGAAGTCTTCGTCCCAGCACGGCTCACCACAGATCTTCGCGCCCAGGCGCATGTAGGCCTTGAGCAGTGGCGGCATTTCGGCGATCACGTTGGACGGAATGTCGAGGGCCGGCAGCGGTTTCTTTGGTTCGGCGCGCAGGTGCTCGGTGCACAGATAGCGTTCACGCAAACGCTGCATGATCGCTTGGGCCTGAATGCCGCCGTCCTGCATCGGGATGCTCGCGCAGCCCATCAGGTAGCTGTAGCCGCCCTGGTTCAGCACTTCGGCCAACTCGCCCCAGAGCACGGCGATGGTGCCGCCGTTGCGGTAGGCCGGGTCGACGCAGGTGCGACCGATTTCCAGGATCGGGCCTTGCAGATGGACCAGGCCGTGCAGGCTGAATTCTTCTTCGCTGTAAAAACGCCCCAGGCTGCTGGCGGCCTGATGGTCGAGCAAACGCGTGGTTGCTACCAGGCGTCCGCTATTCAAATCACGCACGCCAATGTGGGCGCAGTGAACATCATAGTCATCCATGTCCAGACCCAACTCTGCGCCTTTGAGCTTGGCGTTGAACTCGCCACTGAAAACGTTGAAGCGCAGGGCCTGGGCTTCCTGCAACGCCTCGGCGCCGATCAGGCGTTCGGCTTGCAGGCGGCGTTCATTGCCGGTGTCGCTGATGCGGGCGATCTGAGTCATTGCGAATCTCCGTACGGGCTGCTCACCCGTCTTGGGTTGCAGTCGATCGACTTTGTTGTGCAAAGTCAGGCTATGTAGCCCCGGTGTCATCGCCATGAAGCTTTGGTGATGCTTGTGTGACAGCCCCAGAGGACCCGTTTATGCCTTGGCAAGCCTTGTTGAACTGTAACCAGCGCCAGCCCGAAACCCCCGACCTGGCAGAGGGGTATGCGATGTTGTTGCATGTATTGGGCGCGGTGACACCGTTCGAATTGGCGGTGCGCGGCGGGCGGATGATGGCAACGCCGGGGTTGGCCTTTCTGGTGGGGTACCAGGCGGCGTTGCGCATGTTGTGGCCCAGTGCACCGCTGAGCCTGGGGGCATTGTGTGCGACTGAGCAGCGCAGCCTGCGCCCGGCGGACCTGCAAACCCGGCTCAAGGATTTGCGTGTGAGCGGGCGCAAGGATTTCGTGACCGCGGGTGATGCGGCGGACTGGCTGCTGGTCGCGGCACGCAGCGAAGAGCTGGGCGAGTCACCGCGTTTGAGTCTGGCGGTGGTGTATCCCGGCGAACCCGGCGTACGGGTTGAAAAGCTGCCGGCCATTGCCTTGATGCCGGACATCAGTCACGGCCGGCTGTTTCTCGACAACGCGCTGTGTGAACTGCTCGCTGGAGATGGCTGGGATGCGTACGTCAAACCGTTCCGCACTCTGGAAGACGTCTATGTACTCAGCGCCATGAGTGCCTGGTTGTACGGCGTCGGTCAGGACAGCGCCTGGCCGCAAGACCTTCAACTGAAGTTGCTGGCACTGTTGGCCGGGTGTGCGGAAGCCAGTCGCCAACCGCCAAACAGCAGCGCCGGGCATGTGTTGCTGGGTGGGCTGTTTGCGCAGTTTGACGGGCTCAAGCCAGCGCTCAATGAAGCCTTTGCCGCCGGACCGCCACAATGGTTGGCGTTGTGGAAGCGCGATCAGGCGGTGCTTGATCTGGCGGCGGGAGCCCGGGCCAAGCGGTTGGCCAAGGCGTTGGCGGGATCTTCGCTGAACTGAAGGGCCTCTTCGCGAGCAGGCTCGCTCCCACATTGGATTGATGCCATGTCGCAGTTTTGTGTTCTACACAAGCCCCTGTGGGAGCGAGCCTGCTCGCGATGACGGTCTCACCTAAAGCGCAACTTTCGAACTGTCATTTATCTCGACTACGCTCAGAKGGTTAATCCCTCTGAGTGCCTGTCGTGTTCAAACGCCTGACTCTGCTGTTCCTGTTGCTGGTCAGCCTTCCGGTTCTGGCGGAAAACTGGCCCGCCGAGCAATGGTCACCCGGCCCGAAAATCAGCGGTCCGGCGCTTCAGGCCCTGGAGGATTACGCCTTTGCACCGCGCGACGACGGCAGCCGCACAGGCGTTCGCACCGATGCCTTGCTGGTGATTCGTGACGGGCAACTGATCTACGAACGCTACGCCGGCCCAACCACAGCCGATACACCGCACCTGACCTGGTCCGTCAGTAAAAGCCTGATGGCCACGGTACTGGGCGTGGCCTATGGCGAAGGCTTGTTCAAATTGCAGGACCCGGCCGTGAAGTTTTATCCACCCTTGCAGAGCCATCCGAAGGTATCCATCGCGGATCTGCTGCATTGGGCCTCGGGGCTGGATTGGCAGGAAACCTATGAATATGCACCGCTGAATTCTTCGATAGTGGCGATGCTCTACACCCATGGACGCCAGGACATTGCCGCGTTCGCTGCCGGCCATGACGAGTTCAGCCCGCCGGGTCAGGCGTTTCGTTATTCCAGCGGTGACAGCAATCTATTGTCGGCAACGCTGAAGACCATGGTCGGTGCGCAGCGCTACGCCGACTATCCATGGACCGCGTTGTTCGGCCCCCTGGGGATTCGCAGTGCGGTTTGGGAGAGCGATGCCACGGGGACGTTTGTCGCCTCGTCCTATGCCTATATGACGGCTCGCGATCTGGCACGGATCGGCCTGTTGATGCAGCGCGACGGTCGCTGGGGTAACCGGCAGTTGCTGCCAAAAGACTGGGTCGAGTTCAATCGCCAACCGTTCATTCGCTTCAAGGCCAATCAGGATGAAGCCGTTCCCGGCGGGCATTGGTGGCTCAATCGGGCGGTCGACGGCGCCGAAAGACCCTGGGAGGACGCACCCGATGACACCTTCGCTGCACTCGGCCATTGGGGGCAGGCGCTGTACGTGGTGCCCAGCGAGAACCTGGTGATCGTGCGCTATGGCGATGATCGCGACGGCAGTTACCAGCACAACGAATTGCTCAGGCTCGCACTGGCGGCATTTGCGCAGAAGGTGCAGCCATGAATTTCAGATTTGTTCGCCGTCGACCACGGCTCAGCGTGTTGCTGTTGTTGATCGCTGTGCTGCTCGGCTGGATCTGGCAGGAACGGGTCGCTTTGTGGGCATTTCCCGACATCATCAGCGCCTACACCGCCAAGGAGTATTGCTCATGCCGGTATGTCGAGAACAACCCGGCGGATTATTGTCAGGGCTATGTGACGCAGTACGTGCCCGTCAGCAGTTTTCTCGATGACGCTCCCAACAAGCGCGTGACGGTCAGCGGCATGGGGCGCAGTCATATCGCCGCGTGGCTGGGGATTCGTCAAGGGTGTCGGTTGAACCCATAGGGGCGGTCTTTTGCCTTGCGCGGTTTGCAAGCGCGTTCACTCAGGCTAAGGTTCGGCTCAGGTTTACTTACCCATGAGTGTTTATGTTCAAGCGGTTTTGCTGCACAGCCCTGGCCTTGCTGCCGTTGGCTTTCGTTACCTCGCCAGCCCATGCCGACTGGTATCTGGACGGTGAGTCTTCACGTCTGTCGTTTATCTCCACCAAGAACGCCAACCTCTCCGAAGTTCAGCGCTTTCTGGTGCTGCATGGCAAGGTCGATGCCAACGGCCAGGCGCAAGTGCAGGTCGAACTGGAGTCGATCAACAGCGGCATTCCGCTGCGCGATGAGCGCATGCGCAAAGAGCTGTTCGAGATCAAGACGTTCCCTGAAGCGCTGATCAGCACGCAGATCGATCTGCGGCCGATCAAGGATCTGGCCCCCGGCGCGCAACTCGAATTGCGTTTGCCACTGACGGTCAGCCTGCACGGCAAAGAGCACGCCTACAACGCCGAGTTGCTGGCGACACGCCTCGATGATCGGCGCTTTCAAGTGGTGACCCTGGAACCGCTGGTCATTAAAGCGGAGGATTTCGATTTGCTGCCAGGGCTGGAAACCCTGCGCACAGTCGCCGGCCTGTCGGCCATCAGTTCGTCGGTGCCGGTGGGTGCGGTGCTGATTTTCACGGCGCGCTGACATGAGCGGTGCAGTGTTTCCCTGGCGCGACGGCAATCGCTATGAGCTGTTGATCGACGGGCCGCAGTTTTTTCCACGGATGCTGGCGGCGATTGCCGCTGCGCAGGAACAGGTCGAACTGGAGCTGTACCTGGTGGAAGCGGGCGCCTGTGCCGAGGCGATGGTGCAGGCGCTGGTGCAAGCCGCCGAGCGCGGGGTGCGCGTGCGTTGCCTGTTCGATGACTACGGCAGCCTGGCATTCACCCTGAGTCTGCGGCGACGCCTGATCGAGGCCGGCGTGGAGTTGCGTTTCTACAATCGCCTGAGCTGGCGGCGCTGGGTGCGCAACCTTTACCGTGACCACCGAAAGTTGCTGTTGGTCGATCAGTCGCTGGCGGTGGTTGGCGGCACGGGCGTCACCGACGAGTTCTGGACCCCAGGTGGCGAAACCAGCGAGTGGCATGAAGTGATGGTGGAAATCGGCGGCCCGCTGGTGCTCGACTGGCAGTTGCTGTTCGACCGCCAATGGATCGCCAACCGTCACCGCCGCGCCTGGAAACCTGCCTCCCATTTCGGTTTGCCGCGTCTGCCACGGGTGCCGCCGATGGGTGAAGGCATGGGCCGGGTAGCGTATGCCGACGCCAGACAGCACCGGGACATCCTGCAGTCGCTGTTTCGTGCGTTGAACAGCGGCCAGCAGCGAATCTGGCTGGCCACGCCTTACTTCCTGCCGACCTGGAAAGTCCGCCGCTCGCTGCGCAAGGCTGCTGCACGGGGCATCGATGTGCGCCTGCTGCTGACCGGGCCGCGCACCGATCATCCGTCGGTGCGCTACGCCGGGCATCGTTATTACCCGCGCTTGCTCAAGTCCGGGGTGAAGATCTTCGAGTACCAGCCGTGTTTCCTGCACCTGAAAATGGTCCTGATCGATGACTGGGTGAGCATTGGCTCATGCAATTTCGATCACTGGAATCTGCGCTTCAACCTGGAAGCCAACCTCGAAGCCCTCGATCCGACGTTGAGCCTGGCAGTGGCGGCGAGTTTCGAGAGAGACTTTGCCCTGAGTCATAGGGTCAGTCTTGAGGAATGGCAACGCCGACCGTTGTGGCGACGGATCAAGCAGCGAGTGTGGGGATGGGTGGATCGGATGGTGGTGAATCTGCTGGATCGGCGGGGCTGAACACAATCCCCCAAACACCCAAAAACAATGTGGGAGCGGGCTTGCTCGCGATGGCGATATAACAGTCAACAGAGATGTTGAATGTTATGACCTCATCGCGAGCAGGCTCGCTCCCACAGGTACTTCAGGTAACTTCAGGGGTTACAGCAACTCGAAGCTCTGCTGCGTCACGTCCTCGGAATCGAGGCCGATCTGCACGTTGAACTTGCCAGGTTCTGCCGCGTATTTGAGCTGGGCGTTGTAGAACTTCAGGTCATCCTCGTCGATGGTGAAGTGGATGACTTTCTGTTCGCCGGCCTTGAGCATCACTTTCTGGAAGTTCTTCAGTTCCTTGAGCGGGCGAATCATCGAACCGACCACGTCCTGAATGTACAACTGCACCACGGTTTCGCCGTCGCGCTTGCCGGTGTTTTTAACGGTCACGCTGGCGTCGATCTTGCCGGTCTTGTTCAGCGTGGTCGACGACAGGGCCATGTCCGACAGGCTGAAGCTGGTGTAGCTCAAACCGTAGCCGAATGGAAACAGAGGACCGGTGGTGTCATCGAAATACTGCGAGGTGTAGTTGCCCGGTTTGCCAGGGGTGAACGGGCGACCGATGCTCAGGTGGTTGTAGTAGGTCGGAATCTGCCCCACCGAACGCGGGATGCTGATGGGCAGCTTGCCGGACGGGTTGTAGTCACCGAACAGCACGTCAGCAATCGCGTTGCCGCCTTCGGTACCGGTGAACCAGGTTTCGAGAATCGCGTCAGCCTGGTCCTTCTCTTCGAGAATCGTCAGCGGACGGCCGTTCATCAGCACCAGCACCAACGGTTTGCCGGTGGCTTTCAGGGCCTTGATCAGGTCGCGCTGATTGGCCGGGATATTCAGGTCGGTACGGCTCGATGACTCGTGGGACATGCCACGTGACTCGCCGACCGCTGCCACGATGACATCGGACTGCTGAGCGGCTTTCACTGCTTCGTCGATCATGACCTGCGCCGAGCGCGGATCATTCACCACTTCCGGAGCGTCGAAGTTGAGGAAGTTCAGGTAATCGAGGACTTTCTTGTCCTCGGTGATGTTGGCGCCACGGACGTAGGTCAGCTTGGTCTGATCACCCAGGGCACGGGTCATGCCGTCGAGCAACGTGACCGACTGTTCCGGTTTACCGGCGGCAGCCCAGCTGCCCATCATGTCGATCGGTGCCTTGGCCAGCGGGCCGACCAGAACGATTTTCGCGGTCTTCTTCAGCGGCAGGGTTTCGTTCTGGTTCTTCAGCAACACCACGCTGCGACGTGCAACGTCACGGGCCTCGGCGCGGTGCAGACGGCTTTCGGCGTAGGTGTCGGCCGGATCATCCTCGGCCTTGCCGATACGCAGGTACGGGTCCTTGAACAGGCCCATGTCGTACTTGGCGCCCAGCACTTCACGCACGGCGTTGTCGACGTCGCTCTGCTGGATCTCGCCGGACTTCAGCAGCCCTGGCAATTCCTTGCCGTACAAGGTGTCGTTCATGCTCATGTCGATGCCGGCCTTGATCGCCAGCTTCGCTGCTTCGCGACCGTCGCGGGCCACGCCGTGCTTGATCAGCTCGAAGATCGCCCCGTGGTCGCTGACCGCCAGGCCCTTGAAGCCCCACTCCTTGCGCAGCAGGTCCTGCATCAGCCACATGTTGGCGGTGGCCGGAATGCCGTTGATCGAGTTCAGCGCAACCATCACCCCGCCAGCACCGGCATCAATGGCGGCGCGGTACGGCGGCAGGTAGTCCTGGTACATCTTCACCGGGCTCATGTCGACGGTGTTGTAGTCGCGACCGCCTTCGACTGCGCCGTACAGGGCGAAGTGCTTGACGCTGGCCATGATGCTGTCGGCCGCGCTCGGGGTCTCGCCCTGGTAGGCCTTGACCATCACTTTGGCGATGCGCGAGACCAGGTAAGTGTCTTCGCCGAAACCTTCGGAGGTGCGGCCCCAGCGTGGGTCGCGGGAGATGTCGACCATCGGCGCGAAGGTGATGTCGAGGCTGTCGGCAGCGGCTTCCTTGGCGGCAATGCGCCCGCTGCGGCCAATCGCCTCCATGTCCCAGCTCGAGGCCAGGGCCAGAGGGATAGGGAAAATGGTCCGGTGGCCGTGGATCACGTCATAGGCGAAGAACATCGGGATCTTCAACCGGCTGCGCATGGCCGCGTCCTGCATCGGACGGTTTTCCGGGCGAGTGATCGAGTTGAAGGTGCCGCCGATGTTGCCGGCGGCGATTTCCTTGCGGATCATCTCGCGGGGCATTTCCGGGCCGATGCTGATCAGGCGCAATTGGCCGATCTTTTCTTCGAGGGTCATCTGCTTCATCAGGTTGCTGACGAAAGCGTCCTTGTTTTCAATCGGTGCAGGCGTTGTATCGGCCCATACCGAGTGACTGGCCAGGCCGATGGCAAGGCCCAGCAAACACAGCTTCTTCATGAATAGTTTTCTCAAAAGCCTAAACGGGCGCAGTGGTTACACGCCGGTCAGCCAAAATTAGGGAGCGTCTGTTGTTGTTCGACTAAATGCAGCACACTTCTAAACTCTTTTTGCGCTGGGCATCTTTTAGCCGATTGGCCCGGTGCAATCCAGTGGCGGTGGCAGATTATGCCCCAAGAGTTCGAGTTGAAGGCGCGCAGGAATATTTCCAGGGTAATGGGCAAGGGAGAATCACTCACATGAATGTACAACAGCGCTATCGTTCGGGCTGGCAAATCGCGGTGTTGATGTTGCTCGGCACGGTTCTGACCGGCTGTGGCATCAACACCATTCCGACCCTCGACGAACAGGCCAAGGCGGCCTGGTCGCAAGTGCAGAACCAGTACCAGCGTCGCGCCGACCTGATCCCCAACCTGGTGGAAACGGTCAGGGGTTACGCCAAGCATGAAGAGGAGACCCTGACGGCGGTGGTCGAAGCGCGGGCCAAGGCGACCTCTATCCAGGTCGATGCCAGCACCCTCGACAACCCGGAAAAACTCAAGCAGTTCCAGCAGGCCCAGGATCAGCTCAGTGGCGCCCTCAGTCGTTTGATGGTGGTGTCCGAGCGTTATCCGGACCTGAAGGCCAACCAGAACTTCCTGGCGCTGCAATCGCAGCTTGAAGGCACCGAAAACCGTATCGCCGTGGCGCGTCGGGATTTCATCCTGGCAGTGCAGAACTACAACACCGAACTGCGGACGTTCCCTGGCCGTATGTGGCACAGCGTGCTGTACAGCGACCTGCCGTTGCGCGACACCTTCGAGGCCACCAGCCCGGGTGCCGACAAGGCGCCGCAAGTGAAGTTCTGATCAGCGCAGGTTCCCGGCGGGTTTTCAGTGCTGTCGGGATACCACCGATTCAGGAGCCATTAGGGATGAGGTGCCAATGCGCGTTTTGAAAATCAGCCTGGCGGTGATGCTTTGGATCTTTGCCATCACCACTCAGGCCGAGTTGAAGTTTCCGGCGCTGACCGGTCGGGTGGTGGATAACGCCCAGATGATCGAGCCTGCGGTGCGCGAGCAACTGACCCAGCAACTCCAGGCCCACGAGCAGGCCACCGGCGAGCAGTTGGTGGTGGTGACGCTGCCGGAGCTGCAAGGCACCAGCATCGATGACTATGGTTATCAACTGGGGCGTTACTGGGGCATCGGTCAGAAGGGCAAGAACAACGGCGCCTTGCTGATCGTCGCTCGCGCCGAGCGCAAGCTGCGGATCGAAGTCGGGTATGGCCTGGAGGATCGGCTGACCGATGCGCAAAGCTCGGTAATCATCAATCAGGTGATCACTCCGGCGTTCAAGTCCGGCAATTTCAGTAAAGGCATCAGTGACGGCGTTGCCGCGATGCTGGTGGTACTGGGCGGCAGCCCACTGGATGAACCGTCGACGATTTATGATTCGGGCGGTGATCAGGGGAGTGACTTTATCGGGCGTCATCCGACAGTATTCGTGTTATTGGCGGTGCTGTTTATCCTGACGATTTCTGTCTTGCAGATGCTCGGCATCCTGCCCCGTCGCGGCGGTCGCGGAAGTTCCGGCGGGTCTGGCGGCGGCTTTGGCGGCGGCTTCAGTGGCGGCGGGGGCAGTTTCGGGGGCGGCGGTTCGTCGGGCGGCTGGTGATAACAATAATGAGCGAGCATTTAACACCATGGCATTACTGAGTGAGTACGAACAGCGTCAGGTCGCTGAAGCGATTGCCCGTGTCGAGCGCGACACCGACGCCGAACTGGTCACCGTGCTCGCGGCCCGGGCCGACGACTACGCCTACATCCCGCTGCTCTGGGCCAGCCTGCTGGCGCTGATCGTGCCGGGCATCGTGCACTACGTTACTGGCTGGCTGAACATGCACACCTTGCTGCTGGTGCAGTGGGTGAGTTTCATTGTGCTGTGCCTGGTGTTCCGGATTCCGTCGATCACCACCCACCTGATCCCGCAATCAGTGCGGCACTGGCGCGCCTCGAACCTGGCGCGTCGGCAGTTTCTGGAGCAGAACCTGCACCACACCGTCGGCGGCACCGGCCTGCTGATTTTCGTCTGCGAAGCCGAGCGCTATGTGGAGATTCTGGTGGATGAAGGGATTTCCAGTCGGCTGGATAACAAAAACTGGGACCCGATCGTCGCAGCCTTCACCCGGCAGGTGAAGCAGGGCCAGACGTTGCAGGGCTTTGTCACCTGCATCGAGGCCTGTGGCGAGTTGCTCAAGGTGCATGTGCCGGTGACCCAGGCGCGCAATGAGTTGCCGAATCGGTTGGTGGTGCTGGGGTGAGATTGGGGATTTTTGTCGGATTTGAAATCCACCCCCTCACCCTAGCCCTCTCCCCAGGGGGGAGAGGGCTAGGGTGAGGGGCGATTTCAAACCGTTCGGCAAATAACTGCGTGTCCCGACGCGCCATCCCCCCTAAAATACCGGTCATTCCCCGATCCGTACCGCCCGAGGCGTTTTCTACATGTCTGTTACCGCAACTCCCGCCAGCCTCACGCCGGATCATCACGCGCAATTTATCGACCTGCTGAGCACCAGCCTGGCGCAGAACGCTTTCATCAAACTGGTGCTGGCCAAGTATGTCGGTACTGAAGTCGACTTGCAGCGCATCATCATCAAGCAGCTGACGGTCAAGGAGCAGCCGTGCCTGTCCTTCGTCTATCGCTACAAGACGCGTGACATCACCAAGAATTTCCCGATCGAAGAGGGCATCGCGACGATTGCCGCGCTGTTGCCGCAGGACTTCAAGAACGCTCACCTGCTGGCGCTGACCGATGAAGCCCAGCTCGAATACAGCAAGAAGGGCAAGAGTTCGCTGTTCAAGAGCAAGTCCCAGCAACTGCGCGAAGTGCCGTCCGCCGAGCACAACCGCGAGAAGAATCGCTTCCTCGACCTGACCCGACCGTTCCTCGCGGATCTCGGTGTAACGAACAGCAAGCACGAGCTGATTCCGGCGATGTCGCGCAAGTGGAAGCAGATCAACAAGTTCATCGAAGTCTTCAGCCATGCGCTGACGTCCTCACCGCTGGCGCTGGATAAACCGGTACGGGTGGCGGACTTCGGTTCAGGCAAGGGCTACCTGACCTTCGCCATTCACGATTACCTGCGCAACACCTTGCACGCCGAAGGCGTGGTCACCGGTGTCGAGCTGCGTGAAGACATGGTCAATCTGTGCAACACCGCTGCGGCGCGCCTGGAGCATCCGGGGCTGGTGTTCAAATGTGGTGATGTACGCAGCGTAGCGCCGAGCGAACTGGACGTGATGATCGCCCTGCATGCCTGTGACATCGCCACCGACTACGCGATCCACACCGGTATTCGCTCCGGTGCGGCAATTATCATGTGCTCGCCGTGCTGCCATAAGCAGATTCGCCTGCAAATCCAGAGCCCGGCGCTGCTCAAGCCGATGCTGCAATACGGTTTGCACCTGGGTCAGCAAGCCGAAATGGTCACCGACAGCCTGCGGGCGTTGTTCCTCGAGGCCTGCGGGTATGAAACCAAGGTCTTCGAGTTCATCTCCCTGGACCACACCAACAAGAACAAGATGATCCTGGCGGTCAAACGCGCTGAACCGGTGGACCCGGCCCAGCTGTTGGTGAAAATCCAGGAGCTCAAGGCGTTCTACCACATCAGCGAGCATTGTCTGGAAACGCTGCTGCGAGCCGATGGGCTGCTTATTTGAACGGCTTGATCTGAATACCCGTCGGTAACGTGCCCGGTTGCGCCGGGCGCACTGCCGTCTTGCGCCCGAGCATCACGGTGACAATCACCCCGACCGCAAACAGCCAGGTAATCGGTTCGATGTGTTCGCCAAAGAACAACGCCGAGAAGGCGATGGTGAAGAATATCTGCAGCAGCTGGATCTGACTGACCCGGGCGATGCCACCCATCGCCAGCCCGGCGTACCAGGCGAAGAAGCCGATGAACTGCGAGAACAGCGACACGTAACCGAAGGCCCACCAGGTTTTCGCCGAAATCTCGCCTTGGTGCTGTAGCGCCAAATACGTCACCGGGCCGATCAGCAGCGGTGTCGACAGCACCAGCGCCCAGCAGATCACTTGCCAGCCGCCCATCTCCTTGGCCAACCGGCCACCTTCGGCGTAACCCAGACCACCAATGGCAATCGCCCCGAGCATCAACAGGTCACCGGCCTGGATACTTCCGGCACCGCTGATCAACGCGTAACCCAGGACCAACGCGCTGCCCAATGCGGCACAGGCCCAGAAGGCTTTCGACGGCCGCTCATGGGACAACCACGCCGCATACAGCGCCACGCACAATGGCTGTAAACCGTTGACCAGCGCGCCATGAGACGCCGGCAGGGTTTGCATGGCCCAGGCCGAGAGCACCGGGAAACCGAGAATCACTCCAGCGATCACCAGGGTCAGGCCTTTGATCTGTTTCCAGGTTGGCCATTTCTCCCGCCGCCAGAGCAACAACATCGCCGCCGGAATCGCCGCGAACAAGGCTCGGCCCAGCCCATTGAGCAGCGGATGGACTTCTTGCACCACGATCCGGGTGAAGGGCAGGGTCAGGCTGAAGATGACGACGCCGAGCAGGCCCAGCGCCATGCCGGTGTTTTCGCGGGAGGACATAACGGTAACCAGAATTCGAAAGTGGCGGGAGAGCGTTCATCTAGCCATAAACTGTGCAGGCTGCGCTGTTACAGCTAGACGCAGACTTATCCGTACAGTTTGCGGACGCCTTCGCGGGCAAGCCCGCTCCCACAGGGTTCGGTGTCGTTTTTGTGGGCGCGGGTTTAACCATGATGAACGATGACGCAGTACCTACTGCGTAGTAGCTGGTTATTACCCGCGTCGCTGAATTCGGACTACCTTGAATACTCCTTCCTGCCCAATTTTTTACCAGAGGAGTCATCCCCATGGCCGCGAAAAAAATTCTGATGCTGGTCGGCGATTATGTCGAAGACTACGAAGTGATGGTGCCGTTCCAGGCGCTGCTGATGGTCGGTCATACGGTGCATGCGGTGTGCCCGGACAAAACCACCGGGCAGACCGTACGCACCGCGATCCATGACTTCGAAGACGACCAGACCTACAGCGAGAAACCCGGTCACCTGTTCGCACTGAACTTCGACTTCGCCAAGGTCGATGCGGCGGACTACGACGCGTTGCTGGTGCCGGGTGGTCGGGCGCCGGAATACCTGCGCCTGAACGAAAAAGTCCTGCAACTGGTGCAAGCCTTCGACAAGGCCGGCAAACCGATTGCGGCGGTCTGCCATGGCGCGCAATTGCTGGCGGCGGCGGGAATTCTTGAAGGTCGTGAATGCAGCGCTTATCCCGCCTGTGCGCCAGAAGTGCGTCTGGCCGGTGGCACGTTCATCGATATCCCGGTGACGCAAGGTCACGTTCAGGGCAATCTGGCGACGGCTCCAGCCTGGCCGGCACACCCGAGCTGGCTGGCCGGTTTCCTCGGTCTGCTGGGCACTAAAATCACTTTGTAAGCGGAGGCCTGCGCATGTGCGAGCTGTACGTCAAAGCCGACCCGATTCTGTACGAGTCACGCTCGCGCTCGCTGCGCATCTGCGGGGTGGTGACCACGCTGCGGCTGGAGAACCAGTTCTGGGACATTCTCAGCGAGATCGCCGAAGTCGATGGCATGACCACCAACCAGTTGATCGCCAAGCTCTATGAAGAGGTGATGGACTACCGGGGCGAGGTGGTGAATTTCGCCTCGTTCCTGCGGGTCAGCTGCACGCGTTACCTGAGCCAGCGTCGGGTGACGACACCGGAGTTGTCGGTGGTGCGCGCGGTGGTGAAGTAGGGTGGCGTGGTCTTTACTCTGAAGCGCGAACCCCCTCATTCGCCAAGGAGAACGAGCATGTCTGGGTGGTACGAGTTGAGCAAAAGCATCACTGGCCAGTTTCGCTTTGTGCTGAAAGCGGCCAACGCCGAGACCATTCTTACCAGCGAGCTGTACACCACGCGCAGCGCCGCCGATGACGGCATCGCCTCGGTTCAGGCCAATAGCCCACTGGATGAACGCTACGAGAAAAAGTCCACCAAGGATGGCCATCCTTACTTCAATCTCACTGCTACCAATCATCAGATCATCGGCAGCAGCGAGGCCTATTCTTCCGATGCTGCACTGGAAAAAGGCATCGCCAGCGTCAAGGCCAACGGGCCGACCAAGGTGATCAAGGACAAGACGTTGCCGGTGTTTTGAATACACCGAAGATCCAATGTGGGAGCGAGCCTGCTCGCGATGGCGATGTAACAGTCAACATAGATGTTGAATGTTATGGCCTCATCGCGAGCAGGCTCGCTCCCACACTGGTTATGCATGTGTTTGGAGATCAGCGCAATTCGGTCAACAACTCTTGCAGCTGATTGCGGGCAGCTTCACCCAGCGGGAACACTGGCAGACGCGGATCGCCAGCTTCCAGCCCGGTCATGCGCAGACCGGCCTTGATGGTCGTGGGCAAACCGCCCTTGAGGATGAAGTCCAGCAGCGGCAACTGGCGATAGAACAACTCTCGAGCCGTGCCCAGGTCATTGGCCAGCACGGCTTGATACAGCACGCCATTGAGCTGCGGGATCAGGTTCGGCGCCGCTGTGCACCAGCCTTTGGCGCCCGCCGCGAAGGCCTCCAGCGCCAGCGGGTTGCTGCCGTTGTAGAACGGCACCTGACCTTCGCCGAGCCAGTGCAGCTTGTGCATGCGCTGGATATCGCCGGAGCTCTCCTTGACCATGGTCACGTTTTCCACGGCATTGAAAATCCGCAGGATCAGTTCCACCGACATGTCGGTGCCGCTGGTGGCCGGGATGTTGTAGAGCATGATCGGCACACCGACGCTCTCGCCGATGGCACGGTAGTGGGCGAGGATCTCGGCTTCGCTGAGTTTCCAGTAGGACGTCGGCAAGACCATCACCACGTCGGCGCCCTGCGCCTCGGCGAAGCGTGCGCGGCGCACGGCTTTGGCGGTGGTCAGGTCGGAGACGCTGACGATGGTCGGCACACGCCTGGCCACATGCTTGATGCTGAACTCGCTGACCAGATCCCACTCTGCATCACTCAGGTACGCCCCTTCGCCGGTGCTGCCCAACGGGGCGATGGCGTGTACGCCGCCGTCGATCAAACGGTCGATGGAGCGACCCAGCGTATCCAGATCGATGCCTTCGCCATTAGCGGTGAACGGGGTGATGGTGTAGCCGATGATGCCGTGAATAGAAGGGGTAGACATGGCGTCTCTCCGTTAAGCAAAGGGATGGATTCAGTTCAGGCAATCGGCGTGTTGACGCAGGTTCTGCCGAGCGTAGTAGTTGAAGGCGGCACCGTGACGTTTGGGTCTGGAAATCCAGTCATGGGCTTCGCGGCCGAGCGCCGGCAGAATCGGTTTGAGTTCACCGGCCGACATCGCCAGCAACTGCAATTTGGCCGCGCGTTCGATCAACTGCGCGATGACACAGGCTTCCTCGATAGTCCTTCCGGTCGACAGCTGACCGTGGTGGGAAAGCAGAATCGCCCGCTTGTCGCCCAGGGCCCCGGCGATGATTTCACCTTCTTCGTTGCCCACTGGCACACCCGGCCAGGCTTCGAGAAAGGCGCAGTCTTCATAGAGCGGGCAGAGGTCCATGTGCGAGATTTCCAGCGGCACTTCCAGCATCGACAACGCGGCGATGTGCATCGGGTGCGTGTGAATGATGCAGTTCACGTCCGGCCGGGCGCGGTACACCCAGCTGTGGAAGCGGTTGGCCGGGTTGGGCATGCCGTGACCTTCCAGAACTTCCAGGTCTTCGTTGACCAGCAGCAGGTTGCTCGCAGTGATTTCGTCGAAACCCAGGCCCAGTTGTTGGGTGTAATAGGTGCCGGGCTGCGGGCCACGGGCGGTGATTTGCCCGGCCAGGCCAGAGTCGTGGCCGTTCTCGAACAGAATGCGGCAGGTCAGCGCCAGCTTTTGCCGGTCGGTCCACGTATTATCCGCCAGCGTGCTTTGCATCTGCGAAAGCGCCTGCTGGATGAGTTGGTCCTTGGGTAGTGCTAATGTCTTGGCCATATCGGGTGTCCTTTGCAGTGATCAATGGACGTCGGATGTGTTTTCCCGCTGCTCGCAAAGTCGTTGGGTGAACATGAATGACACTTAAGAGGCTATATGACACTTTGTGTCATTGGCAAGGACTAATCGTTGCCTCCTTGATGGATTAATCGCTCCACATGTCTATCCGTTTGAAATTACTGCGAAAAAAACTCGGCGTTACGCTGGAGGCCCTGGCCGAAAAATCCGGCATGACCAAGAGTTATCTGTCGAAAGTCGAGCGCGGGCTGAATACCCCGTCCATCGCTGCGGCGCTGAAACTGGCCAAGGCGCTGAACGTCAAGGTCGAGGAATTGTTTTCTGAGGAAACCATCAGCCTCGACAGCTACAGCCTGGTGCGCGCCGATGAGCGCCAGTCGCTGGCGGCCAATGAGCAGGCTCCGGGTTACGCGGTGCTGGCCCATCAGGTCAGCGAGCGTAGTCTGTTGCCGTTCATCATTTATCCGCCCAAAGAGTTCAGCGACAAAACCTTCAAGGAGCACATGGGAGAGGAGTTTCTGTTCGTCCATGAAGGCCAGGTCGAAGTCGACTTCATGAGCGAACGGGTGATACTGAACCGGGGTGATGCGCTGCACTTCAACGCGCAAAAACCGCATCGCCTGCGCTCGGTGGGCGAGGTGCAGGCGCAGTTGCTGGTGGTGGTGCATAGCGGCGAGGAGTGAGCAGGAGCTGCAAGTTTGAGCACAGCTTTTGTGGCGAGGGAGCTTGCTCCCGCTGGGGTGCGAAGCAGCCCCGAAATCAGCAACACGATTGCGTCAGACACACCGCGCATTCTGGTTTGCGGCCGCTGCGCGACCGAGCGGGAGCAAGCTCCCTCGCCACAGGTGTCAGCGTTCGACCGGCACACTCAGTGTTGGGCTACCCAACGCATGGCTCTTCGAATCAAAAAACCTCAGCGCCACGCCAGTCCCTTCAAACACCTTCGCGTAATGCCGCTTCTGGCTCTGGATGAACGCCGCGCTGCGCGGGTAAATCGAGATCGCCACGGTCTTCGGTTGTGCCTGGCGCAGCGCATGCACGATGTGAGCGTCCTGCTTGCCCAGGCTGTGGCCGAAGAGGCACAGCGCGTCGCTTTGCTTGAGTAACTGGTCGTAGCAGAACGACAGGTAATCCGAACTGCGGATGGTCTTGAGCTTGTCTTCAGAGCTGCCTTCGCTGACGAACAGCGGCACGTCGTCCAGTGTCTTGATGGTGTTGTTGATCGCAAAACTGCCCAGCAGCGTGCCTTCGGTCGAGGTCAGTTTGCGTGCGGTGCCGTCCTGGTTGCGCACCAGGTGCAAGCCGCCGTGCAGGTAGAGCAGGCGGGTTTTATCCGCGCTGCTGGCGCTCAGGTCGAAGCTCGGCTCGGTGCCGTGAAACAGGTCACTGATGGCGTCGGGCTGGTGCTGGATCGCCCAGTAATTGAGCAGGTCGTAGTTGGTGGTGAACACCGTCGGATAGGTGCTCAATTCCTGATTGATTGCCGCCAGGCTTGACGGTTGTACCAGACGCCACGGGATGTGCACCGCGTGCACGGTGTTGATCAGCGCTTCCTTGATCGCGTAGTAGCGATTACGCGGTGCGGCGGAGCTCACGGCCAGGGCCTTGTTGACCCGGCTGGTGGTTTTAAGTGCGCCCAGCACTTGTTCGAAACTGCGGGTTTGCATCGCGTCGAACACGCTCAGCTCGGACTGGCTCAACGGCTTTTCTTCGACCGTGCGGGCGTTCTCGAACAGCGAGTCGTAACCAAAGTCATCCCACACCGCACGGCTGGCGCCGTTTCCCACCAGCAGGGCGCTGAACGGGGTGGTTGCGCGCAACGCATTCCAGTCTTCTAGTCGGGCATCAAATTCCTGGAAATCGGTCATCGCGTCGGTCATCTCAAGCGGGTGGAGTGCAGGGCGCAGACTTTATCACGACCGGGTGTTGAGCCAGATCAAGATGCGCGGTAACGGATGGGTCGATCCTTTGGGCCTCCGCTGAATCGGGGTTGCCGGTTCGGCCCTATCGAAGAGGATTGGTGATGACCAGCACGTTTTTCATTCCTGCCGTGAACATCATGGGCACCGGTTGCCTCGACGAAGCCATGAATGCCATTCGCAACTATGGCTTTCGCAAGGCCTTGATCGTGACGGACGCAGGATTGGCCAAGGCTGGCGTGGCAGGGTTGATCGCTGAAAAACTGGCGATGCAGGACATCGATTCGGTGATTTTCGACGGTGCCAAACCGAACCCGAGCATCGCCAACGTCGAAAGCGGCCTGGAACTGCTGCAGCGTAGCCAGTGTGATTGCGTGGTGTCCCTGGGCGGCGGCTCGCCCCACGATTGCGCCAAAGGCATCGCGTTGTGCGCCACCAACGGCGGCAAGATCGCCGATTACGAAGGCGTCGACCAATCAGCCAAGCCGCAATTGCCGCTGATCGCGATCAACACCACCGCCGGCACTGCCAGCGAGATGACCCGTTTCTGCATCATCACCGACGAATCGCGCCATGTGAAAATGGCCATCGTCGACCGCAATGTCACGCCGCTGCTGTCGGTCAATGACCCGGCGCTGATGGCGGCCATGCCCAAGGGCCTGACCGCAGCGACGGGCATGGACGCCTTGACCCACGCCATCGAAGCCTACGTTTCCACGGCCGCCAACCCGATTACCGACGCCTGCGCGCTGAAAGCCATCGAGCTGATCAGCCGCAACCTGCGCCTGGCCGTGCACGACGGCAGCGACATGATCGCCCGGGAAAACATGGCGTATGCGCAGTTCCTCGCCGGCATGGCATTCAACAATGCTTCGTTGGGGTTTGTGCATGCGATGGCGCACCAGTTGGGTGGTTTTTATGACTTGCCCCACGGTGTCTGTAACGCGGTACTGCTGCCGCACGTGCAGAGCTTCAACGCCGCAGTCTGCGCCGAACGCCTGGCCGTGGTGGCGCAGGCTCTGGGGGCCGACACCCTCGGTGTCAGTCCGGAAGAGGGCGCCCAAGCGGCCATCGTGGCGATCCGCGCGTTGGCCAGGGATGTGGAAATCCCCGGCGGTTTGCGCGACCTCGGCGCCAAGTTGCAAGACATCCCGATCCTCGCCGCCAACGCCTTGAAAGACGCCTGCGGCCTGACCAATCCACGGGCGGCGGATCAGCGGCAGATCGAGGAGATCTTTCGCAGCGCGTTTTGAATGGCGGTGTTACCGGGCGCTTTGTTCGATGATCTCGGGACGCGGCACGAGCGTTACGCAGAGCATCGCGCCCAGGGCCAACAGGCTGCATAACAATGACAACGGCCAAGCCTGCTGGCTGACCAGCAGGCTGGCGATGCCACCGATAATGGCGGCCATCAGTTGGTGGATAAAGCCGCTCAAGGCCATTGCATAAGCGCCACTGATCGGCGAACCATCGTTGGCCAGGGACAGGCTGATGGGATAAATCAACGATTGGCCGAGCACCGCAACGCAGTAAGGCAACCACAGCAGTAATGCCAGCGCAGTTGCCTGCAGGCTGCCCAGTAACATGACCGCGCTGCCGACCAACACCAAGCCTACCCCCGCGTTCATCAACCGGTGCTGACCGGTGTGCAGGACGTAGCGATTKATCACCAGCGCCCCGAAAAAATAGGCTGCACTGATTGGCCATCCCAAGAGGCCGTACTCGACCGCAGACCAGTTGAACGTACCTTGCAGAATTGCCGGTGCGGCGGTGTTGAACGCGACGATTACTCCGTAACCGAGACCGCCGGCGAGTGCCGGAAGCAGAAAGTTCCGATGACGCAGAATGCGCCAGTAAATGGGCCAACTGGATGCTTGGCTTTTCGTTTCTGGCAATGTCGGGAAGGTGACCCGTGCCACCACTGTCCCCATCAACAGGCTCGTGCCGCCGAGCAAATAAAAGATGGCTGACCAGCCCAGTGCAACCTGTACCAGTGATCCCAGGTATTGTCCGATCCCCAACGCAATCACAAAGGAAATCGAAATCCAGGACAGTGCCTTGGCTAACAGATCTCCCCGAAAACTGTCGCGAATCAGCACTCGGGCCATGACTGAAATCCCGCTGGCGCCAATCCCCTGAACCAACCGTAGTGCAAGGAATGACTCCAGGGTGGTGCCCATGGGCAAGGCCAGATTACCCAGCCCATAGATGCCCAACGCCGCGATCAGTACCGGTTTGCGGCCAATGCGCTGGCTCAGGCTGCCCCAGAACAACATGGGTAGCGCCATGCCGATCAGGTACACCGCCAGCCCCCAGGAGACGTGCGAAGCATCGCTGTTCAGGTACCGGGCAATCTCCGGCAGGGCCGGGAGATAAATACTCATGCCCAACTGCGCGAGAAAAACCGTAGAGCAAGTGATGACGAGTGTTGTGCTGCTTTTCAAGGACTGTTTCCTGGAGGGTCAGTGGCCGGTGTGTCGGCTGTGAGCGCGCAATAGGTCGATGATCAGCTCGCAAAAACGGCTGATCTACAAGGGTTCCATGTCCACACCAAAGGTCATTGCTTCAGTGCTGCCCGATCCGTATGAGGCTTTTAAAGCGTTGGATATTAACCTGAAGTTAGAAGGCTCAGTGTCATTCGATGGATGCACCCGGCATCGCGGCCCTCGTGTCGTGTCGACGATCAGGCATTGAACGGGTTGAATCGGCAGGTCGGGCAGGCGATAGTGCAGGGCTGATCTTTTATCGATTGATGACATTCGCAAGGAACAGGGAATGACCTTGAAATACAGCTGGTTGGGATGTGTGGCAATGAGTGGTGCGCTGGGTGCGACCCAGGCATATGCCGAGTGTGTAACACCGCCATTGCCCGAGGGTGTACAGGGTTATTCGGTGTGCAAGGACTGGCCGGCCTATGACGGCCAGACCATTACTGCGCTGTCGCAGATTGAGCCGGACTCGACTCATAGCGATGAGCCTGACGGCATGGGTATGTACGACTTGAAACTGGCGGTGGTGTCCAACGTCGATGGCAAGCCGCTGGCCCACTATTCCAAAGCCTCGGTGTTCAGCTCCGATGCCATCCGGTTCGATGGGCTGAGCATCGATACCGCGCGCTACAAACTCACATCCGATCTGCGAGCGTTCGGCGTGCGGGCAGGTTTCACTGGCTCGTCGCGGGCCAATCCTTTCGGCGAGTCCCGGCTGTCGCTGTATGTTCGCGAAGGCAACACGCTGCGCCCGGTACTGGAGCAACTGGTGATCGAATCCGCTAGCGGTGAGTGGGATACCAACTGTGCGGGCGAGTTCTCGAACATAAAACGCACTCTGGATATAGCCAAAACCAGCAGCCACGGCTTCGCCGACCTGATCGTTAAATCGGTGACCACCGGCTCGCAAGACTCGGTGAAAAATGGCGAATGCGAATCCAAAGATACAGTGGGGAAAACGGTACTGACGACACTGCGCTATGACGGTCGGCAGTATGTGGTTCCGGAAGAGTTAAAAGGGCTCTGAGCCGATTGCCTCGCTCTCGTACCTTCACATCGTGGGGCTATTGCACAAAGAGGATTTTGCCGCCTGCGCAAATCTCGTCGAGATGTCGGGTGCCGGGCGAGCCGATCGGGAGTCGGCCCCGGCCCCTTGAATACGTGAGGAATATTCCAAATCCCAGGTCGCACTCACGGCGGGCTTCGTTTGGACCAGCAGAGGTATTGAACTGATCTCACAGTGCCAGGGGGCCGAACAGCAATATGATCAGTAGAAAAGCGTGGACCTGATTCCCGATTTGCTAACATGTGCGTTTACGATAGCTGAGGATATAGAGTGCAAGGCACAATTCGATCAATCATCAAAGCACTGCTAATCTTCCTTCCCCTTCTGCTATTTCTCATCCATGGATTTGGCCTTTATGCTTCGGCCGGTCGCGATGATGTGCATATAACCTATGCGGAGGCCACGAACTTTTCGCAGGGGCTTGGCTTCACCAACATCAATGGCGATCGAGTGGAGTCGGGTAGCAGTATCCTCCATGTCATGATACTTGGTGCTCTCAAGGTTCTGTTCCCGGATGTCGACATGCCCGTAATTGGCGGCATTTTGGCAATTGTGGCAGGCCTTATTTGTCTGGTGTTTCTATCGGCTCCGGTCAAGGGCAAGAGTTCAATGGTTGCCGTAGGGTCAGCTATTGCGACTGCTCTATCTGCCTATTTCGTGTACTGGGCATTCGGTGCGCTGGAATCAGTCTTGGCCGCCTTGATTGTGACAGCAGCATTCGTTCCCCTGAAAGAACGTTTCCGCCCCGTACTGTTCGCGACCGTCCTTTCCTTATACGTACTGGTCCGGCCTGAAGGTTTTTTCGTCATCGCCTTGTTTAGTCTCGGGTGCCTGGTTTCGGCAGCATTGATACGGTTACGCAGTGGAGCACTGTCGATTGATATTGCGAAAGCAGCACTCTATTCGTTGTGTTTCAGCTCCGTGGTTTTCGCGGCTGTCACATCATTTCGATTGTGGTACTTCGGCAGAGCATTCCCTCTGCCTGTTTATGCCAAGTCTGCGGGTATTTCACTTTCCTCGATGAGTGAAGGATTTTTATATCTGGCTAGCCAGTTGCAAGGTAGCGTAGGGCTTGCAGCCCTGATCTTCATTGCCCTTATCGCTGCTGCAGTACAGATTATATGCGCCAGGGGCGCTACGAATGTCCGAGCAGTACTTGCAGGGGTCTTCATACTTTCCGCTCTTTCATTTGTCGTGGCTTCTAGCGGTGATTGGATGGAGGGCGGTCGCTTCTTGATTCCGATCATCCCGTTGGCCACCTATTTTGGTTGCCAGGCTGTTCATGCGTGGTCAAGGCCAGCGTTTCCAGTGGTGTTGCTGCTGATTTGTGCAGTCAGTGCGGTGGAGGCTTTCAGCTTTCGAGACAAGTATTCCACTGGTCTGGCTCTGCCGCCCACTGATGGAGTGGAAGAGTTTTCTTGGTTCGAGCTGTACAACCAGGTCCATCTTCGAGATGCGCTGTTCCTGATTCACGCTGAAAAGGTGGTGGGCGAGGAGATCGTAAAACGGGGGGCTGTTGTCGTTTATTCGATTCAAGCCGGCATGGTGCCCTTATATCTACGTCAGCGGTTTGGAGATCGCTTTCGATTTGTTGACATGCGCGCGCTGGCCACAGATGACTTCCTGAAGTGTCCAGCAACTGCTCATTCCCAAAGCAGCAAATCCGGGCTTTTGGTGCATTACGCCGACTACCTGGGGATGGCAGACAAGATTGCTATCGACTGCGGTCTACCTCGTCCGGACATAATCTTCGACCTTGGTAACGAGGGCAGCACAGAAATGCAGGCGGTAATTGCTCACGGCTATCGAGTTGCCTATTCGCAGAAAGGACCGGTACCCGCCCAGCATGAATCCCGAGTAGCTATGGATCAGATGATACTTGTAGCGGCACCCTCCGGTAACTGAGTGCTGTCAGGCTGGTGTCGGAGCACTCGGATTTCAATTGAACCGTCGCTTGGACGCCCGTAAGCGATCCATAAATTCCATCTTTTAATGGTGAAGCCAGACTATCGGAATACTGTCTTCAAAAGAGCAGTTTCACGATGGTAGGGCTTCTATGCTACGGGCCTCGGCAGGTGCTCAAGAGTGTGGTGCAGCCACGCATTGAGCCTGCCCAGTTCCCCAGGATGCAGGGGACGCTGACGCTAGTACCTTCAGTCGTATCGTGGCATAGTCAGTCCTTGCGCAAGACTCCGAAGGACTGTATAGACCACTCAGTAGTTTCTCTTGCGCTCTTCCATCAGTGCGATTTATTTTGTCGAAGCATACAGAGCACGCCAACTCCCACTGCAAACCAAAGTGTTGCCAACCGAATCAGCACAGTAGCTGCAATCGCATCGGCACTTGGCATGCCTTTCCAGACTAGCATGCCCACCATTACTGCTTCCGCACCTCCCAAGCCTCCAGGCATAAAACTCAGTGCGCCGGCTAACATGGAAAGCGCATACACGAATATTGCAAAGACCAAGGGTGTATCCGCCCCCATCCATTGCAATATCCAGTGAAAAGCCAGTGCTTCTGCACTCCAGGCCATAATGCTCAATAACGTGGAACCGACCAAAATACCGAGTCGATGACAGCGTTGGGCCTCAAGCAGTACATGGAGTAGATACTTAACCAAGTTAAGTACTTTGCCAGTCGGCTTTGAAATCAGCCCCATCAACCCTTCAATCAATCTACGTTGTGATAAGACCGTAAACCCCATTAGCACAAGTATCACGCCCACTACTATCATCGGGCGCGCATTCGGATACAACGTCAAGCCAAACAACGTCAGCAGCACTACTCCAAATAGATCAGAAAGCCGTTCGCTGAAGAACGCTGCAAAACTTTTGGAATAAGGTACCCCCCAAGGCTTGAGCAATACACCACGCAAGGCTTCCCCGGCTTTACCGGGTGTTGTGGTAAGGGCAAAGCCAGCGAGGTAGATATTTAGACTGGGTCGAAATGGAACGGGATGTTCCAGCACTTTGAGGTATATCTGCCAGCGTAGGAAGCGCAAGCTGTAGTTGAACGATGACATCAGGAGGGTGATTGCGATACCGATCACGCCGACTTCGCTCACCGCATCACTGACGGCCCGCCAGCCTCCCCACAGCGAAAACCCCAGATACCCCAGTGCTGAAAATACGACCGAAAGGATGACCGCCCGGTAGCGCCAACCAGACAGATATGGCGTTTCGCTCACAGGTTCAACCTCTTGAACACTGACTGCGGGATACTGCGAATGATCAGCATGATCAGTGCCCAGAAGCTGGGCGTGTAGAGGGTGGCAACTTTGCGCTCGATGCCGTAGACGATGTCTCGGGCGACCTGTTCGGGCTTAGCTACCAGTATCGCTGGCAACGGCAGGCCATATGTCATTGGCGTCTCAACGAAGCCCGGCTTGATGTTCATTACGTGTACGCCGACTTTGAACAACCGGGCACGCAGACCTTCACAGAAGGTGGATACTGCCGCCTTTGCGGTACCGTACAGGTAGTTCGAGGGTCGACCCCGATCGCCAGCCACGGACGAGATCACTGCCAGACTGCCGCAGCGTTGGATTTCAAACTGATTGGCCAGTCGGGTCAGTAGAGCAATCACTGACGTGCCATTAATGGCAAACTCCTGGAGCGCAACGTCGACATCCTGTTCACAGGCTTTCTGGTTGGGTAGGGTGCCATGGGCAATTAGAGCGATATCGATTTGCTGCAAGACACCCAGGCAATTGTCGAGCATCGTTGTATGCGCGGAAATATTTGTTGCGTCCATGCTATGGAGGGTGACGGTTCTGGCGCCCCGCGCCCGTAAATCGGCGGCAGTCTGCTCCAGTTTTTCGTTGTTGCGTGCGACCAGGAAAAAATCGCTTCCCTGCTCAGCCCACAGCCGCGCGCAGGCAGTTGCGATAGCCGAGGTAGCGCCAATGATCAGAACTCGTTTCATTCAGTTACTCGTTTCCAAAAGCGGGAAATCAGGGGAGGGTCGCGTAGGGCTTCTAACTGTTCCCAAGCTGGGTAGGCCTGACGGAAGTCGCTGCCGCTCATGTGCGCATCCTTGGCCGGATACAAACGGCCACCTGCCTCACGCACGATGGCGTCCAGCCTTGCGAACAGCGGTACCAGATTAGCTTTGTGCGGAAAGTCCAGGGCCAGTGAGGTTCCCGGAAGCGGGAAGGACATTAGGCCCGGTGAGGCGATATCACCACAGCGTTTGAGTACCGCGAGGAAGGAGCCTTGGCCAGAGTCGGCAATAGCGCTCAACAGTTCGCGGAGGGCCGCCTCGGCCATCGCGTCTGGAATCACGCATTGATATTGCTGGAACCCCTTGCGTCCGTAGATGCGGTTCCAGTGCCGTATGCGATCCAGCGGGTAAAAAAACGGTTTGTAGCTGCACCGTTTGTGTGTACGACTGGCCGGATGCATCCGCCAATACACTTCATTAAACGCTCGTAGCGACAGGCTGTTGATCAAGGATACTGGCGGGGTCAGCGGCACATGTAGCTTCGGACTGTTGTCCACCTCTAGCGAACCGTATCGCGCGTGGTCGCCGACAATGAATACTCCACGCCCGGCCTGACTACCCTTGGCCAGGCAGTCGATCCAGGCCACGCTGTATTCATGCTGGTGATCCAGCTCTGCGGACAGGGCGAAGAACTCCGCCAGATTATCGAAACGCACCATGGTGCTGTCGACCTGGCTGGAGTAAATCGGCATCAGCTGGATTTCCGCCCAGGTGATAACACCAGTCAAGCCCAGACCTCCGAGAGTGGCGGCAAACAGCTCGGTATTTTCTGCTGGGGAACAGGTCAGTAGTTCCTCGCCATGGCGCAGCAAACCAAAACTCCGTACATGATTGCCAAAGGTGCCGCGCAGGTGGTGGTTTTTGCCATGTACGTCGTTCGCAATTGCGCCGCCCACGGTGGCGTACTGTGTACCTGGCGTCACAGAGAGGAACCAGCCCTTCGGAATGGCAATCGCCAGGATCTCGGCCAAGGTGACACCGGCCTCGGCAAGAATCGTACCCTGTTGCCAGTCGACATGGATGAAGCGATCCAGTGTACGCATGTGCAGCACCCGATCGCTCACCGCTAGGCAGMTGTCGCCATAACTACATCCGTTGCCATACGGCAGGGTGTTCCCATGCGTATCGATAACACTGTTCAATATTGCCGGGACGCTGGCACGCCAACTACAGGGATACGCTCCCTGTGGAATATGGGGGTAGCGTCCCCAGGAGTACAGCGGACCACTCATGTCGCCACCCAGAACACCAGACAGAACAAGGCTCCGACCATCATGCTGACACGATCGCGGATCGCGAACACCACAGGATCATCATGCATCTGCCCACGATGGGTGAGCATCCATATCCGGGTAATCCAGAATAGAAGCAGTGGGCAGGCAAGCCAGATTATCTGTGGCTGACTATAGAGCATTGAGGTGGCCGGATCGTGGATGTACAGGGCCAATACCATTACCGCCAGATAGCCGGAAGAAGCCCCCAGCGACGAGATCATTTCTAGGTCGCTGGGATAGTAGCCTCGGCCACGGGTTTTCTCGCTCAGTCCCTTGTGGCGTGCCTCACGCAGTTCGGCATAGCGCTTGACCAATGCCAGGCTGAGGAACATGAACATTGAGAAGGCCAGTACCCAAAAGGTCAGAGGCAATCTGAAAGCTGCTGCTCCGGCGATGATACGCAAAGTGTAGAGCATGGCCAGTGCGATCACATCGACTGCCATCCGCCGCTTCAGCGACAGCGAATACGTCAAAGTCAGGACGTAGTAGGCCACCAGTACATATGCAAACTCCTTTGGCAAAAGCAAAGCTGCGCCGGCAAATGACGCGATCAGCAATATCGGAAAGGCGATTACCCCAGACTTGATTGACAAGCGTCCAGCTGCAAACGGACGATGACGTTTGGAGTGATGGTGACGATCATCAGCCAGATCGAGCAGGTCATTGAGTAGGTAGACACTGGACGCGCACAGGCCGAAGTATAGAAAGGCTAGGATTCCTTGCCAGAGCAGCAAGGGGTTGGTCAGCTGATGTGCCGCCAACAAAGGCACAAAGATCAGCATGTTCTTCATCTACTGATATAGACGCAGCGCCTTCAGCCAGTCCTTGATTCCTGAAGGGTTGGAGCGAATCACCTTCTCGACATTGCCTTGTGCCTGAGCACGCCGTTCAACGCCGGGTTCCGGATTGACCACATAGGCCAGCCGAGCAACTGCCCAGACAGGGACATCGTCATGGGAGTTTCCTGCGTAATCGAAACCTTGCTCACCGTAATGCTCGACCAACAGATCTCGCTTGCGATGTGCTGACAGGTTGCGAGCGGCATTTGTGGCTAATACCTCGTCGAAAAGGTGTAGATATTCGGCAATACGCTCGGCCAGCGTGTAGTGACTTGCTGTCGCCAATACCACGCGGCGCCCATTGCTCCGCTCTGCTTCTATCAGCGCGATGACTTCTGGATCGTAGGGCAGAACACTGACATCGATGTGTGTTGCATGGGCCAGCTCTTCCTTCAAGGCTGCCTTGCCTTTGGCTAGCCAGCTAAGGGTTTTTAGCAGACGCAACGGCTGACTACGGACGAAAGCCATTCCGGTCTCAAGTAGCAAATCGGAGCGTAGCAGGGTGCCGTCGAGATCGACAACGAGAGGAGGAATAGTGAGGACAGTCACAATAGCTATTCCATGAGTGCTGGTCAGACGCGGTCTGGCCTAGTGGAATTAATCTAGGGAAAAAGCAACGGCGCTTGAAAAAACGCATCAAGAGGCGCAGGAGATTTTCATTTAACCCAAAGAAAATACCACGGATATCATCAGATTTTCATGAATAGTGAGCCGCTCACGGACGGTTACTTGAGTAGCGTCAGGACTGAGAGTCCCCCCACTGCCGTTTTAATCAAGTGATCAACCCGAAAAAGTCGTGAGATACGCCCGTTTTCAGTTGTCGACATCACCTTCAGGTGGGCAACCTCACCCGTAAATAGCCATCTTCGATTTCAGCTCCAACGATCCCCATAAATGCCAGATGGTACATTTCTATCTGGTCCCTCTGTGCAACAGGTACGGCATACATTTGTTTCAGTGGGTTACCTGCCGACTATCGAGTGCTAAGTTGCCCCGGCTGGTGGCGTACGCAGTGATGATTGCGCCCGCCTTGAGTGGGATTTTATTGCCTGGAGATTTAACAATTGACGCAGGTAGAATGCGTCGACCTTCATCTTCCGAGAATCGTGTGTGATTAAGCGTTCGTTCATCAAAATGTTACTGGTTTCAGCCATCATTTGTGTTGGCGGATGTGATGCGCCACCCCATGAGAAACCTAAGGTTTTGATTATTGGCGACTCTATCTCCATCGGCTATACACCTTATGTTCAGCGCTCGCTGGAGTCCAGAGCGCTGGTAGTACACAGCCTGGGAAATGCGCAGGACTCAAACAATGGCATACAGCGTCTTGATGCTTGGATCGGTTTGGAAAAGTGGGACGTGATCAGCTTCAACTTTGGCCTTTGGGATCTTTGTTATCGTCGACCGGGGCCGATTACCCAGGAAAACCGGGATAAGGTAAATGGGGCAATTGCCGTCTCGTTAGATCAGTACGCAAAAAATCTTGATGTGATCGCCACTCGACTGAAAGCTACCGGCGCGAAAGTGATCTTTCAAAATGTCACCGTCGTTCCATCTAACGAGCCAGGACGTAACAGTTCAGATGTGTACAGGTATAATCAGGTTGCTGCTGGCGTGATGGAGCGCCTCGATATACCGGTCAATGATTTGCAGTCGGTAACGGCCGGTCTTGCTGATGAGATGCGTGAGTCAAACACCGATGTTCACTACACGGAGCCCGGCTATGCAGAAATTGCAAAGTCAGTGACCAAGAGCATCGAAGCTGCTCTTTAATCAATTGGGCCACCAATGAGCCTTGAAAAATGTAAGGGTTTTTTCTGGTGGTGTGGTCGATGAAGCCGGTCTGGAAATCACCTCGAATGATGCAGGTGAAGTTGCAGGTGCCGATCATATCTCCGCTGCTGGTGCTCGAATCACGAAGTTCACTGTGTTGCCGGATTTAAATGCAGTGTCTGGCTTTCTGCTTGAGACATCGTCGCACTTGCTCGGGAGTGTAGTAATCGTCCCGTAGCAGGGCGACCAAGGAGGAGGTGGGTCAGGTTGCTTAACCGCAACTTGCTTTCACGCTGGGTCAATCCGGCCTGCGACGACCTTGATGTGGTGGATCTGAACAACGACAATGCCTGCCGCACCACGATTTACACCGGCCTCGCCGGCATGCTTGAACGGGCGCAACTGGTGGATGTGGTCGAGCACATCTGCACTCTTTCTACACCCTGAATGCCTCAGGTCTGCGCCATGCGAACCCCGTCGGGGTGATCGGCACCAGGCTGCCATTGGCCAGTTCGCGTTCGATCTTCTACCGGTCGATCATGCAAGGACCTATTGGGTGCAGGCAACTAGAATCCCCCCGGCTGCAGCTACGGCTCGATCAACCGGCCTGAATGGTTCTTCATGGAGTTTTACCGGATGACCCAATCACTGTTGTTCGCCGTTCTGGCCTCGGGCTTCATCTATGGCATCACACCGGGGCCGGGTGTGCTCGCGGTGTTCGGGATTGGCGCGGCCCGTGGCCGGAGGGCGGGCGCGGGGTTTCTTTGCTGGCATCTACTGGGCGATGTGGTCTGGTGCAGCACTGCGCTGATTGCCATCGTCGGCGCACGGGAGATCGGTAGCAGCGCATTTGATGTGCTCGGTGTACTCAGCGGGTTGTACCTGTTCTGGCTTGGCCTGCGGGCGATCCGGAGTCGTCGCAGCACTGGCGACGCACCGCAGGGCCCGGCGCGCCAGCCGTTCTGGCACGGGATCATGTTCGGCCTGACAAATCCCAAGGCTTACCCGGTGGCGGTGGCAACGTTTACTGCGTTGCTGTCCAGTCGCGCCGAATTGCTCCATTGGTCGATGTTGCCGTGGCTGATCTTACTAAGCTTCATTGGCGCTATCGCCACATACGCTATTCTGATCGGCATTGTGGGCACTCGTCGGGTGCGCACGTTGTATCAGCGTCATGAGCTGGCAATTACCCGGATGTGCGGGGTAATGTTCATCGGTTTCGCCATCAACGCCTTGCTGTACGTGGCGCCAGGGTTGCTGACGAACAAGGTTTGAGGCTGCGCGCAGGGCTGCGACAGCTGCATCAGGACATCCGTTTCAGCGATGCCGGGTCCAGGGATTGATACTCACGGCTGCACTTTTGGACAGTATCCATCTTTGATGAGCACCAGTAATTCCGCGCCGCTGGCGAGCTACATCGATCTTTTGCTCGACGTCGTGTGTGCGGTCGATAGCCAGGGGCGCTTCGTCTTTGTCAGTGCCGCTAGCGAGCGAGTGTTCGGTTACACCCCGGACGAGCTGATCGGCCAGTCGATGATCGAGATGGTCCACCCGGCCGATCGCCAACGGACCCTGGACGCCGCCCGGGAAATCATGCGCGGCCAGCCCAACCCGAACTTCGAAAACCGCTACCTGCGCAAGGATGGCCAGGTGGTGCATCTTCTCTGGTCGGCGCGTTGGTCTGAAGTCGATCAACTGCGTATCGCCGTGGCCCGTGACATCACCGAGCGCAAACAGGCAGAGTCCCGGCAGGCCGCACTGTACGCGATCTCCGAAGCCGCCCATGCCGCTGAGGATTTGCTCGCGCTGTTCAAGCTCGTTCATCAATTGATTGGCGAATGGCTGCCGGCGCTGAACTTCTCGGTGGCGCTCTATGACGAGCACTGCGAGCAATTGAGTTTCCCGTACCACGTCGACGAGCACGAGAGCGATCCGCTGTGCAGCGTTACCGGCCGGCTTTGCACCGAGGTGATCCAAACGGGGCAGCCGGTGCTGGTGACGCCTGACCAACCGGTCTCGATGCCCGGTCTGTCCGAGGTTGGCAATGGCCAGGACTCACCCTGCTGGCTGGGTGTGCCGCTGAACTCACAGAAAGGCACCATCGGTGCGCTGATTGTCAAAAGCGTACTCGGTGGCGAACGCTATACCGAGCGCGACAAGGAGCTGCTGCAATACGTCTGTGCCCAGCTCGCGGCAGCCATTGAGCGCAAGCAATTGCACTGCCGGCTGCAATTCATGGCGCAGCACGACCAGTTGACCCGTTTGCCTAACCGCGAACTGTTGCGTGAACGCCTGACTGCTGCCCTCGGCAAAGCCAGAAGAGACTCTGGACGCATGGCACTGTTGTATGTCGATCTGGACCACTTCAAGCAGGTCAACGACACCTATGGCCATGGCGTCGGCGACATGCTGCTGCAAGCGGTGGCCAATAGACTGCAAGGCTGCGTGCGTGAGTCCGACACGGTGGCGCGCATTGGCGGTGATGAGTTTGTGGTCTTGCTCGACAGCATTCAGGCCGCCGAAGACGCGGCGCGGGTCGCGATCAAGATCCGACAGGTGCTCGGCCAGCCGATGCGTCTGGACAGCCATAGCCTGAACATCATGCCGAGCATCGGTATCGCGCTTTACCCCGAGCATGGCGGTGAGGAAAAGCAATTGTTCAAGCACGCAGATGAGGCCATGTACGCTGCCAAGCGCTTGAGTGGGCGCCTGGACCGCGCCTGATTCGACGTTGGCGCGGGGCACCGTTCGTCGCGGCAGGCTCAACTTTTCTAAACCTTTGTGGCGTTTTAACTTCAGACATCAGGCGGGGATGCCCGCTGCACTCATTAGCCTGTTCAGGAGGGCGTGACCATGAAGCGTATGGCCAGCCGATTACCAATCATCAGTTTTGCCGTGTTGCTGGGCCTGGGCGCCAGCAGCGCTTTTGCCCAGTCGCCAGCCGAATTCATCAATGACGCTTCGACCAAAGGCATGGCTGACATCGAAGCCAGCCGCCTGGCTCACCAGAAGACCGAATCCAAAGAGGTCAAGGATTACGCGATTGTGGTGATCAACGACCGCACCACGGCCAACCAGCATCTGGCGAAAATCGCCAGGAAACTCGATCTGCCCGTAGCCCCCAGAGAAGAGGTGGCCAGCAAGGCCAAGGCGCTGATTCCTGAGGTCAAGGACGGCGACTCGTTCGACGCGGCCTATGCCGCCAGCCAGGTGAAAACCACCCAGGAAGCCATCGAACAGTTGAAGCAGGAGGCACAAACCACCGACGTGCCGGAGCTCAAGGCCTTCGTTGCAGAAACCCTGCCCAAGCTCGAAAACCATTTGCATATGGCCAGGGCCCTTCAGGCCAACAGCCAATCGGGTCGGGTGGATGGTTGAGTCATGCATGCCCACTCGATCTGTAGCCGCTGGCGAAGCCTGCGTTCGAGGGTGAAACCCTCGCAAAACCGTGTTCTCTGTATCTCAGAAATGATGCGGTGTCAGATTTACGGCCGCTACGCGGGCCGAACGCAGCCTTCGGCAGCTGCTACGAAGTAGGTGGCGAGCCGGTACCGCTTCGAGCCTCGCCACAAAAACAGTCCGGGTACTTTAGCTCGACAGCTTCACCCCAACCGTCCAACTGAAATACCCCAGCACTTCACAGTTGCTGTTCACCAGCATAAAGCTCAGCTCGCATTGCTCGACACCGGTGCTCAGCTGCTGGCAATGCCAGTAGTGATCATCGGCTTTCACCGGGAGCGGTTCGGTGGGGGATTCGGGATTGGGGGCCGGCAAGGTCTGGCCGTTATGCACCACCAGATGCGGTTTTGAGAACACACCGGCGTCGCCCACAGTCAGGTTGTAAAACACCACGCTGTGTTCGGCGTGCAGGCCGACGGTTCGGCCACGGATGTGGAAGGTTTTGGTTGAACTTGCCGGTAGTTCAAGGCAGGTGCTCTTGGACGTTGGCGTTGTCCCCAGGGACGCGCCAAAGGTGAAAATGAAGCCGTCCTCGATCACGGTCGGTTCCTTCGGGTCGAGGCTCGGTTCCGGGTAGCGGGTGAGCAGGGTTTCGGCGTCGACAATCAGCAACACATTGGTTGCCTGCTCGGTGGTGGATGACGGGGTTGCGCTGGTATCTGTGGACATCAYGGCTTCCTTTCATGATGTGGGTCGATCGCGGCCACCGCTGCGGCTTACGCAAGACATCCAGTTCCAGTCGGGGCGCGAGGCAGAGGGGAAAGCCCCTTGTCGCCAAGGGGCCGTCCAGATCAGTTACGGATGGTGATGAACGGATCCCACGAGCAGCAACCTACAATCTGACAGTCCCGGTTCACGATCAGGAAGTTGAAGTGATAGGTCACACTGCCGGTGGCCAGGGTTTCCGAAGACCAGTAGTGGTTATCGACTTTCTGGCAGCTAGGCACTGACGGGTTGCTGGTGTTTGGCACGGCAACACACGCGGTGGCCTTGCGTGGCGTCGGTGTCGAGATCAGCTCATTACCGGCGTTGCCGATGAACTTGTAGAAAATGACCGCTGTTTCGAAGCTCTGCGACAGGCTGGTTTCGCGCCAGCGAATCAGGTCACCGACGGAGGCTTTCAGGTTCAGTTCGCCACCGGCCTGGCCATTGATCACGTTGTCCCGGTTGGTGACCATGTACACATGACTGACATCGATAAGCGTTGGCGCGTTGGGGTTTTTGCTGATGTTCGGGTAGTTTTTCAGAATGGATTCGGTGTCGATCGAAACAAGCACATCCGTGACTCGAGACATAGTAAAGCTCCTTGATCATAGTGAGCGCCTGGCATCTACCAGACGCAACAACGCTTGATTGCCTTGCGGCTGCTGTAAGCGCGCTACTACGGGGAACCTACCGATCACAAGGTACGAGCTGGCCTGGCTCCTTGCCTATAAAAGTGACCGGCCCGGGTTCCTTCCAACAGGCCGCGTCTGGAATATAGATGCCTATCTTAAGCTGTCAAAACAGAGGGGACATCGTTCGACGAGCGGTCGTTTTTCTTCTGATTTCCGATGATTTGGCGATAAGGAAATGGTGATCCAGAACGTTTCCCAAGCGTTGATTTCCCTCTAGACCGTGTGCCATTGAGCAACGATTACCGATCCCTGCAGCTTCACTTCCAGGGTGTCGCAGAATTGACCGTCGATGGCTTTGAGCAAGCCTTGCGCCGATCAGAGCAACTGCAATGCGTCTGGACGCGCACCGGGAAATACGCTCTGCAACTGCGAAGTGGACAAGCCCCACGTCCTGGCAAGTAAACCACCGAGCAGGTTCCGATAATTGTTGAGCACCGGGTAATCGCGGTTTTGCAGCAGGTTTTGTGGGTTGACCGCCACCTGTTCACCCACGATGCGTCCGCCGCGAACGTTGCCGCCGAGTACCCAGTACACCGTGCCATGTCCGTGGTCGGTGCCCCTGGCGCCGTTTTCACGAAAGGTGCGGCCGAACTCCGAGAGCACCACCACGGTGGTGTTGTTCCATTCATTCCCCAGCGCCTGGGCATAGGCGACCAGGCCTTCACCGAGGTTCGCCAGGTTGTTGGCCAGTTGGCCGCTGGTGCTGCCTTGATTGACGTGGGTATCCCAGCCGCCGACATCGACGAAACCCAGTCGGTACTGGTCGCGCATCAGTGTCGCCATGCGCCGGGTCTGGGCCGCGAAGTTCTGTGCATTCGGTGCGCCACGATTGGCCTTGACCATCTCTTCTTGCAGATCCCTTGACACCTGCTGGCGCAGTTCAAGGCCACCGGCTGCGGAGGCGGCATAAGGTGTGTTTTGGTACATCGACGAAAGAATCGCCGATTGCCGGGCATCGAAGGCCGGTTTCGAGGTACCGCGCAACGAGATGTTTGGGATGGCGTTGCCACCCTGGAAACTCAGGGGCAAGGCATCGGTGAAGGCAATGGGCGCACTGTTCGGCACCTGACGCGACAAGCGTGCAAGAAAGCCGGAGTCGTAACGGTTGCGCTGTTGGGTCGGTTCGCCAGACTCGATATTGTCCTGGGTTTCGAAGTGACTGCGGGACACGTCATCGGTCCCGGCGAACGGCACGAAGGCGATCTGCTTGCGTTGCCACAACGGGTAGATCGAATCACGTAAAACCGGATTCAGGCCCCAATGGCTGTCCAGTGCAATGGCACTGTTGGGGTTATGCGAGTCCGGCCGGGCAATGGCGAGAGTCGGACGCGACTCGTAGTAAAAATCGCTGGAGTAGGGCACCAGCAGGTTGTTGCAGTCGTAGCCGCCGCGCAGAAAGACGATCAGAAAGCGTGGCGCCGAAACAGGGGCGGCGAACAGCTTTGCACTAAACGACAAGGACGGCAGCGTCGCGGCTGCCGCAGCGGCAAGCAGCAGTTCTCGACGATTCATGGCGGCACCTCATTACGCGGTTCAGCGGTTATTGAAGTCAGGTGAGGCGAGCAAAAAGGTGTTCCATTCCTGAGGCGACACGGCCTTGTTCAGCGCGCCTAGGGTCGCTGCTGAAAGGTGTGGAGAGATGGCCTCGTAGAACAATGGTGTGGTGATCATCGGAAACCCTGGACCGGGCAGGTTGCTACCTTGTGGGGTAAACAATCGGTTATCCCCGCGCCCGATTGCCCGGGCGATTTCGAAGCGTTTGGACATCTGCCCCGAGCTCGACCAACCGCTGGATTCCAGAGGCCAGCCGTCCGGTGTCACGCGACCGAATACTGGCTGCCCCAACTGATTGAGCCAATTGATCATCGGCCTCGCGTTGGCCAGCGGCTTACCGTCATAGGCCAGCCGCACCGCCGACACCACAAACTGCATCGGGTCCTTGAATTTGGTACCAGTGCTTTGCAGCAACTCCTTTGACTCGAACAACGTACGCATCACTTGGGCGATATCGCCGTCGCTGTCCTGGAAGGTCTTGGCCATCCGTTCCACCAGCGCGGGTGGCGGCTGATCGGCAACGAAGTATTTGGCCAGCTGTTGCGAGACAAAATGCGCACAGGCTTTCTGCCGGGTGATCAGCTCCACGGCCTGACGGATCTCGTCAAAGCCGCTGCCCCTGATCGGATGACCGAGCAGTACCTTGTCGCTGAAATCATGGCGACGCGGATTGAATTCAAACAGGCCCTCGCGAACGACCCAGGCTTGTTGCCGGGGCCCGAATTTCTGCACTCGGCCATCGAGTGGCACAAGTCCGGCGCCGGTCAGAATCAACGCCAGTTGCTGCACGTCTTGCTGGGTATAGCCGGAGCCGACGCCCAGGGTGTGTAGCTCCATCAATTCGCGGGCGTAGTTCTCGTTGACCTTGCCCTTGGCATTTTGCGCGTTGTCCAGGTACTCAAGCATCGCCGGGCTCTTGAGGGTGGCCATCACCAGATCCTTGAACTTACCCAGCGCGTGTGGGCGGATTGCGTGTTCTGCGTAGTCCGCCGTCAGCACCCGTATGCGAGCTTTGCCCTGAAACACGCTGAAGTGGTTGAGCCAGAAACTCACCAACTGCTCTTTGAGCTGATTGGGCCCGTACACCGCACGCAACAGCACGGCTTCACGTGCTTGTTCTGCGAGTTCGTTGGCTTGTTGTTGCGCATCTTTTTTCGCGGCGTTTTTGGCGTCGCCTTCGGGCATGGCCTTGAACTGTTCCTGCTGGCTCTTGAATGTCTGTAGCAAGGATTCGGGCGACGTGCTCAATACCGGATAACTGTGCAACAGCGCGTTGATTGCCGGTGGCAGCGGGTCATTGATGCGGTCGGCCAATTGGGCTTGAAGCAGGCCCTCGCGTCCCATGCTGCGCAAGCGCGCCAGGTTGGCGGCATCCAGATCGAAGCCATCGCGGCGCAGCCAGGCAATGTCGCTCGGGTTGAGCGCAACGGGTGTGCCGGCCAAGGCGAGGGAGGGAAACAACAGCAAACAGGCCGACAGGCACAACGGGCGCAAAACGGCAGGTGGCATGTGCATGTAGGAGGTTCCCGAGTATCAAGAGAGACGTCGACAGCAGCCAGTGTAGTTTCCACCCGTGCAGCTGACGCTATGCTGAATAACGTGCATCCAGGACAGCTCAACCAAGATGGCGTTGCACGTGTTCTCGAAGGTTCTGCGAGCTGTGGAAGGTCAAGTTTTCTTTACACAGTTCCTGTGGGTGGGTTCAGGTATTAGACAGATATCTGCTGGTACAAATATTCATACGCCAAGCAGGAGCGCGGCGGTAAAGGGGGCATGGTTTTACAGGGTTACTCTATTGGCCGATGAGCCTCAGGAGGCAGCATGTTGTTACGTTACGCGGCATTGGTAGCAGTGGTCATCGCGGCCTCCGGTTGCGTACAGGAGCGTGTGGTTCACGACCGGCGTCCGCCACCACGCGAGTACGTCGAAGTCATCGCGCCGCAGCCACCACCGGTCCAGGTGATCGAAATGGAGCCCGCGGGCCGGCCGGGTTATGTCTGGTCGCGCGGTTACTGGCGCTGGGAAGGCGGGCGTTACGTCGCTGTTCGCGGGCACTGGGAACCGGAACGTCGGGGTTATCGTTACGTGCACCCGCATTGGGAGCAGCGCAACGATGGCTGGCATTGGCAGGGCGGGGGCTGGGCTCGCTAGATCCAGCGTTTCGCCGAATCAAAAAGAGCGACCTTCGGGTCGCTCCTGTCAGTTAAGGCACAAGACTGTGGGAGCGAGCCTGCTCGCGATGACGGCATAACATTCAACATTAATGTTGACTGACCCACCGCTATCGCGAGCAGGCTCGCTCCCACATGGATCGCGCTTGCCCGACAGCGGCATAGCCACCTTCACCACATCATCTGCCCGAGTCTTGACGAACTTGGCAGGGCCGTCGCTTACTGGCGCCCCACGGGCGAAACGCAGAGTCTAGTGCGTCGCTCATGTCCTGATCCGTTACAGGAGTACGCGATGAGCTGGTCTGCCAAACAGTATGTGGCTTTCGAAGATGAGCGCACGCGCCCGGCGCGCGATTTGCTGGCCGCTATCCCGAACACCGATGCGCGTTCGGTGATCGACATCGGCTGCGGCCCCGGCAACTCAACCGAATTGCTCGTGCAGCGCTTTGCCAATGCCGCGGTGCGTGGACTGGACAGCTCGACCGACATGATCGACGCCGCCCGCAAACGCTTGCCGGACGTACGCTTCGACACCGCCGATATCGCTGCCTGGAGCGAGCCCGGCCCGTTCGATGTGATCTTCGCCAACGCGGTGTTCCAGTGGTTGCCCGAGCACGCCACGCTGTTGCCGTCGCTGGTGGCCAAGCTCGCACCCGGTGGCAGCCTGGCGATTCAAATGCCCGACAACCTCGATCAACCGTCGCATCGAATGATGCGTGAAGTCGCCAATAACGGGCCTTGGGCCCGCAAGCTTGCGGATATCGCCGGGCAACGGACGACCCTCGACGATGCCAATACCTACTACCAGATGCTGTGTTCGTGTGCCTCGCGGGTCGATGTGTGGCGCACCACTTACCATCACCCGCTGGCGGGCGGTCCTGCGGCCGTGGTCGAGTGGTTCAAGGGCAGCGGTTTGCGGCCGTTTCTTGAACCGCTCGACGAGGCGGAAAAAGCTCAATACCTTGAGCAATACCTGGCTGCGTTAGAGCCATTTTTCCCGGTGCTGGCCGATGGTTCGGTGTTGCTGCCGTTCCCGCGTTTATTCATTGTGGCGACCCGCTAAAGGTCGTTGTTGCGCCAGGGCTGAGGCCGTTGCCCTCAGCCCTGTTGCAACACTTTCAACGCCGCCGACGCGAGGAAGCCGGAGCGGCTTTTCTCTTCCGGGTGATGCAGCACGTATTCGTCGATACGGGTCAGCAGATAGCCGGGCAGGGTGATGTTGAGTTTCTGAGCCTTGCCCAGGTACTTGGTGACATCAATGTCCACCAATGCCCAGGTAACGCCGGCGTACTGCGGATTGGCCGCGTGTACGGTGACCTTGTTGGCGGGCGGAATCGCCGAGCCGTCTTCGGCGAGTATCTCGAAGTGGCCTTCGATGGCTTCGCGCGCCATGGCGATCGCATCGTCCAGGTCATCACCGGCCGAGAAGCAGCCCGGAATATCCGGCACTTCCACGCCCCAGGCGTGTTCGTTATCGCCCATTGAAATCGCAATTGGGTAAAGCATGTTCGTTGTCCTCTGGGTGCTGTGCGCCGGTTCAATACAGCAGGGCCTGTTGCAGGATGCTGACGGCCGTTTTGGTCAGTAAATCCTTTTTCGGATGTGGGACGGTGACCAGACCGGGCTTCGTGGGATGCTTGAAGTGGTGGTGACTGCCCCTGACCCGTACCAGATACCAGCCGTCTGCGACGATTTGGGTTATCAAATATCGGCTATTCACATCACTTCCCTGTGCTGTGGAGGTGGTTACTATACCTACTGAAAATTAGTTATCAACACTATAACCACCGCTGGTGGCGACAGAATGGATGAGTGGTAGGGGACAGTGTAGGAACCACTGCAAAACGCGGTGTCCAGGAGCAGTACTGGAGTGTTTATGATTCCTTCAACGCCAGTTCATCGCGTGTTGCTGCTGAACGGCGGGCATAAAAAAACCGGTCACTGAGGACCGGTTTCTCTTGTCTCTGCATCTTCTGTTTAAAAGGTGAGTTTTCGGCACCGCGCTTCCCTCGCAGAGAAAATACCGATGCCGAGAATCACGTCGTCGCTACTCAAGCAGCTGATCAATCAATACCGCGTTGGTATAGATCAAGCTTCCATCGCTCGCTCGATGCCCGACCAGATGGAACTGACCGCGCTCGTCGTGCAAATAGACGCGCATTTGGCAGTCGGACAAGGGGCCGTATCCCTCAGGCAGGATCAAATCCATTGAGCTCATGTCGACATCGACCATGGCTTCACGCTCATGGGTCTTTTGCAGGTGTTCTTCAGCTTCCTCCAGGCGCAGATGGAGGGGGGCATCGATGTCAAAATGGATCTCTCCCACCGGGGTGGATTTTTGGGCACCGCTGGTTTTGCACCAGCCTTCGATCGTCAAGGCACTCATGACGAAACCTCCGTCGTGGACTACTGGACTCTGTAGCTCGGGCCGCTTCTGGCCAATCTCTGCCATCCCTGATCAGGAATTAAGTATAGCTGGCAACCGGGCGTCGCTTGGGGGGCGTGGGGCTCGCCCCTGATTCTTTTGACTGATCGGAAACAAGTCGCTATGCCCAATCCAGTACCGGGAGACGTGATGCTGAATATCTTTAGCTATAGGTGGCAAATGGATTTAAACAATTAACTTGTTGTTGGAATTGGAATGTTCGGGCGTCACGGTACTTCAGGAAAAGCGCTTGCTCCGTTCCTGCACTATACTTCTTGCTGACTTTACCGTCAGGAGCAGTGGTGTTTGTCTGCTCTGCTGGGACGTCAGATTAATATTAATTTGACGATGCTGTTAAGTGGCGATGCTTTTGCATAATCCACGCGTGACAGGAATAGGATGAAGAGAAAATGGCAACAGCAATTATCTTGATTCTAATCGTTGTTGCATCAGTGTTGTTCAACATCCTGGCGCCTTGGCATGCGACGCCGGCCGCTTCCAACTGGGGGTCAATAGACACCACCCAGTTCATTACCCTGGTCATCAGCGGAATATTTTTCATCGCCGTCACGGTATTTATGGCAGTCGCCGTGATGCGTTATCGTCACAAGGACGGTGCCAAGGCGGCCTACCAGCCAGGCAATAAAAAATTGGAGTTATGGTTGATTATCGTTACTTYGGTCGGTATTGCCGCGATGTTGGCGCCAGGCCTGGTTGTTTATAGTGATTTCGTCCGGGTGCCGAAAAAAGCTTATGAACTTGAAGTGGTCGCCCAGCAGTGGCAATGGGCTTTTCGTTTTCCCGGTCGGGACGGGAAACTGGGTAAGTCGGATATCAAGTTTGTTGATTCCACCAACCCCTTCGGTCTTGATCCCAAGGATCCGGCAGGGCAGGACGATATACTGGTACTAAACAATGAAGTTCACCTTCCGCTCGATCAGCCGGTAAAAGTTTTACTGCGTTCCAAAGATGTGCTGCACGATTTCGATGTACCGCAAATGCGCGGCAAGATGGACATGGTGCCGGGGATGGTGTCGTACTTTTGGTTTACGCCAACTAAAACCGGGAAGTACGAAATCATTTGCGCTGAATATTGTGGCGTGGGGCATTACAACATGCGCGGCCATATGATCGTGGACCAACAGGACGCCTTCGATCAATGGTTGAGCAGCCAACCGACTTTTGCGCAGACATTAGCGGCAGCTGCCAAACCCAGTCGCGACAGCGTGCTGGAAAAAGGCCGGCTGTTGGTCGAGAAGTACGGCTGCAACGCCTGCCATAGCCAGGATGGCAGTGCCAGTCTCGGCCCGGGATGGAAGGGCTTGTATGGCCGCACCGAACAGCTTGCCGATGGCACGAGTGTGCAGGTCGATGAGGCCTACCTGAAAGCGGCGATCCTCGATCCGAAAGCCCGACGGGTACAGGGCTACCCGCCGGTCATGGTGGCCTATACTCTCAATGAAGATGAACTGGGTGCTCTCGTTACCCTGATCAAATCACTGGGTACCGCGCGCCAAGGCGATGAGCTTTCTGCCGCGGGTGAAGACTTGGCGGCGCAGGGACAGCAGCTGGCCAAGTCGTTCGGCTGCCTGGCCTGCCACAGTGTCGATGGCAGCAAGGGCATCGGCCCCAGTTGGCAGGGTCTGTATGGCAAGACAGAAACCCTTGAGGACGGTACGAGGATAAAGGTCGATGAGGACTATATAAAAGAATCGGTTCTCAAGCCTAACGCCAAAATCGTCAAGGGTTACGCACCCATCATGCCGACCTTTACGCCGAGTGATAAGGAGTTGAGCGCACTGATCGCTTTTATCAAGTCCAAAGCGAATGCCGACGCTGATGCGAGCAAGGCGGAGCCAGGAAAGTAGCCGTAGGCAGCCAGCAATACACCGAAACTTCAGTTGGAGGATGACGTGATGGCCTATGCGGAGCAAGCCGAAACAGAAGCACTGCACGAGCCCAAGAGTTTCCTGACCAAATATATCTGGAGTCAGGACCACAAGGTCATCGCCATTCAGTATTCCTTGACGGCTATATTCGTGGGCATCATCGCCGTGGTGTTGTCCGACTTGATGCGCTTGCAGATAGGCTTTCCCGGTAGTTTGGGGTTCATGGACGCCAGTACTTACTATCAAGCGATGACCATGCACGGCATGATCATGGTCATTTATTTACTGACGGCCTTGTTTCTCGGTGGCTTCGGCAACTATCTGATCCCGTTGATGGTGGGGGCCCGTGACATGGTCTTCCCCTATGTCAACATGCTGAGTTACTGGACCTACCTGCTGGCGGTACTGGTGTTGCTCGCCGCGTTCTTTGTCCCGGGCGGCCCCACGGGGGCGGGATGGACACTTTATCCTCCGCAGTCGATTACCAAGGGGACACCGGGAACTGACTGGGGCATCGTACTGATGCTGGTCTCACTGGCGATTTTTATCGTCGCAACCACCATGGGCGGGTTGAACTACGTCACCACGGTGTTGCAGGCGCGCACGCACGGCATGACATTGTTTCGCATGCCGCTCTCCGTATGGGGAATCTTCATGGCCTCGATCATGGCCTTGCTGGCGTTCCCTGCATTGTTTGTCAGCGCGATCATGACGTTGTTCGACAAGCTGTTGGGCACCAGCTTCTTTATGCCGGCGATCATCTCGTTGGGGCAGCAGCTCGATCACCAAGGTGGCAGCCCGATATTATTCCAGCACCTGTTCTGGTTCTTCGGCCACCCGGAAGTCTATATCGTTGCTCTCCCGGCGTTTGGTCTGGTCTCCGACTTGATCAGCACGCATGCGCGTAAAGGTATCTTCGGCTACCGAATGATGGTGTGGGCCATTATTGCGATTGGCGTACTCAGTTTTGTGGTCTGGGCACACCATATGTATGTCAGCGGAATGAACCCCTACTTTGGTTTTTTCTTCGCCACCACCACCTTGATCATCGCGGTGCCGACCGCACTGAAAGTCTACAACTGGATTCTGACCCTGTGGCGGGGCGACATTCATCTGACCGTACCGATGCTGTTTGCCCTGGCCTTTATCGTCACCTTTCTGGTCGGCGGTCTGACCGGGTTGTTTCTCGGTAATGTGATCGTGGACATTCCGCTCTCGGACACCTATTTCGTCGTGGCCCATTTTCATATGGTCATGGGGGTCGCACCGGTACTGGTGGTGTTCGGCGGCATTTATCATTGGTTCCCGAAAGTCACCGGGCGCATGACGAACGACACCCTCGGCAAGTTGCATTTCTGGATTACCTTTCTCGGCACCTACGCGATCTTCTTTCCCATGCACTACCTGGGTTTCCAGGGCATGCCACGCCGCTACTACGCCTATGACAACTACGCGTTCATTCCGCAGTCGGCGCAAGAACTGAATTCTTTCATTACGGTGGTCGCATTGATCGTCGGCGTTTCCCAACTGCTGTTCCTGTTCAACCTGGCCTGGAGCACTTTCAAAGGCAAGCCCGCAGGCAGTAACCCCTGGGGCGCGGCCAGTCTGGAATGGCAAACGCCGGACACCCCGCCGGTACACGGTAACTGGGGCGCGAAGCTGCCGGTCGTGCATCGCTGGGCCTACGACTACAGCATGCCGGGAATAGACCAGGATTTCGTTCCGCAAACGGTCTCCGACGAGGAACTGGAGCAGATGCGGCAACTCAGTGCCGGAGCCAGTATTGCGGACGTTAAGACATGAACAGGCTGCTATTGAGAAACGCCGACGGTGCTGACCCCGGCGGTAATTGGAGTGGTGGTCCTGAAGATATTCAGGCCGCCGAGGCTGCCGATAGAATCCAGAACGCGAGAGTCGGCCTGCGCTTGTTTCTGGCCGTGGTGAGTTCGTTATTCTTTCTCTTTCTGGTCGCCTTTATCGAACGCTCACAGATGGCCGACTGGCAACCCCTGACGGAGCCCTTGGCGCCCTTGGCCAACCTATGGCAGCTATGGCTGAATACGGCTTTTCTGGTATTCAGCTGCATCGCCCTGCAGTGGTCGCGTATGGCCGCCCGACAGGGGCGACTGGACGCAACGGTCATTGGCTTTGCAGTGGGGGGCGTATTTGCCGTTGCCTTTCTGACGGGACAACTCTGGGTCTGGCAGCAGTTTGTCGCCTGGGGCTATTTTGTCGCCAGTAATCCGGCCAACAGTTTCTTCTACCTGTTGACCGGCCTGCACGGGTTCCACCTGCTGGGCGGGCTGATCGCCTGGAGCAGAACCGTCGCTAAATTCCTGCATCACGTGCCGTTGCCGCAACTCAGCGCCAGCGTAGAGCTCTGTGCCACCTATTGGCATTACTTACTGGGTCTTTGGTTCGTGCTATTCGCGCTGCTGACCAGTACGCCGGCAACCTATGAAGCCATTGCCAGATTCTGCGGCCTGAGGTGAAAAGCCATGGCATCGCACCCGCTAGCCCCAGTCGAGTCCAGTTCATCCAACCCACCCAGCTCGCCGCCTGCAACGGGATGGCAGGGCATCGCCAACGACTGGGCCTCGGACAAAGAGGCTTTCAGGCAGGTGCCCTGGGGCAAGGCGATGATGTGGATATTCCTGCTCAGCGATACGTTTGTATTTACCTGCTTTTTAACCGGCTACATGTCGGTACGCATGACGATCACCAGCGCCTGGCCGAACCCCAGTGAAGTGTTTGCATTGACGATCGGCGGGAGAGAAATCCCGCTGATTCTGATCGCCATCATGACCTTTGTGCTGATCAGTAGCAGCGGCACCATGGCCATGGCGGTCAATTTCGCCTATCGCCATGATCGCGCGAAAACCGCTGCCCTGATGCTGGCGACCGCAGCCTTCGGGGTGACCTTCGTCAGCATGCAGGCATTTGAATGGAGCAAGCTCATCGCAGAAGGAGTGCGTCCCTGGGGGAACCCCATGGGGGCGGCGCAATTTGGTGCCAGCTTTTTCATGATTACCGGTTTCCACGGGCTGCATGTGTCAGTCGGCGTCATCTACCTCAGCATTGTGGCGATGAAAGTATTGCGCGGAGATTATGAGCGCTCCGGAAACTATCAGATCGTCGAGATAGCCGGGCTTTACTGGCACTTCGTGGACCTGGTGTGGGTGTTTATTTTTGCGTTCTTCTATTTATGGTAGGTCGTGAACAGCTTCTGAAGAGGAGCACGGATGATGGCGCATACCCAGGGTCAGCAACATCCAATCAGCTTGTACCTTAAAATCTGGGGGCTGTTATTCGTCCTCAGCACGCTGTCGTATCTTGTCGACTATTTTCACTTCCAGGGCTACCTCCGGTGGTTCCTGATCATCACGCTCATGTTGTTGAAGGCAGGTCTGATTGTCTCCGTCTTCATGCACATGGCCTGGGAACGGTTGGCCATGGTCTACGCCATATTGGTGCCACCGTTGTGTTTACTGGTACTCGTCGGACTGATGGCCACCGAGGCTGATTATGTGTTCCTCAGCCGGGTGATTTTCTTCGGCCAATAAGCGACGTCCGGATGGCACTTCCGGACGCCCTCAAGCCTGCGGGGCTAACCCGATATCACTCGTTTGAACTGATGCCATTTGTGCTGCCAGGCGACTGTCCAGTGGGGGGCTGCCGTACCCATGCCGGCGATCTTCAGCCTTGGATGATGTTCGATTACCCGGTCCAGTACCGATTCCTGATCCGGCTCAACATCCACGAAGAAGATATGTTTGCCCTCGTCTACCACTTGTTTAAAACTGCGGAAGTGCGTGTTTGGCACCTGAATACCAAAAAAACCGCCCTCCCAGATGCTGAAGCCCAATATAACAATCGCCAGGAAGATAAAAGGCATCCAGCCTGCAGCGGATTGGGTCCAGCCCAGCCAATAGGCGCCACCCAGGACCAGCGCAGCAAGTGGCACACCGACCACTGCACCAATCTCGCCAGAGTGAACGGTGTCTTGTTTCATCAGCGAGTTAACTTCGTGGAGGTGATGTTCTTCAACATCCGCCACTTCTTCACTGAGCACATGAATTTGTTCGGTATTGATGCCGTTGGCTTCCAGTTCAGTTTCAACGGTTTCAAGATCGTCGAGATTGTCACTGATGTAATAGTGCCGATTCATACCACACCTCCCATCTCGCGCTTGCTGTAGACCTCCTCTGTCCTGCAGCCGTTAACTGAGATTTGCAGTCGGTATCTGTAGCGGTAGGGGACGTTGCAGACTTCATGCAATTTGAAAGAAGTATAGCATTCGCTAGCATGCGTGATTTGCAGTGTCAAGATCTGGAGGGGCGCCGAAACAGCGCCCCCTTGTAACGTCAGGACGGTTCTGCATCCATGCGTCGCGCAATCACATCCAGCACATCGCAACCGTCGCGCAAAGGTATGCAGCAGAGCAATGCGAAGTCGCTGAGAATGACCGAGTCAGTAGTGATGTCACCCCGCATCGCGAGGTTTTCAAGAATCTGCGTCACGGCTCGGATTCTGTAGCTGGCCGTGCTGAGCAGTGAATGCAGCGGTTGAGTGGTGTTGACGAACAGGGAGGGTAGGTCGTCGGCGTTGCTGGTTAAAGCCATGTATTCATTCATGAGTGATCACCATGTAGTTGGAAGACCCACCACTCAATTGTCGCCAAACAAATGGGTGGCAGCTGTACGCGGGTTGGCGAACCGGACATGGTAAAACCGGCAGATCCGAAGATCTCCCACGCACAGCTGCCAAAAAACAGGTAGCTAAGTGCGTTCAAAAGCGCTCCGAAACTGCTCGGAAGCTTCTGCACCATGTCGCCGAGTCGCCAAACCCGACACGCCATTTGGGCGTCGGCCGACTATAAGCCTCGTGACAAAAGCACAGCAATGCGCAAGTGTACGGACAATTCCCAGTGTCGTGTGGGACATTGCCTTTTCGGAAATTGGCTTCTTTGTGCCACCGGTAAATGGGTGGTCGACACTGAATTTGGCTGGCATTAATCCGCAGCGCCGAAGAATCACTCTTCGCCGCCCCCCATCTCACGATCCTCAAACGCAGAACGCACCGCCTCTACAATGCGTTCCGCCATGCGTTCATCTTCAAGCTGCGGGTACCCTTTTTTTAGCTTGCCGGACACCACCCAGCCGTTCTCCTTGATGGAGCGGATGATGCGGTTCGCATCCTGGTCTGGCATTTCCAGTACTTCTTTCAGCCGGTCCTGAGCTCGCTGAAAGATCACCAGTACTCTGGCTTCATCCGCCATTTCCTTTCGAATCGTGTGCGCGACGACACGTGCGGTGTAGAAGATGAAGTTGCTGCGAGTCCCGTGCGAAAACGCTAATTTTCGTAGGCGTGAAAATGCTAACGCTTGATGAAATTTGATAATAAATCCGTGTTTTTAGAAAAAAACGCTAACAGACTTCAGGGTAGTCGCTAACGCCCCGAGAGAACTTACTCATCGATCAGCGGACAACGGACGAAAGTGGGGAGATGCCTCAGAGCCCGATTCCACCAAACTCCAGACATAAAAAAACCGGCCATCAAGGCCGGTTTTTTCTTTACCTGCATCCCCCGTCAAAAAACGACGTGAGACTGAAATCTGATTGGAGCGGGTGAAGGGAATCGAACCCAAACCCATATGTCACGTAAGCCAATGATTTGTAGGAAGAAACAGGATTTATTGTAGGAGGGGTTTGTAGGACTGGGAAGGTGCCATGTGTCTTGCAGATGTGGACCTTGAGAAGGTCGAACCCTTAGAAGTAGGGGGGTGGTCTTCTGGCATTGAAGTCCTTCTGTGCGTAGTTTTTTGACCAATCCTTATAGTCGAGTCTGGATGCCCGGTCAGGGCTAATGCTTTAGTGCTGGAGGGTAGGGTAAGTGTTGTCGGGGTTGGGGCAGATGTGGCGGCTAGCAACGCAGCCTTGCCTTCTAAGGCTTTTACTGGGGATTCCATGCGCACTTGGACACCCAGTCCACGAACACTTGGACAGCGATTCCACGCTCACTTGGACACTCATTCCACGGCCACTTGGACACTGATTCCACGAGCACTTGGACAGTGATCTCTCACTGATCCGACCCAAGCTCAGAGCTCAG